>JAKANS010000043.1 GCA_021823625.1 bacterium | reverse complement strand
AAGCGCCGTCATGGGCCACGGCGGTGAAATCTTCGTGCTCGACATGGGCCGCCCCGTCAAGATCGTGGACCTGGCCCGCCAGCTCATCCAACTAAGCGGCCTGGAACCTGATGAAGACATCGAGATACGGTTCACCGGCTTGCGTCCGGGCGAGAAACTGTTCGAGGAACTCAGCCACTCGGCCGAGAACCATGAGTCCACTTCGCATCCCAAAGTGATGCGGTTTCTGAGCCAGGCGCGGCCGCTGAGCGAAGTGCAGGCTGCTTTCGAGACGTTGGCGGGGCAACTGCACAGCCTCGAACGCAATCAGCTTAAGTTGCGAATCAAGGAGTTGGTACCCGAATACCAACCCTACTTGGTGTAGGCCGAGCAAGCGTGTTGCAGAGGAGACGGCTTCGGCCAGCATTCTCTCAATGCCGTGAAGACTCCTAAGTTCCGTTCGCGATCCGCGGTTTTCCAGCCGGGGGAATTGGTGTCTGAGGAAGAGCTGGCGCGCCACCTGAAAGCCTGCGGGCGGCGGGTACGGGTGTTCGTTGGGGCCCGGTTGTTGAATCCCGAGGTCATTTCGGTGGGGGATTTTTCACAAATCGATGAGGGCGTCACGATCTTTGGCGGCGAGCGGGTCGAGCTCGGGTGTCATGTTCACCTGGCGTTCCAGAGTTCCATCAGTGGTGGCGGGAGGTGTGTCATCGGGGATTACGCCGGAATCGGGGCGGGCGGGCGGTTGGTCACGGGGACGGAGTTGGTCGATGGCAGCGGCATGACGAACCCGACAGTGCCATCGCCGTATCGTTCCGTGAGGCGGGGGCGGGTCTTAATTGGGGCGCACGCCTTGGTCCTCACCAACAGTGTGGTATTGCCGGATGTCACCATCGGAGAAGGGGCCGTGGTCGCCGCGGGATCGGTGGTCCACCGGGACCTGAAACCTTGGGGGATTTATGGAGGGAACCCGCTGACCCAGATCGGCGTCAGGGACGCGGATCGCATCCATGAACTGGCCGCCAGGCTGCTTTCCGAGGAGAGTGGCGAGACCCCAACGAGGCAGAGCGGGTCCGGCAAATTCGAGCTACCATGCTGAGCAAGCGACTGCCAATCCTGATTACGGCGGCCTTAGGCATCTTAGTCGCCGCGCTCTGGGCTTTCCCCGGCGTGTGGTACACCCGCTCAGACCAAAGCCTGAACCCAGTCTGGCTTAGCGAGCGCACCAACCTGACAGGCTGGACTTTCAAGGCAATTCCGGTGGCGGATTCGGCGGAGAAGCTGTTGGTTGCCGACCGGACGGTGAGCGGGGAATTCGATCAACCGGAGACCCAACGGTCCGTGCAGGTCTTTTCCGCGAAGCGTTACACGGCCAAGCCTTACGACATCGGTTTGTTCGTCCATACGCCGGATCGTTGCTGGACGCAGGCGGGATGGGAATTCGAGCCGGTGGTGCCCGACTCCGTCGAAGTGGCCGTGCACGGGGTGAAGATGATTTTCGAGCGCCGAATCTTTGTGGCCGGAGGACATCGGGAACTGGTCTATTTCGGCGGGTTGGTGGGCGGGCAGCCTTTGCCTTACCGGCTCGACCACAACCTGTCCGTGGGCATGAAGTATGCCGTGAACGAAGCGGCCAGGAAATCAGGTGCCATGGGGGCCGGTCTGCGCGCCACAGATAAACGGTTTTGGGAAAGAATTTGGGATGCGTTCAAAGCGCGCCGGCCGATTCTCGGCCCCAAGCAGTTCATCCGGATTTCGACCGAAGTGGCCGGCGGGGATTGGGTGTCGGCGGACGCGTTGCTGCAGTCGTTTCTGGAACCCTGGCTCACGCCGGTGGATTACGAAACCGAGTTGCACGCTTGGACCGGGCACCAATCCTAAAGCACCGCGATTACTGATGACCATCGCCCTGCAACCGCTCGCCATACTCGCGCCGGCTTTCCTCGCGATGGCCTGGCTGGTGTCGCGTGCCCAATGGTTTTGGAGCAACAACCCCGATCTCCAATTCGGCTGGGTCGTGCTGTTGCTCTGCGCATACTTGTTTTGGGAAGCTTGGGAAAAGCGTCCGCCGATCCACTGGAAACCGCGGTGGTGGTCGGCCACCTTGGCGTGCACCGGACTGGCTTTGCTTTTCCTGGTACAAATTTATCAGGCCGCGCTCGGCTCGAACGCAGCCAGCACGGTGGGCCTGGCCTTGGGAGTCATGTTTGTCGTGGCCGCGAATTTGGGCATGGTCTTTGGCTGGCCCGGTGTGCGCGCCTTCGGCCTGGCGTTCGGGTTCATTCTCATCGCCATGCCGATGCCGAGCGCCATCCAGGGCCTGATCGTCGGCGGGCTGCAAAACAAGGTCGCTTGGGCGAACACCGAAGTGCTGAATCTGCTTGGCATCCCGGCACAGCAGGTCGGCAGTCTGATCCACCTGCCGGCGAGCACGGTGGGCATCGACGAAGCCTGCAGCGGCATTCGCAGCCTGCAATCCACCGTCATGGCCACGATCTTCATCGGCTATCTCACGCTCAAACGTCCAGGCCTGCAGGTGCTTCTGTTCGTTTGCGGGATCGGGCTGGCGATCCTCGGTAATCTTATCCGGTCGCTCTTTCTTTCCCTCGAGGCCAACTCCAAAGGCATCGATGCTGTCAAGGAATACCACGATGCGGCTGGCTGGTCGATCCTCGCCTTTACCGCGGTGGGGGTCATCATCATGGCTTGGTTGCTCAAGAAGCTTGAACTCAAGGCGTCCGAGCTGGAGCGCCAAGCCGATTCGGAAACCGCCCCGCCGTCACAACCGGACAAGGCCAGCCAGGGGTGAGCAAACGCCTCTTCGATCTCGCGGTCTTGGTGCTTACCGCCCCGCTGTGGCTTACGGCCCTCGGGGCGGCAAGTCTTTCGGTATGGCTCGCACTGGGAAGGCCGATCCTCTTCCGCCAGCAACGTCCCGGCCGGCACGGGCGGATTTTTCAACTGCTCAAATTCCGCACCATGACCGACGCGCGCGACGCCCAGGGCAAGTTGTTCCCCGATGCCCAACGTTTGACGCCCTTCGGCCGCTGGCTGCGGTCCACTTCGCTGGACGAATTGCCCGAACTCGTGAACGTCCTCAAAGGCGAAATGAGTCTCGTCGGCCCGCGGCCGTTGCTCGTCCAGTACCTGCCGCGGTACACGCCGGAACAGGCGCGCCGTCACGAAGTCCCGCCGGGCTTGACGGGCTGGGCCCAGGTGAACGGGCGCAACGCGCTGAGCTGGGACGAGAAATTCCGGCTCGATGTCTGGTATGTCGATCACCGGTCCGTCTGGCTCGATTTGCGGATTTTGGCCTTGACCGCCTGGAAAGTCCTTCGCCGCGATGGCATCAATGCGGCGGGCGAGGCCACGATGCCCGAGTTCATGGGCTCGGAGCGTCCACTTTCGGAGGCAGAGGAGACGCCGACGCGGGTTGGACACCCGCGCTCCTGCGAGCACTCACCGGCAAAGACAGAGGAGACGGGTCGCGGCCCCGCTGCAGGCCCGGTTGCCAAACCGCCGGCCACCGGTTGAGCTTGAATGCAGCCTAAACTCAAAAACTCGGAAAACGGTCTGCTTTCGGCCCTTTCTGAGTTTCGGCTATGAATCTGAAACTCGCATAGTTGCCGACATCAGTCGGCACCCATCACGGCCCAATCTGCACTACCGAATTCCTGCCGTACCTTTGCCAAACCCGCTGCCCCCGCAGCGGGTTTCGGCTTTTCCGGGCCGTTGCGGTTCGCCCGCCAGGAATGGCCACCGGTTTTCCATCGCGACTTCGCCATTTCCGGGCCGGACAGCCGCGGTCCAGGTGTGCTAACCTCGCGTGCGTGCACCGGGCCGATTTTCATTACGAACTGACACCGGAGCTGATCGCGCAAACGCCCGCGCCGCAGCGCGAAGGCTCGCGTCTGCTCGTGTTGCACCGTGCCGATGGCCGGATCGAGCATCGCCGGTTCCTCGACTTGCCGGCCTTCCTGCGGCGTGGCGATCTGCTGGTGCTGAACGATTCACGCGTGATTCCGGCCCGGCTGCGCGGTTTCAAACCGCACAGCGGCGGCGAGCTCGAGGTGCTCCTGGTCGAGGAAAACGCCGTGAACGATTGGTGGGCGCTGCTCCGGCCCGGCAAGCGCGTCCGGGCGGGAACGAAAATCGAGTTCGTTCGAGTGCCCGAAGGCGCGGGGGGCGGGGCGCGGGGCGCGAGGTTGGACGCCACGGTTATGGTGAAGAATGCCGAGGGGCGTTGCCGGTTGCGGTTCGATGGGCCGGCGGACGTGCGCGACGTGCTGGACACCTTTGGCGAGGTACCCTTGCCACCTTACATCGCGCGCGCCGGGCTGCCGACAGCCGAGGACCGCGAGCGGTACCAAACGGTTTTCGCCGGCCCCCCGGGTTCGGTGGCGGCGCCCACGGCGGGACTCCACTTCACGCCCGAATTGTTGGCGCAAGTGGCCGCGATGGGCGTCGAGGTGCGCTTTGTCACGCTCCACGTCGGCCTCGGAACATTCGCGCCGGTAAAGGCCGACCGCCTCGAGGACCACGTCATGCACGAGGAGGTCTTCGAACTGCCCGCGGCCACCGCGGTGGCCGTGAACGCCGCGAAACGCGAAGGCCGGCGCGTGATCGCCGTGGGCACAACTTCGGTGCGCGTCCTGGAAAGCGCGGCCGCACAGTCGCCCGGAAGTCTGCGCGCGGTGCGCGGTCGGACGCGGCTGTTCCTGCGCCCGCCGCAATCGTTCCGCGTCGTGGACGCGTTGCTGACCAATTTCCACCTGCCCGAATCGACGCTCTTGATGCTGGTGAGCGCCTTTGCCGCGCCGGGGGAAACGCGCGGGCGCGACCTTGTCCTGGCCGCGTACGCCGAGGCGGTGCGCGAGCGCTACCGGTTCTTCAGCTACGGCGACGCGATGCTGCTGCTGTGAAAACTGGCAACCGCCGATGGACGCCAATGAACGCGGATCAGATGAAGAAGGCGATGCGTCGGAGTTACGCGAGTTGGTTCCCCCCGCGAGTGAAACCAACCCGCGTGGGCAATCCCGTTCCAACCTGCGTTGATCGGCGTTCATCAGTGCTGCAACTACGGAATTCAGGGTGAAACCGAACTTGCCTGCAGCGAGTCCCGGCTCGCGGTTGACCGTTTTGCCGGCTGGCGTCGAAACGCCAGACGCGGCGCTGCCGTTCGTTTTCGTGAACATGGCGATGACCGCCGACGGCAAGATCGCGACGGCGGACCGCGCGGTGTCGTCCTTTGGCAGCCCGCGCGATCTCGCACATCTGTACGAGTTGCGCGCGACGGCGGACGCGGTCATGTGCGGGGCGCGAACTGCGAGCGCCCCCGACATCCACCTGGGTCCCGGCGGCGAGCGGTATCGGCGGCGGCGGCGGCGGCGCGGATTAGCCGAGTACAACTTGCGCGTGCTCGTGACCGGCTCTGGCACGCTCGACCCAAAGGCGCCGGTCTTTGGGAAGCGGTTCTCGCCGATCATCGTGCTCACCACCGCACAGGCCGGGCGGAGGAAGCTGGACCGGTTATTGGCGATGGCGGACGAGGTGGTGGTTTGTGGGGAGCGCGAACTGAATTTCCGCGCGGCGCTCGCGCATCTGCGGTCCCGTTGGGGCGTGCGGCGGTTGTTGGGCGAAGGCGGAGGCGCATTGAACGCGGCGCTGTTCCGCGCGGAGTTGGTTCAGGAATTGCACCTGACGATCTGCCCATTCGTGTTCGGCGGGCGCGAGGCGCCTACGATCGCGGAGGGCGCGGGCGCGGCACGGTTGGTGGATGCTGCGCGATTTCGGCTGAAAAGCCGGCGCCGAATCGGCGACGAACTCTTCTGTGTGTTCACGGCGGTGCGCTAAGACTGGTCCGCGGGCAGGCGAAACGGTGGCTGCGTCAGCCGCGAATTTCGCGGGCAAACCTGCTGCGGTCCGGTGGTCAGTCGAGCTGGCGGATGGTGGTTTCGCCGCGGAGAACTTTGGTGGCACAGGCGAGGCGGAACCGGCCGGGGTGGCGCTGCGAGGCGGCAAGCACCTCGGCTTCGCGCGGCGTGACGGCGGCGAGGTTTTCTGCGCCGCGGATTACTTCGACCGCGCAGGTGCCACACGAGCAGTTGAAGCAGCCCGCGACCATTTCCACCCCGGCGTGCTCGCCCGCGTCGAGCAGGTTCTCACCCACCGCCACTTCGGCGGCGAGTTCGACCGGCAGGATGGTGACTTTCGGCATGGAGTGTCCGGGGGGCGGCCGCGAGCGCCGGTTTTGCTGGTGGACAGCATCAGCATCCCTTGCAGGGAAGTCAACGCTTGCCAATGCTAGGGTTGAATGACAAACTTTCATGAGTGAAAGCGGCCCCGCGATTCACACAAGCCTCTGGCATTGAAGTATTTACCGGGAACGAACTCCTGGTGAAAGGGTGTTTGGAAACGGAAGGCGGCACCCATCTTTGGACCGGTTATCCGGGTTCGCCCGTGGCCGCTTTCTTCGACACCGCCCAGGACATCGCCGAACTGCTTCGCGCGCAAGGCATCCGGGCCACGATGGCCAACAACGAGGCTTTGGCGGCCGCGATGGTGAACGGCTCTCAGATGCACGGCCTCCGCGCCATCACGGTCCAGAAGAGCGTGGGCGTGCACGTGGCGGCGGACGCGCTGGCGCTAGGCAACCTGGTCGGTGCCCACCCGCAAGGCGGCGCGGTGGTGGTGCTGGGCGATGACCCGTGGAGTGACTCCACGCAGGTGCCGGCCGATTCGCGGTACATCTGCAAGCACCTGATGATGCCGGTGCTGGAGCCGAGCGACCCGCAGGAGTTGAAGGACTGGATCAACCTGGCCTTCAAGTTGTCGCGGGAGAGCGAGCTTTACATCGGTTATCTGGTGACGACGAACCAGGCCGACGGCGGCGGTTCGGTGGAGGTGCGGCCGAACCAGTTTCCCACGATCAACACGGAAAACCGAGTCACGCTCGACACGGCCAAAATCGACTTGGAGCGGAACGTGCTCCTGCCGCCACGCACCTGGCTGAAAGAGCAGCAAATCCACGAACGCTACGAGCGGCTTTGGGCGAGCGCGCGCCGGTACGGGGCGAACCGTGTCCTGCGCCCCGCCACCGACACCAACGCGGAGGCGCGGCTCGGCTTTGTGACTTCCGCGGCGGCGTATTGCTACCTCCGCCACGCCCTGGCCGAGATGGGGTTGGACGGCCATTTCCCGATCCTGAAAGTCGGCGTGACCTACCCGCTGGACCCGTCGCTGGTGACGGAGTTTGCGGCCGGACTGCGGCGGTTGTTTGTGATCGAGGAACGGCGCGGTTTTCTGGAAGAAATGGTGGTCGAAATCATCAGCCGCGCGCGACAGAACGCCGATCATGAATCGCGGCCGTTGCCCGGCGAAGTCTGGGGCAAACAATTCCCGAACGGGCTGACCGGCATTCCGGAGACACGCGGTCTAAACCCGAGCAAGCTCATCCGCCGGCTCGGGCCGTTGTTTCTGGCCACGCCGGAGTTGGCGGGGCGCATCGACCGCCGCCGCGTGCAGCGCGAGCTGGACTTGATCGCCGAGGTCAAGGCCATCGATCTCAAGGTGGCGCCGCGCACGCCGACGTTTTGTCCGGGCTGTCCGCACCGCGATTCGGCGAGCGTGCTCACCGAGATCAAGAAGCAGTTCCGCGATCCGCTTTACATGCAGCGCGTCCACGGCACGGCGCTGGTGGACCTGTTGTTCCACGGCGACACCGGCTGTTACACGATGCTGATGTTCGAGCCGACCAAAGACCTCATGCACAACTATTCGGGCATGGGCCTGGGGGGCGGCACCGGGGCCGGCATCGATCCGTTCATCCGCAACAAGCAGGTCGTGTTCATGGGCGACTCGACCTTTTTCCACAGCGGGCAGATCGCCATTTCGAACTCGCTCAAAAACGGCCAGGACATCACCTACATCATCCTCGACAACAAAACCACCGCCATGACCGGCCACCAGACGACGCCCGGCCTGGACGAAAGTTTGTTGGGCGAAAAGACGTTCGCGCAGAACATCGACGCCGTGATCGCGGGCCTCACCGATCAGGCCAGCTCCGGCGCGACCGTGGTGCGCGTGAACCCGGCCGAAGTCGAGAGCTACCGCGCATTGCTCGAAAAAACGATCCTCCAAAACGGCGTCAAAGTGGTCGTCGCCGACAAGGAATGTGGCATCACGTTCCATCGCCGTCGCGCCCGTGAAGAGCGCCGCACGTTGAAGGCGCAGGGTTTCCTGCCCACCAAGCGGTTCATCAACATCACGCACGAGGTTTGCGAGAACTGCCTGGAATGCACCAAGGCGACCGGCTGCCCCGGCCTCACCCTGAACCAGACCCCTTACGGCCAGAAGGTGGAGATCGACCTTTCGTGGTGCGTGGCGGACGGCGCCTGCACGCGCTTCATGGTGACGACGGACAAGGACGGCCCGCGCGTGAAGGCGTGTCCCTCGTTCGAGGAAGTGATCGTGACGCGCGGCCAGCCCGCCCCGGCACCGATCGAGCGGCTCGATCTGGCGCATCTGCCGGCGCCGGCGCCCAGCAAGCTCGACCGCCCGTGGCATGGTTACCTGGCCGGTGTGGGCGGCATGGGCATCGGCACCGCCACCGCCATCCTTGTGCTGGCCGGCCACCGCGAAGGTTATTGCATCCAGTATTGCGACAAGAAGGGGCTGGCGATCCGGAACGGCGGCGTCTATTCGATGATCACCTACACGCCGCGCGGAGGCCCATTCACGTCCAACTTGATTCCTTACGGCAAGGCGGATCTGTTGCTGGGCGTGGATGTGCTCGAGGCGGCGCGCGCGCTCGATCCTTCCACCAACCAGCGCGTCGGCAGCCGCCAGCGCACGGCGGTCGTCGTCAACACCCACAAAACGCCGACCATCCTCACCCTGCTGGGCAAGGACGATTTCGCGGTGGCCCAGCTCGAAGCCCAGCTCCGCGCCAACACGCGCGCCGACGCGTATTTCAGCGACGACATTTCGCGGCTCTCGGAACACTTTTTCGGCAACCAGCTTTACGCGAACATCGTGATGCTGGGCGTGGCCTTTCAGCGCGGGCTGCTCCCGCTCGGCCTCGCGAGCCTCGAGTGGGCGATCCACTCCGGCCTGGGGGCGGCGGCGGCCGACAACCTCAAGGCCTTCAACCTCGGCCGTTGTCTCGTGCATGACCGCGCCGCCGTGCTGCGTGCGGCGGCCATCTATCGCGAACCCGACACCTACGCGGAAGTGCTGGCGGACAAGGTGGACATCCTCGCGCGGTCGCGGCGTGCCGGCGGCCGGCTCGGCAAGCAATACCGCGAGTTGGTGGAATCGACCGTGGCAGACTGGCCCGAGGACGACGAGTTGCGCCGCGAATTCGCCCGCCGGGTCTATGATTTGATCCAGTTCGAGGATCTGGCTTACGCGAAGCGGTATGCTGACCTCGTCGAGCAACTGCGCGTCGCCGATCGCCCCGGCCTCGGCCTCGCCGCGACGCGGGCGGTCATTTGGAATCTCCACAAGGTGATGGCGATCAAGGACGAGATCTATGTCGCCCACCTTTTGACCAGCGAGGAAAAGCACCGTCGCGACCGGGCGCGGTACCAGGTGGATCCGGCGCGGGGCGATCGCCTCGAATACCGGCACCTGAACCGGCCGCAATTCAACCTGCTGGGCCGCGAGATCGCGTGGGACATGAAGACGCGCGACTGGATGCTGGACCTCATGAAGCGCATGCGCTGGCTGCGGCGCGTGCTCCCCGACTGGCATCGGCCGGAAAAAAACTTCCGCGACTGGTACGCCGACTTGCTGCCGCGCTTTGCCGACCTGGCCACCGACGCCGTCCGCTACCAGACCTTCCTCAAGGTTCTGGAACTACCCGAATCGGTGACCGGCTACCGCGAGATCCGCTATCCCAAAATGGACGCCGCGCGCCGGCAGGCCGAAATCTGGCTCGCCGAACTGGCCGTGCAGCCGTCGCGAGGCGAGTCCGTTCTGGCCCCCGTCTGATCCGGCGCCGTATGCCGGAACGCGGACTCCGTCGCCGCGGGCGAGGCGGATGGTCTCCGCTGGCGCTCGTTGGGGCTTATGACTCCATTGCGCCTACCTCATCGCAAAAAAGGGCTAGGACTGGCCAAGGCATGTGGAGCGAAGGCACGGGCTTGGCCGAATTCTAATCGCGGATGAGTGGCTGCGGCGTCCGCTGCGTGCTTCAGGACTGATCCGGTGCCACCGCTCGCCCTTGACCGCCTTGTGGGCGGCCCGGCAGACCGGCGCCGGCAGGGCTTAACGTTCGAAATCGAATTGGACCATGAAAGTCTTTGCAACCATTGATGGCAACGAGGCCGTCGCCTATGTGGCGTACCGCTGCAACGAGGTGATGGGCATCTATCCGATCACCCCGTCGTCGAACCTGGGCGAGTGGTGCGACCAGTGGGCGTCCGAAGGCGTCAAGAACCTCTGGGGCACCGTGCCTTCAGTGGTCGAGCTGCAGAGCGAGGCGGGAGCCGCGGGGGCGGTGCACGGCGCGCTGCAGACCGGCGCCCTGACCTGCACCTTCACCGCCTCCCAAGGATTGCTGCTCAAGATTCCGAACATGTTCAAGATCGCGGGCGAGCTGACCCCCACGGTCTTCCACGTCACCGCTCGCACGATCGCGACGCACGCGCTGTCCATCTTCGGCGATCACAGCGACGTGATGCACGCGCGCAGCACCGGCTTCGCGCTGCTGAGTTCGGCGTCGGTGCAAGAAGCCATGGACTTCGCGCTGATTGCCCAGGCGGCCACGCTGGAAGCGCGCGTGCCGTTCCTGCATTTCTTCGATGGTTTCCGCACGTCGCACGAGGTCTCGAAGATCGAGATGGTGACCGAAGACATCATGCGGCAGATGATTGACGAGGACCAGGTGCTGGCACACCGCGCGCGCGCGCTGAACCCCGAGCGCCCGGTCCTGCGCGGCACCGCCCAGAATCCCGACGTGTTCTTCCAGGCCCGCGAGCGCTGCAACCCGTTCTATGCTGACTGCCCAGCGATTACCCAGAAGGCGATGGACGCCTTCGCGAAACTGACCGGCCGGCAGTACCGGCTTTTCCAGTATGAAGGCGCACCGGACGCCACCAACGTGCTGGTGGTCATGGGGTCCGGCGGCGATACCACCGAAGCTACGGTCAAGTTCCTCAACGAGCAAGGCGGCAAGTACGGCGTGCTCAAGGTCCGGCTTTACCGGCCGTTTGACGTTCAACGGTTCATGGAGGCGCTGCCGGCGACGACGAAAGTGGTGTCCGTGCTCGACCGCACGAAGGAGCCCGGCGCGACCGGCGAGCCGTTGTATCTCGACGTGGTCGCGGGCCTGATCGAGGGCCTGGCGAACGGTTGGGGCAAGCTCAAGGCGATGCCGACGGTGGTCGGAGGCCGGTACGGATTGTCCTCGAAGGAATTCACGCCGGCGATGATCAAGGGCGTGTTCGACAACGCCGCGACCGCCAAGCCAAAGAATCATTTCACCGTCGGCATCCAGGACGACGTGACGCACTCGAGTCTCCCGTACGACGAAGAATTCTCGATCGAGCCGGCCAACGTGGTGCGCGCGTTGTTCTATGGCCTGGGCTCGGACGGCACGGTCGGCGCCAACAAAAACTCGATCAAGATCATCGGCGAAGAGACGGACAACTACGCGCAGGGTTACTTCGTCTATGATTCGAAGAAGGCCGGCGCCATCACGGTCTCGCACCTGCGGTTCGGCCCGAACAACATCCCGTCCAGTTACCTGGTCAGCAAATCGAACTTCGTGGCCTGCCACCAACCGGTGTTTCTGGAGCGCTACGACATGCTCAAGCCGCTGGCCACCGGCGGCACGTTCCTGCTCAACACCGCCTACGCGGCGGACGAAGTCTGGTCCAAGCTGCCGCGGCCGGTGCAGGACGGCCTGATCAAGAAGAAGGCCAGGTTCTTCGTCATCGACGCCATGAAGGTCGCCCACGAAACGGGCATGGGCGCCCGCATCAACACGATCATGCAGACCTGCTTCTTCGCCTTGTCGGGCGTGCTGCCCCGCGAGGAGGCGATCGCGCAGATCAAAAAGACGATCAAGAAAACTTACGGCAAGAAAGGCGAGGAGGTGGTGAAGAAGAACATCGCCGCCGTCGATCGGACGCTCGCCAATCTGCACGCAGTAAAAGTGCCCACCCAAGCCACCAGCACCGAGGAGATCCCGTCGCCTTTCAGCGGCAACCCATCGAAAGAAATCCGCGAGACTCTCGGCCGCATTTATGGCGGCGACGGTGACCTGCTGCCCGTCAGCGCATTTCCCCCGGATGGCACCTTCCCGACCGCGACCGCTCAATACGAGAAGCGCAATCTGGCGATCGAGATCCCAGTCTGGGACGAGAAGACCTGCATCCAATGCGGCAAGTGCGCGGCCGTTTGCCCGCACGCCTCGATCCGCGCGAAAGCCTACGATCCCGCGGCGCTGGCGAATGCGCCGGCGACCTTCAAGTCCACCGACGCGCGCTCGCCGGAGTGGAAAGGACTGAAATACACCATCCAGGTCGCGCCTGAGGATTGCACCGGCTGCGTGCTCTGCGTGGATGTCTGCCCGGCCAAGAACAAGAGCGAACCGCGGCTGAAGGCCATCAACATGAGTCCGCAGGCGCCATTGCGTGTCCCCGAGCGCGCGAACTGGGATTTCTTCATGAAGATTCCCGACCTCGACCGCCGCAAGGTCAAGGTCACCCAACTGCGCCAACAGCAGGTGATGCGGCCGCTGTTCGAGTTCTCCGGCGCCTGTGCCGGTTGCGGCGAGACGCCGTACATCAAGATGGTCACCCAGTTGTTCGGCGACCGCATGGTCATCGGCAACGCCACCGGCTGTTCCTCGATCTACGGCGGCAACCTCCCGACCACGCCGTATTGCGTGGACCACAAAGGCCGCGGTCCGGCGTGGAACAACTCGCTCTTCGAAGACACGGCCGAATTCGTGCTCGGCTTCCGCGTCTCGCTGGACAAACAGATGGAGTTCGCGAAGGAACTGGTCAAGCGCCTTGCGCCGCAACTCGGCGACGACCTCGTCACCGGCCTGGTGAACGCCAGCCAGCGCGACGAAGCTGGCATCTTCGAGCAGCGCGAACACGTAGCCGCCTTGAAGGCGAAGCTCCAAGGCCTGACCGGCAGCGAAGCGAAGATGCTCTTGGGCGTGGCTGACACGCTCGTCCGCAAGAGCGTCTGGGGCTTCGGCGGCGACGGCTGGGCGTACGACATCGGCTACGGCGGGCTCGACCACGTCCTGGCCAGCGGTCGCGACGTGAACCTGCTGGTGTTGGACACCGAAGTCTATTCCAACACCGGCGGCCAGGCGTCGAAATCGACTCCCCGCGGCGCAGTGGCCAAGTTCGCCGCCGGTGGCAAGCCGGGTCGCAAGAAAGACCTGGGTCTCATCGCGATGAGCTACGGCAACGTCTATGTCGCCAGCGTAGCCATGGGCGCCAAGGATGAGCAGACGCTCAAGGCGTTCATCGAGGCCGAGAATTATCCCGGCCCGTCGCTGATCATCGCTTACTCGCACTGCATCGCGCACGGCATCGATCTCGACCGCGGCGTGGGCATGCGCCACCAGCGGATGGCGGTCGATTCCGGCCAATGGCTGCTCTACCGGTACGACCCACGCCGAACCGACGCGGGTGAGAACCCGCTCCAACTCGATTCGCAGACGGCGAAGATGAAGGTCGCCGACTATCTGCTGGCTGAAAACCGGTTCAAGATGCTCACCAAGACCAAACCCGAGGACGCCAAGCGGTACTTCGAGGCTGCCCAGGTGGACGCCGAGGCCCGGTGGCAGCTTTACACGTACATGGCCGCCCGGAAAGGCAACGGCAGCGCTGCCCCGGCCGTCGCCGTCACGGCCGCAACCTCGGAAAACGCCTGAATTGACTGGGGGCCGGCGCTTCCGTTTGGAGGCGCCGGCACCCGCCCCGAATCTGTCCACCCAAACCTGAAGGAATTGCTATGGATCTGAGCACGACTTACCTGGGCCTGAAACTCCGCAGCCCGCTCATGCCGTCCGCCTGCCCGCTGACGCGCGAGCTCGACGAAATCAAGCGCGCCGAGGACGCCGGCGCCGGGGCCATCGTTCTGCCCTCGGTTTTCGAGGAACAACTCAAGCGCGAAGACGCAGAACTGAACGCCATGCTCGAACAAGGCACGGAAAGCTACGCCGAATCGCTGAGCTATTTTCCGCAAGTCAGCGAATTCCGGCTCGGCCCGGACGACTACCTCGAACACATCGTCAAGGCGAAGCAGGCCACCAAGCTGCCCGTCATCGCCAGCCTCAACGGCACCTCCGTCGGCGGCTGGACCGATTACGCGAAGAAGATTCAACAGGCGGGCGCCGACGCGCTCGAGCTCAACATCTACTACATCCCCACCGACCCAGACCTCACCGGGGCGGAGGTCGAGAACACTTACCTGGAGATTCTCAAGAGCGTGAAAAAGGCGGTGCAGATCCCCGTCTCAGTCAAGCTCAGCCCGTTCTTCAGCAACATGGCCAACATGGCCCGGAAGCTCGACACCGCCGGCGCCGATGGCCTGGTGCTGTTCAACCGGTTCTACCAGCCGGACATCGACCTCGAGAACCTCGAAGTCGAGCACAGCATCCTGCTCAGCACCCCGCAGGCGCGGCGTCTGCCGTTGCGTTGGGTGGCGATTCTGTTCGGGCGCGTGCAGGCCAGCCTGGCCGCTACCAGCGGCATCCACACGGCTTACGACGTGCTCAAGATGCTCATGGCGGGCGCGGACGTGACCATGCTCTGCTCCGTCCTGCTGCGCAAAGGCATGGCCCACATCGCCGTGATCGAGCAGGAGATGAAGCAGTGGATGGAAGAGCATGAATATGAATCGGTGGCGCAGATGAAGGGCTCGATGAGCCAGGCAAAGTGCCCTGACCCGAGCGCCTTCGAACGGGCACAGTATATGCGGCTAATTTCGACTTGGAAACCGGCCTGACGCGCCGGTGTCTGTGTGTTTCTGTACGTCAAAGCGGGGCGGTCGCAAGACCGCCCCGTTGCTTTTGAGTCGCGTGTCTGGACCGGGATGCGCCGGACCCAACTACGGCTCAACGGTTTGTAACGCCGCGCCCAGGTGCGCGGGGTGAAGTTCCAGCGTCTGTTTGAACTCGGCTTTGGCGGGTGACGTGTCTCCCAAGCCGAGCCGGCCCAAACCGATCAAGTAATGGGCGTTGGCCTGCCGTACCCGGTCGCTTTGCT
The DNA here is from genome assembly GCA_021823625.1 of bacterium. Taxonomy (GTDB): domain Bacteria; phylum Verrucomicrobiota; class Verrucomicrobiia; order Limisphaerales; family J093; genus DSVZ01. The sequence continues at coordinate 21,911 of JAKANS010000043.1, read as the reverse complement.
TCTCGCCGAATTTGGCGAAGTAGTCCGGCTGTTCGCCACACGTCAGTTGGTCTTCACCAGCCTTGACCAAACGCTCAAAGAGCGGTCTGGCGTCGGCGGCGCGGTCGAGCTTTAGCAGCGCCAGCGCGCGGAAAAAGTCCGACTCCGAACCGCCACCGCCGCGACCTGCGACCGTAGCTTCAAACGCCTCCTTCGCTTGAGCGGACTCGCCCAGCGTAGCCCGCGCCAAGCCGAGGAAGTACTGGATTTCCGCGTTGCGCGGCGAGCGACGTGCCCGCCCGACCTCCAGGTTCGCGGGGTATTCCAGCGCGGCCCGGAAGTCCTTGAGCGCGGCGCCGGCCTGCCCCGCCTTGAACCGCACCTGGCCGCGCGCCAGCAGGGCATCGACATAGACGTTGTGGATCTGGCCGCTGCCCTCCCAGTTCCGAAAATGGTGCGTTGTCAACAACTCGACCGCGCGGTCCAGTTTCGGCGGATCGGCTAGTCCAGCGACAATCAACAACCCGATCTCGCGCGTGAGCGCGTCGTCACGCCGGGCCACCACCTCCTGATGTTCGAGCAGGAGGTCAAGGCGCTTGGCGACCGCCGTGCCGTTCGCTTCGTATTCACGGTCCAGTTCGTAGAAAAACCGTGGCTCGTTCGGGTCGAACTCGACGGCCTGCTCGAGACTCGCGATGGCCTTCGGAACGTCGTGTTCGTACTGGGCGTAGGCGAGGCCGAGGTTGCGGTGCGTGAAGGCGAATTGGCTGTTGCGCCGGCGGGATTCCTCCCAGGCCTTGACGGCGTTCTCAGGTTGGTTGTCGTAAAGGAGGCAGCCGAGGAGATAGTCTGCCTGGCTCGAATCGCGGTCGCGCGCCGCCTCGCGAAGCACGGCGAGTGACTCATATTGGAAGGGGAACACGCTCGGAGTGTTGGTGGCGGAGGCGGGATATTGATACGGGTTGAGAAACCGCGCCCACAATGCGAGCAGCGGGTCAACTGGCTTGAACTTCCAAGGCGCTTCATCTGAGTCCAGGGCTGCGCTGAAGATCGTGTTGACCGCATCGCCAGCGAATCCTGCATTCGCGAAACCCGCGACGACCTCTGATAACTCGGCAGGGCTCACGCCTCGTACCGCTGGGGCCAGAGCCCGAGGATCGATCGAGAACTCCAACGAAGGAGGGATCGATGCCGACGGCCAGGAGTGTCCTGACGAACCCGCCAGGATGTGTTCCAAGCGCGCTCTCGCGTCGAGAGGATCGATACTCAAGGCCTCTGAGGCGCATTGCGAGGCTTGGTCGGGCCGTCCCAGCAGCCGCAGAATCGCCGACTGCAGAGTGAGCAACCGCGGATCGCGGGCGTTCCTCTGTCGCGCTTGCTCGATGAACGCGAGCGCGGCATCGAAATCCCTCCTTTGGCACGCGATCTCCGCGAGATGATGGTAGCTCTCCGCCTGCCACGCCGGTGACCAGGCGGCCTTTTGAAAGGCTTCGGCAGCAGCCGCAAGGAGCGCCAACCGGGCCTTTTCATTTTCCGGATGCGTTTGACTGCGCAAACCCGCCTGGCTCTCGAGCGCCACGCCCAAGTAATAGAACGCCTCGCCGTCCTGCGGGCGGATGTAGTTGGCCGTGGCTCGCGCAATTGCATTGCTCAGGTAACGGGTGGCCTCCTCCCAGCGCCATTGCTTGCAGAGCAGGATGCCCATTGCGGTGTTGGCGCGGTAATCCCCCGGATCGCGGCGGAGGATTTCCTCGTAATAAGGCCGTGCCTCGAACGAAGGGCTGTAAAGCTGTTCGATCCGCTGGCCGGTGAAATAGAGATCGTCCGCGCTCGCATAGTCTTTCGGTGACTTGGGGCGTTCGACCGGCTTGGGCATGGGGGTCTGCACCGAAGTGGGCGGGCTGCTGGACGCCAGCACACGCTGATTCCAGGAACGCCCGGTGCTGACCGACACCCAAAGATTCGTGAATTCCGAGGCGTAGAAGCCTGCCAACGACTCCTCAGCAGTGAAGGGCTGATCCGGAGCGAGCGGCACCTCCCAGGCCTGAAGAACATTGTCCTGCCATCGCAGTTCCACCGTGGCGTTCGTGAACGTCGTGGTGGCGTTGACGGTGACGCGCGCCACGTCGTTCGTGACTTCGAGGTTCACCGCCAAATCGCGCGTCGCCGCCTTCACTCCGCCCAGGTTGCGAATCGGATACCACCAGTGTTTCCACTCGCGCGTCTCGCCGGGCTGAATCCAACTGTAGTCCGGCTGGTTGTCCGACCACGCGCCGGCCATGAGTTCCAGATACGGGCCGTCTTCGTCGGTGAGAATCTTCGACCACATCTCGCCTTCCGGCCCGTTGCCCCACTCGAAGAACTTCTTGCCCGGCGCGACGTGATGGTCCGACACCTGCACGACCCCGGCCTCCTTGCCGTGATCGTAGCCGCCGAACCAGTCGTCCTGGTAGTTCCACGCGAAGAACGACACCGGGTTGGGATGGTTCTTCCACCACGAGATGTCCACGCCGCGGGTGTAGTCGGTGCCGCCATAGACCTGGTGCGCGATGGGCCAGCTCGCGAACTCCGGTTTCGCGTGCTGCGCCGCCCACTCGGTGCCGGGCGGGAAGATGACCTGGTAATTCTCGTTCGCGTGCACGGCGGCGTTGATCCAGAACAGCATCGGCCACGCGAACGGCGTCCGGTTGAACATTTTGCAGGTCAGTTCGAGGTAACTGCGATCCGGGTAAAGCGTCAGGCCCACCAGCCATTTCATCCGGTGGCGCAATTCGATTTCACCCACCCAGAGGGTCGCGCTGCCGTCGGTGTTGGTCGTGGTGGTGTAATCGACCGGCGAGAAGCTGGTGGCGCGGTGATGATGCGGCACGTTCCACTCCACGCCGCCGCTGATCCACGCGCCGAGCATCCCGATCAACGCCGGTTTGATGACGTGCTGGCGGTAGAAGAAGTCGTAGCCGTCGGTCTTGTCCACCGCCGAGAAAATGCGCCCGCCCAGCTCGGGCAGGACCACGATCTGGAGGTATTGGTTCTCGAGGAACAGCGCCCGGTAAGTGACGTTCGATTTCACGTCCGTGAGCACGTCCTGGACGGGATACGGGTAGAACGTGGCCTTGGCGCCCTGGTAGGTGCGCCCCTCGTAAAATCGCGGCACCGGCGACGGCGGCGCGGCGAGGTAGGTGGGGATGACGAGATTGGTTTCCCAGACACGAGCCGGTTCGGCAGCGGCGGCGGAAACAATGGCGAAGACCGAGAGCAACCAGGCGCGGGCTTTCATGGCGTCAATGAAACTGCCAAACCGCGGCGCTGCCAAGCGAGGAAGCTTTACCGGTTTCGTCGCGTCATCCGGGTTCGGCGGACGGTGGTTTCGGCAGCACAGCGTCAAGGTATTGGGCCAGCTTCGGCGCATGCTCCTGCGTGACCTGCCAGATGATTTCGAGGTCCACCTGGTCGTATCCGTGAACACAGCGGTCCCGCAGACCCGCGATGCTGCCCCAAGGAATCTGGTCGTGTCTGGCCCTGAATTCCGCCGACAACCGCTTGGCCGCCTCGCCCAGCACGATGATCTGCTGCAGGACGGCACACTGCGTTTTGAAGTCGGCGAGGAACCGTTCCTGGGACATGCCGGCGACAAACTCCTGCACCGCCTTCGCGGCCAGCAGAATGTCAGCCGCGGTGGCCTCATCCTTCCACATAGAGCGGTTGCGCGGTTTGGAGGATGTGTTCGCGGCGGATCCAGTTCCGGTGGCGTTCGATCTGCCTTCGCTCGATCAGATCCACCGGACGGCCCACGATCACGGCCAACTCCCCGGCCATCCGGTTCTGTCCCCACGGTCCCCACGCCTGCTCCCGCTTGAAGTGTGGACCGGGGGTGTAGAGAAAGTCCATGTCGCTGCCAGGCTGGAAATCAGGGCGGAGCGCCGAGCCGAAGATCTCCAAACGCGCCAGCCCCCAACGCCGGCAGAAAGCCGCGATCGCTTCCGCCGACAACCGGACTTGGATGGCAGGAATGGTCGTCATCGCTCGTCCAACAATGGATAAAGCGTGCCTTCGCCGCGCGGCGGATTCAACTGTCAAACGCATCCAGCGGGAGGCTGAGGACTGTCCGCCCCCCTGGCGCGCCGGCTTTCAGCCGGCTTGGCGCCTGTGGACCCAGCAACGGCGGTGATCTGAACGCGTCGCCAAGGGCGGTACCCGCGTCGTAAGCCGCATGGGAAAGCGGCGCTCCGCCGGCGGGCTGAGGACCGCTCACCCTCCAGCGCGGGAAACAAAAAGGCGCACTTCGCGGTGCGCCTGGGTCGGAAAAGTTGGACTCGCGCTCAGTTCGCGCGGGCGGAACTGATGCTGGCCATGTAGTTCACGTCGATCTTGTTCACCGGCGTGTTGGACGGCAGCGCCTTGTTGCGTGCCGGCGTGCCCACCGAGTCCTTCCACTTGTGGATTTCTGAATGGCCGTCGCCGAAGGCAATGCCACAGGCCAGACCGTGGGCGGTGCTGGGGAAGTCCACCCAGCGGGCGATGCTGCAGGAGGTGCCAAAGCCACCGTCGTTCAAGCTGAGCGGTTCCTCGTCAATGATGGTGAAGGTCTGCGTCGGTCCGGGCGCGGACATGTCCGAGGTCTTGCCGAAGGTTTTCCACGGCGAGTTGCGGCGGTGGCCGTGGTTGCCGTCCAGCCAGGGGCCGTTGACGGCCAGCCGCGGGGCGCCGCTGTGGCCGCTGCCGCCGTCGAAACCGGGGCAGATGGTGCCCACGGCCTGGCTCATCGAGACCGAGCGGGCATTCGGCACCTTCTTGCCCTTCAGGGCCGGGTCGGTGCCTTGATAAAGCCCGATGCGCTTGTCTGCCGGGCAGTGGAAGATGTCCACGCTGTTGCCGCAATAATCGGCCAGCAGGGCGGTCTTCGGGTCGCGCAAGACGTCCTTGTTGAACTCCTGGGCGCCGCCCGGACCCGCCTGGCCGGGGCACCAGTTGTGGCCCGGCGTGGTGGTGCCGTCGTCGGGGTTGGGCGGGAAGAAGTCCGAGAAGTCGCCCGTGTACATGAAAATGGCCTTCATGAGCTGGTTGCCGTTGTTCATGCACAGGATGCCGGTGGCCTTGGACTTGGCGCGGGCCAGCGCCGGCAGGAGCATGCCCGCCAAAATGGCGATGATCGCGATGACCACCAGGAGTTCGATGAGGGTGAACCCCGATCGAGCCTGGGCTTTGCGCAGTTGGGTCAGTTTCATAGCTTGCGTCGTTGACTACACAGTGGCGTTCAATTCAGTCGGCTTTATTACTCGCCAATCGCTTTCTGGTCAAATCGTATTCTCGCCAGCGGGGGGAGCAACTGTGCGTCTTCGTGCACAGCGAAGACCCAATGAAACGCGGGCTGCTGTGGTAGGGCGCCGCTGAGCCGGCGCCGCCTGGCCGACGCGCAGGTCGGCCCTACCGTGGGTAGGGCGCTGCTGTGTCAGCGCCAGCCGGCCGACGCGCAGGTCGGCCCCACCGCTCAAGGCGCCGAACGCGCGCGGTAATAGCGCACGCCGTTTCCCGCCGCCGCGGCATCCTCGTACTCGACCGTGCCGGTGGGATTGTCCAGCGTCTTCAGGTCCGACCAACCCGCCAGGTCGGGGCTGGTTTGCAGGCGCACCCGCCCGCCCGCCGGTCCGGTGAGCCGGAGCCGGAAGGCACCGGTGACTGTGAAGCCCAGACTGGTCAGGGAGAGGGCGTCGTCGTCCACGAGGGTCACCGCGGCCTGCACGCGATCACCTGGCGTGACGTTCACGTAGCCGCTGAGATTGAGGTCGATGGTTTTCTCCGGTTCGGGTTTTGTGTCCGGCAGGATGGTGACTAGGAAAGTGCGGTTGGTCTGACCCGGCGAAAAGATCAGGGTGCCAGTCGTGGGCACGTAATCCTGCCCCGGCGTGGCGGTGCCGCCACTCGTCGCGTAGTCCACAAAGATGGTTTGTCCATAAGGCTTGGTGAGGTGCACGTCCACGGTCACGCTGCCGGCGCCTTCGGCGACGCGGTAATCGGCGGCGCCGAAGTTCACGGTGGGCAGATCGTTGTCGATGATTTCGAGCATGGCGGTGGCGGGCGTGCCCAGGAGCGCGTTGGTGGGGCTGCTGAGCTTCAGCAGCACCGTCTCGGTGGTTTCGTCCAAGGAATCGTCGAGGATGGGCACCGCGATGGTCTTGGCGGTCTGTCCAGGACTGAATTCCAGCACGCCGGTGACGGCTACGAAGTCGAGTCCGGCGGTGGCTGTGCCGTTGGTCACGGCGTAGGCCACGCTTACTGCCTGGCCGGAAGGCGCGCTCAAGGTCACGTTTACCAACCCGGTGCCGTCACCTTCGCCCACGCTGAACCGGTCGCTGCTGAACGCCAGCGTGGCCCGGTCGTTGTCAAGGAGGGTCACCGTCAGCGGCGGGCCCGGCACGACGTCCACAGGATTGAGGAACGCGACCTGGAACTGCTCGTTCAGTTCCACCAGCGCGTCGTCCCGGATGGTGACGGAAGCGGTGCGGTTGGTGATGCCTGGCGGGAAGATCAGCGTGTTGGTGGCCGCCGTGAAATCACTGCCGGCGGTGGCGGTGAGTTCCTGGGTCGCGTAATCCACGCGCACTTCGCGGCTGCTCATCGGGTAATCGAGGTTCACGGCGACCGTCAACGTGCGGTTGCCCTCGACGACGTTGGTTTCGGCGACCGCGAACCGGACCGGCGGCGGCGGGGTGGTGTCCAGAAAGATCCAGTCGTTCACCACCGCGGAGACGTTGCCGTAAGGATCCTGGAACTGCGCATAAACGAACCGCGTGGCCACGCCGGCGGGGAGTTGCCAGACCCTGTTGGTGGCGAAGGGTTCCCAGCCATTCCAGGTGGCGCCGTCGTTGCTCAGCCGCATCTGCGCCACCGTGCCGCAGTTGTCGGCGGCGCCGAGCGTGAGCGTGACGTTGCGGTTGGTGGTGAAGGTCGCGCCGCCATTGATCGTGACCATGCCGGCCGGCGATTCGACGTCGGTCAGGATGTTCGTGGTGAACGAGACGGTGGCGCCGTTGCCGACGAGGGTCTGGGTGACCGTGTAACGGCCGACGCCCGTGAACGTGTGCAACGGGCTGCGGGTCAAGTTGGTCTCGCCGTCGCCGAAGGTCCAGGTCTGGTTGAGGCGGCCCACCGAGAGGTCGGTGAAATACACCGTGAGCGGCGGCGGCCCGGCGTTGGTGGAGACGGCGAACCCAGCCAGCGGGCGGGTGGGCAGGGCGTGCCAGTTCGTGGTGGCGAAGTTGTAGCCGAGCTGACCGACGTTGAACCCGTCCGACCACGTCGCCGTCGCGTTCGTGATGCCCATGAGGATGGCCGTCCCGGAAAGCGGCTGCGCGTAGGTCGAAAGCCATTGGCCGGTCAGCGGGTGAAACAACTGCGCGAACAGCCGGTTGCCGGAGCTCCAGGCCACCAGGCCGGAATCGTTCCCGAACCCAAACGGGCTGCCGGCCGTGTCCTGTCCCGACCACGCGCCGCGGAGCGGGTCGTAAGAGCGGATGCGCACGGCGCCCGCGCCGGTCCACGCCGTGACGCCGTTGGTGTTGCTCAGGTCAAAGGTCGCACCGGTGGCGGCGTCGTGTTTTTGCCAGCGGCCCAAAGCGGGATCGTAAGTGCGGAGGAAAACGGCGTTGCCGCCGGTCCAGCTCACCACCCCGTCCACGCAGCGCAGGTCGAGCGTGGAGGAATTGACGGACTCGGTCCGCCACGCGTGCCGGGCCTGGTCGTACACCGTGTAGCCGACCTTGCCCACGGCGCTCCAGGTCACCAGCCCGCGATGGCTGCGCACGTCCTGGACCTGCGCCACCGCCAGGTCCAGCCGCACCCAGTTCGTCACCGCCGGGTCGTAGGTGCGGACAAAGACGGCGCTGCCGCTCGTCCACGAGACGACACCGCCAACGTTGTTGAAGCCGAAAACCGTGGCTGACGCCGTCTGGTCCACGTACTCCTTGCCCTGCGCCGGATCGGTCACGCGGCAGACGACCTGGAAGCCATCGTAGTTGGCGGTCACGTCCGGCAGCGGCGCGGACATGTCCAGCAAGGCGGCCCGGGCCGGCCAAGCCGCGGCCAGGATCGCAATCCAGCCGACCCACCCGCGCACCGCGGCCCACCGGCGCTGTTCGCAGCAGACAGGAAATAAGCTCATCATGGTGGGAGACATTAAGCAGTTGCCGGGCCAGCCGCAACGCCTCTGCGGCCCCCGGACCCGCCGGCCTTCAACCGGCTTCCGGCAGGCGCCGGAGCGCGCCGTCCTTCACCTCCCACCGCTGCAACTGCCGCCCCAGCTCGCGCGGCCAGTTTTCCTCCGTGCAGGTCATGAACACCTGCCCGCTGGCCTGGTGCGACCGCTCCAGCAACGGCAGCAGGCCGGCCCGCCGTGAGGCGTCCAACTCGCCCATCACGTCGTCGATCAACAAGATGGGCGGCGCGCCGTGCAACCCGGTCAGGTACTCCGCCTGGGCCATTTTGAGGGCGATGGCGAGCGTGCGCTGCTGGCCTTCGCTGGCGAACTGGCCGGCCGGCCGTTCGTCCAACAGCAGCCGCAGCTCGTCCCGATGCGGCCCGATGAGCGTGGTCCGGCAGGCGCGTTCGCGAGCGCGGTTTTGCGCCAGCTCGGCCGCGAAGTGGCTTTTCACCGTGGGTTGGTAATCCAGCCGCAACTCCTCGGCGTCGTGGGCAATCCGCCGGTAGGCGAGGCGGGTGAGCGCCGAGAGCCGCGGCACCAGCTCGCGTCGCGCCGCAAGGAGTTGGTTGCCGGCCGTGACCAGTTCCTGCGTGAAGCTCTCGAGCGCCGCTTCATCGACGTTTCGTGCCTTGAGCAAAGCGTTCCGGGACCGCAAGGCGCGCATATACCGCTGCAACAACGGCAGGTAAGTCGGGTGCGTTTGCGAAAGCAGCAGGTCCAGGAAGCGCCGCCGGCGGCCGGCCGGGCCTTTCACCAAATTCAAGTCTTCCGTGCAAAACACCACCACCCGCAACACGCCGAGGTAATCCGTCAACTTGCGGACCGGCTGGTCGTTGAGGCTCAACCGGCGCTCGGCCGCCGACCAATACATCTTGATCTCCGCCCGCGTCGCGCTTTGCACCCGCGCCCCGACGAAATACCCGGCCTGGCCGTGCCGAACCATCTGGGCACCGCCGACGCCGCGAAACGACCGCAACGTGGCCAGCAGATAAATTGCCTCCAGGACATTCGTCTTGCCTTGGGCGTTGCGGCCCAGCAAGAGGTGAAAGCCCGGGGCGAAGTCCGCGTCCAGCCGCGCGTAATTGCGGAAGTCGCGAAGCCTGAGGTGCGCCAGATGCACGCGCTGGATTTAACCCAAGCCGCTTGCGAACTCACGGCAAATGCGGTGGCTCGTGCCGGCGGGGCGACGGTCGGTTGCTGGCGGCGGCTCAAGGATCCCATCGCTTTCCAACGGCTGGATCGGCCAGGACCGTTGCCTCGCGGGAAAACAAGTAACGTACGCCCGTATGGCACAAAAAGTATCGCAATTGCGACAATAATTGCTCCATCAGGAAAACGGTAGTATGGCCAACCGTCAACCCGGTTGCCGCTCCCGGCGGGCGCCGCTAAGCTTCGCGCGATGAAGCTCTTTCAATTCGTCGTGCTGGCCGGTTTGACCGCAACGCTGGCACAGGCCGCCGATGATCTGAATTGGCCCCAGTACCGCGGTCCGCGTGGCGACGGCCATACCACGTCCACCGGCCTGCCGTTGCACTGGAGCGAGACCGAGAACGTGACGTGGCAGACGCCCATTCCGGGCAAAGCCTGGGCATCGCCGGTCATCTGGGGCAACCAGGTCTGGCTCGCCAATGCCACCGAGGATGGCACGGAATTGTCCGTCGTGTGCGTGGATCGCGACTCGGGCAAGGTCGTCCGCGATCTTCACCTGTTCCACATCGAGAAACCGCAGTTCTGCCACCTGTTCAATTCCTACGCCTCGCCCACGCCGGTGATTGAGGAAGGTCGAATTTACGTGACTTTCGGCTCGCCGGGCACCGCCTGCATGGACACCCGGACCGGCCAGAAGCTCTGGGAGCGGCGCGACTTCGTGTGCAATCATTACCGCGGCGCGGGGTCGTCATCGATCCTGTACGGCGACCGGTTGATCCTGCAATTCGACGGCAGCGACCATCAGTTCATCGTCGCGCTCGACAAGCACAGCGGCAAAACGGTCTGGGAAACGCCACGCTCGATTGACTTCAAAGACCTCGGCCCGGACGGCAAGCCCATGACCGAAGGCGATTTGCGCAAGGCGTTCGCCACACCGCACGTGGCCACCATCGACGGTCAGCCGACGCTGCTGAGCCAGGGCGCCAAGGCGCTTTACGCGTACAATCCGCTGACCGGCGAGGAATGGTGGCGGGTCGAGGAGCGCAACAACCATTCGGCCAGCACGCGCGTGGTGCTCGGGCATGGCTTGATCTTTGCGCCGAGCGGCTTTTCCAGCGGCCAGTTGATGGCGATCCGCCCCGGCAAAAAGGGCGAGGTGATCGACGCCAACGCCACGACCAAGCCGGACACGCAGTTGCAGGTGGTGTGGATGACCAAACGCGGCGTGCCCAAGAAGCCGTCGCTGGCGCTGGTCGGCGATTTGTTGTTCGGCATCGAAGACGGTGGCGTGGGGACGTGCTGGGAAGCCAGCACGGGCAAGGTGGTTTGGAACGAACGCATCGGCGGCAACTACTCGGCATCGCTGTTGGTGGCGGAGAATCGGGTCTATTACTTCAGCGAGGAAGGCAAGACGACCGTGGTTGCGGCGGACACGCGCGAGTTCAAGCGACTCGCCGAAAGCAAGATCGGCGACGGCTTCATGGCCTCACCCGCAGTGTCGGGCAAGGCCTTGTTTCTGCGCAGCCGGACGAAGCTGTACCGGATCGAGGCGAAGTAGCGGACAGCTTTTGCCGCCGGCCGCTCGCCGTCCGGCACGGCCTGATCGTTTAAGTGCGTGCGCTTACCGCGTCATCGGCGGGCGCGGGCGCGGCTTTTGAGGGTGCTCGGCGTCGGTTTGGTGGCGGTTGCCGGACCGGCCGCGTTTGACGACGGCGTGGGTAAACACCGGACTATCGAGCCGGTTCGAGGGCTTGCCGGACTTCACCTCTTCGATCAGGTCGGCCACGCTCTTCAGCACGCGGGTGGGTTGATAGACATAGTCGCCCACGCTTTCGATTTGCGTGGAGCCGCTGAGGACCAGGTAGGCGTAAAGACCCGACTCCACCGCGCCGCGAATGTCGGTCTCCATCGTGTCGCCGATCATGACGATCTGATCCGGTGCGCCACCGACCATGTCCGCCAGCAGGCGGCGCGCGCGGTAGAACATGTAGCCGTTGGGTTTGCCAAGGTAGTAGGCGCGGCGGCCGGTGCTGGCTTCGAGAAAGGCCGCAGTGGCGCCGGCACCTGGGCGGGTTTCACTGTTCGAGACCGGGCACCAGTTGTCGGGATTCGTGGCCAGCAGGCGCGCCCCGCGTTCGATGCACGCATGCGCTTTGGCCAGTTTCTCCATCGAAGCCGCGACTTCGCCCACCACCACGTAACTGGGATGGATCGCGTCGTTCGCGATCTTCTGTTCGTGCAAGGCTGCGAGCAGGCCACCTTCGCCAATGACGAACGCGGTGCAGCCGGGGTGGGTTTCGCTGAGGAAATCGGCGGTGTTCAGCGCCGAGGTGTAGAAATGGCGGGAGGAAAGTCCGGGAATCCCCAGGTGACGCAGCCGCACCGCCAAGTCCTCGGGCGTTGGCGCCGAGTTGTTGGTCAGAAAAACAAAGGGCACACCGCTGGCCACCAAGGCTTCCACGAAATCCGCCGCTCCCGGGATCAATTGGTCCTCCCGGTAAATCACTCCGTCCATGTCGATCAGGTATCCGGTTTTCATCGTTTGTTTGGGCGCGAAAAGTAATTGGGCGGGCGGGGCCGAAATCGTCCGCCGCCCGTCCTCGGTCAAGATGCGTCGAGCGCATGGTTTGGTCAAAGCACAAGGCTTGCCGGTCCCGGCTTTTGGCCAACCAATGGTCGTAAACAGCGATTTTGCGGGAAGTTGGACCGCACAGGTTGACCAAGCTGCGTGAAAAGCGACAAGTCGGGAGCCGCGACCAGCACGACGAAACCCGTCCCGCACCAACTGCCGGCGAGATCGCGAATTCGTTTGCAGCCGCGGTTCTTCCGAGCAACGAGACGTCAAGCTGCGAGGCGATTCGGCGCCGTTTGGGTGGTGACGGCTGCCGCGGAGACGATCTTGAAAAATATCTGAGGAAGTTCGCGATGTATGAGGAAGGATAGTTAGAAGAATGATTCGGGCAGCAGACGCCAAGGAGGTGGGGGTGGGGAACCCCGCTGAAGAAACGTACCGCCACCCGAATCAAATCGCTGCGAACACTCTAAACCCGTCTGGGACCGTGTCAATGAAGGTTTCTTTAGAAAGCACCGGACTTGGACGGACTGCGACGAATAGTGCGACCATTGCTTTCGCTTGTGAGTTGCCGCCGTTGGCTACGGTGTGGTCGCGACACCGAGCCAGGCTTCATGATTGTGCCGGAGCTGGCTCAAGTTGGCTCTAATCCCTTCTTGTTCATCCGCTTCAAATTCATCCACCGCGTGCCAGCAAGTGTGGCCTTCGTCGTCCGTGCGCACGCGCCTCAGATAAACGAAGCCCGCGTTGTCGGCCAATTCACGGCCGGCCACGGGCGCGGCGATCATCCAATGCCCCGTTGGCCGGTCCAGCCGGACATCCCAAGTATTGAGTCGGATGGCGAATTCAGTCGATAAGTCCAGTGTGCGCAGGTAGTTGAGCAGGCAGTTGTGCTGGGTGAGATCGGTTTGGACGTGCTCCGGTGCAGGGTTGCCGAGGAGTTGCACGAGTTCGGCCATGCCGACGGCGCGCAGGCTGCGCAGGACGGTGGCCCGGGCGATCACGCCCGCCAGCCAGGCAAGCTGCGCGGGCAACTGCTCCAAGATAAACGTGGTGCCGGTGGAGAGCAGGATCTGGTCCTGCTGATCGCTGGCAAGCGATTCCCAGTCCGGCACCTTGGTTGCGACGTAAGCCTTGAGCAGGTGCCAGATTTCCGAGAACAGCAGGCGGCGCTCGCGGAGTTGGGTTTGGACCAGCGGCAGTTCGGTACGCAAGTGAGGAAAGGCCTTCCACACGTCGGCAATCTGGGAGTCGCGAAAGCGGTACATCGCCGGTGCAGCCAGCATTTCCTCGGCGGTCTGCGGATCGATCTGAAGCCGCGTCGTGCCGGTGGCCATCTCGAACAACGCCACCCCGGCGGAGAAAACGTCCGAAGCCACGCCCGGCGCCACTCCGGCCTGGAGGTTCGACGCGTCGATGAGCACCTCGGCATGATCGGGCGTGGCGGTATAGACGAAGGTGCCCAAGGCGCGGCGGTGACGCGGTGTGAAGAACGCCCCCATGTCCACCAGCTTGACCGCGCCTTCGTCGAGCCGGATAACGTTATCGGGCTTGAAATCGATCAACACCAAACCATGCCGGTGGAACAGATCGATGATCGACAGCATCTCTTGGGTGGATTGCCGGAGCGCGTCCAGCAACTCCGGGCTGTACCCGCGGGTCGCGGTCGCCTCGGCCCAGTTCCGCAGATTCTGGCCCGGCAGGTACTCCATGGCGATAAAGGCGTACTTGCCGTCGTAGTCGATGTGCGCCCCGTAGTAGGCCGGCACGAAGCTACGCAAACTTTCGAGGGCGTGGATTTCCTCGAAATTCGCCAGTTCGGCCTGGAAGTTCAGGTAGGGCCCGTAACCGATTTCGTCCGGCTTGCCACAATCCAGATCGAACACCTTGACGACGACGCCGGCATGATCGGTCTGGTACAACGCCGTTTCCGGGTTTTGGGCCAGTGCGCGCAGCAAGCGCACTTGGCCGAGGCCGACGAGGTTGACCGCCAGGCCGGCATGCCGTTCGGGCTGGGAAGTGGTGGGATTCATGTCGGGAACGCCGGTGGACGCTCGGAGCCACGTCGGCAAGTTGCCGGGCGGCTGGGCGCGCCTGCCGGAGGGCCGGAAAGGGTGGACATGTCGGTGACCGTAGCTCCGCCAGGCCGGGTTGGAAAGCCGAATGGCGCCGGGCACCGCGTCAAACTTGAGACTGCCGCCACGGTTCGCTGCCGGAATTCGCCGTTGCCGCTGAGTCGCGGCGGGCATAGTTTCGGCGGGTTTATGCGGGGCCACGGGCGCCCCGGTGTTTCATGAAAAATCACCTGGAATTCGAAAAGCCGATCGTCGAACTGCAGCGCCGGCTCGATGAGTTGCGGCAGCACGCGGAAACACCGTCGCTGGGGCTGAGCCTCGAGGACGAAATCGCCCTGATGGAGCAGAAGCTCGAGGAGACCCGGCGTGAAATCTTCGAAAACCTCACCCCGTGGCAGCGCGTCCGGCTTGCCCGCCACCCGCGCCGGCCGTACACCTTGGATTATCTGCGCACGACGTTCACCGATTTCGAAGAGCTGCACGGCGACCGCGCCTTCGCCGACGATCGCGCGATTGTCGGCGGCTTCGCCCGCCTTCAAGGCGAGCACGTGATGGTCATTGGCACCCAAAAAGGTCGGGACACCAAGGAAAACATTCTCCGCAACTTTGGCTCGGCTCATCCGGAAGGTTATCGCAAGGCATTGCGTCTCATGCGGCTGGCCAACAAGTTCGGCCTGCCGATCATTACTCTGATCGACACGGCAGGGGCGTATCCCGGCGTGGGTGCCGAGGAACGCCACATCGCGGAAGCCATCGCGGTGAACCTGCGCGAGATGACGCTGTTCGAGGTGCCGATCGTCGCGGCAGTGATCGGCGAGGGCGGTTCCGGTGGGGCGTTGGGCCTGGGCGTGGCCGACCGCGTTTTGATCCTGGAAAACGCGTACTATTCGGTGATCAGCCCGGAAGGGTGCGCCGCCATTCTCTGGAAAGACCGCGCCGCGGCGCCGCGGGCCGCCGAAGCGCTCCGCATCACCGCCCGGGAACTGGCCGAACTCAAGCTCGTGGACGAAATCGTGCCGGAGCCGGTGGGCGGCGCGCACAACGATCTCGAGACCACCTCGGAAACGCTGAGGATTTATCTGTGGCGGCATTTGCAGGAGGTGGCCGCCTTGTCTGTGGAAGAGCGCCTGAAATGCCGATACGAGAAGTTCCGCGCGATGGGACCGTTCGCGGAAGCCCGGCCGGCCGCAGCCCCTGCGGTTCCCACGCCGGTCACCTAAAGTCGGCAAGCCGCCGAACCGCCGCCCTCAATTTGACTCGGCGGCATGCCAGGGCGCCAACGCCCCACCAGTTTTCAACATGCTCTACCCGCTCGTTTTCGCTCCGATCCTGAAGGAACGCCTTTGGGGTGGCCGCAACCTCGACTCGCTTTACGGCAAGACCTTGCCGCCAAAGGTGCCGGTTGGCGAATCTTGGGAAATCAGCGACCGCCCCGGCGATGCCAGCGTCATCGCCAATGGTCCGCTGGCCGGCAAAGATCTGCGCTGGCTGATGGAACATCACGGCGCCGAACTCATGGGAGCGGCGGCCGCGCTCGACGGCCGGTTCCCGCTGTTGGTGAAAATCCTCGATGCTCAAGAGATTCTTTCCGTGCAGGTGCACCCGCCGGCCCAGGTCGCTGCCCACCTCGGCAGTGAGCCGAAAACGGAGCTGTGGTATGTCACTCAGGCGGCACCGGGCGCGCAATTGAGCGCGGGGCTGAAGGCGGGCGTGCCCCGGCTTGAGTTCGAACGCCGGCTCCGGAACGGCACGGTGGCCCAGTGCATTCACCAAGTGCCGGTGCAGACCGGCGACGCGATGTTTTTGCCCAGCGGACGAGTTCACGCCTTGGGCGCCAACATGGTGATCTTCGAAATCCAGCAGAACTCGGATACGACCTACCGGGTGTTCGACTGGAACCGCGTCGGACCGGATGGCCAGCCCCGCGAACTTCACGTCGCCCAAGCTTTGGCCTGCATCGACTTCGCGGATTTCGAGCCGGGCTTGGTGAAAGCCGATTGGCGATCCGCGGCTGGCCGTGCAACTCGGCAGCTTGTTGGCGATCCTCTCTTCACCGTCACCGAACACCGGGTGGCGCGCCCGCTGCGGTTGCCCTGGCCGGTGGAAGATCGGCCGGTGGTCTTTGGTGTCGTCAACGGCAGCGTGGGAATCGAACATGCCGGCAGCGGCCAGAACGTCCGCTTGGCCCCCGGTCAATTCGCCTTGTTGCCCGCCTGCGCGCGCCAAGTCGAGTTGACGGCCGCCGGTGAAACCACCTTCCTCGCCGCCGAGCCTGGTTCTGCGGCGGCGGGCTAAAACATCTTGTTCAAATCGTTTTCGCCCCTGGCGGGTTGCCAGTAGGTCCTGGCGGCGGGATTGCGCCGGAGCCGCAAGAGATCCTTGCCCGCCAGTCGCATCACCAGTCCGAGCGGAGTTACCACCAGGAAGAAGATCAGTCCCAGCATGACCGGGCTGACGACCCGACCCATGAAGTGGCTCAGGCGCATTCCGACGCGGTAAGGTGCGCGGAACCAGCCCGGCCGGACCACCGCCAGTACCGCCACGAGCGCGAGGCAACCCAGCGCGGGGCCCGCCACCGCCGGCGACACCTTCCCGCGCCACCACAAAAGACCGTCGAGCAGGGCCAGCACCAACGCCGAGCTGAGCCCAAACTTGCGCCACTCGCGCGGGTCTTCCTTGAGCCGGAGTTTCATTGCTGAATCCTAACCGCAGAGACGCAGAGACGCCGAGCCAGACGATTTCCAGCCGGCAAGCTGAGGCTTCTGGTTTCTGACTTCTGCATTCTGGCTTCTGCTTTCCTCTCCGCGTCTTCGCGCCTTGGCGGTGATTCAATCAGGCTGCGGTGCCACGCGCCGCTCCACCGCGCGCCGCGGTTGCGCCAGCCGGTCCAGCACGAAACTGCCGATCACGAGGTAGTCCATTTCCGTGTTCACAAAGCACCGGTAGGCGTCGTCCGGCGTGCACACGATCGGCTCGCCGCGGACGTTGAACGACGTGTTGACCAGCACGCCGCAGCCGGTGGCCTGCTCCCAGCGTCGCAGCAGGGCGTGCAACAGCGGGTGGCGCTCGCGATCCACGGTCTGGATGCGCGCGGAATAATCCACATGCGTGATCGCCGGCAGCGCGGAGCGTTCGGCCTTGAGCAATTCCAGGCCGCGCAGCCCGGCAGGCACGGCTTTGCGCAACTCCGGCTTCACCGGCGCGACCAGCAGCATATACGGCGAATCTACGTCGAGCTCGAAATAATCGCTGACGCGCTCGCGGAGCACGATCGGCGCGAACGGTCGGAAGGATTCGCGGAACTTCACCTTCAAGTTCATCGCCGACTGCATCGCCGGCGAGCGCGGGTCGCCCAAAATCGACCGGCTGCCCAGCGCGCGCGGGCCGAACTCCATCCGGCCTTGAAACCAGCCAACCACCTTGCCGGCCGCGAGCAACTGGACAGTGCGCGCAAGCAAACCATCGCTTTCCAACCGCTCGAAGACCGCACCGTGGCCCCGCAGCGTGGCTTCGATTTCCGCGTCGCCGAACTCCGGGCCGAGCAGGGCCGCCTGCATGGCGTCGGCCTCCGCGGCGCGGGGCGCGGGGCGCGGGGCGCGGGGAAGTGCCTCGCTGTTGTTCGTCGCTTCTGACTTCTGACTTCTGACTCCTGACTCCTGTTCCTTCTCCTTCAGCCCGGTCCGCTCTCCTTTGAACTGCAGATGCCACGCCGCCAGGGCCGCACCGAGCGAACCGCCCGCGTCGCCCGCCGCCGGCTGAATCCAGATCCTTTCGAAAATGCGCTCGCGGTGAATCAAGCCGTTGGCGACGCAGTTGAGCGCCACGCCGCCAGCCAGACAGAGGTTGGGCAGACCGGTCGTTTCCCGCGCATGGCGGGCCAGGCGGAGCATCGCTTCCTCGGTGACAACCTGGATCGAGCGCGCCACGTCCATGTGCCGTTGTTCGACCGGTTCATCCGGCTTGCGCGGTGGCCCGCCGAAGAGGCGGTGAAACCGCTCGTTCGTCATCGTCAGGCCGCGCAAAAAATGGAAGTAATCCAGGTTCAGCCAGAACGACCCGTCCGGCTTGAGATCCAGCAGCTCGGTGCGAATCCGGTCGGCGAAGCGCGGCTCGCCGTACGGTGCCAGGCCCATGAGCTTGTACTCGCCGGAGTTTACCTTGAAGCCGCAGTAACCGGTGAAGGCCGTGTAAAGCAGCCCCAGCGAGTGCGGAAAGCGGATTTCCTGGAGCAGTTTCAACTCGCTTCCGCGCCCGACACCGATGGTCGTCGTCGCCCATTCGCCCACCCCGTCGATCGTGAGGATGGCCGCCTCGGCGAACGGCGACGGATAAAACGCGCTGGCCGCGTGCGCCTGGTGGTGCTCGGTGAACAGGATCGGGCAATCGGGCCGCAGGCCGGGCAGTTCCTCGCGGATCGTACCGCGCAAATTCAGTTTTTCACCCAGCCAACTAGGCATGATACGCGGGAACACCCGCCAGCCGCCGGGCGCGACCGCGAGGTAGCTCTCGAGCATCCGCGCGAACTTGGTGATCGGCTTGTCGTAGAACACCACGGCGTCGAGTTGCGCGGGATCGAGACCCGCCTGGCGGAGGCAGAACTGGATGGCGTGGGTGGGAAAGCCTTCGTCGTGCTTGCGCCGGCTGAAGCGTTCTTCCTGCGCCGCGGCCACGATCTCACCGCCGGTGACGAGCGCGGCGGCCGAATCGTGGTAGTACGCCGAGATGCCGAGGATGTGCGGCCCGCCGGGCATGGCTCACATGAACGGATAAAGCGCCCAGGCGATGCCCGAGCTGGAGCCGAAGATCAACAGCGCCGCCAGGCCCACCAGCACGAGCACCAGCGGCACCAGCCACCATTTCTTCTCCTGGCGGAGAAACTGGAGGAATTCTTTGAGCAACGCCCACATTCGGGGGCGAAGGTAGTTCAACCGCCGCGTGCCCAGCAAACCCAAAGGCGAGCCTGCCCGTGGTCGCCCGGTGGGGACGCGGTTTTCGCCGACTACTCGATCCTGGCCAGCTTCAGCCACCGCTTCTGGCAATCGCGGTAATGTCCCGATTCGATGGCGGCGGTGCTAGCGCAGTGCCGTGTGCCGCCGCCAACAATTTGAAATTGGGATACCGCCCCCTGCGCGCGGTTTGATCTTCTGGCAGGACTCGCGAGCCGGGTGCCCGGGACTGCCCAGCCAAGCGCCTGGAAAAAGCAGGTTAGGCTCGTCACGGGGATGGGTTTCGGGCACGTTCTCCGCCCGAGACTTGGTCTCGAACTGGCATGTCTCTCGCCGCCGCCTCGAGCTTGCCCGCGCCGCGCACGTCGGACCGACGCGCGCGGGCGCTGCTTTGGGCGGTGGGGATCGCCTTGTTCCTCGTGCGGCTCGGTTCGCCCTCTGACCTGACGGACAATGACCAGGAGCGGCCGGCGTCTTACGTGCTCGATGTCGTTTGCAACGGGCACTGGATCGTGCAGCGCGACGCCGTCGGCGAAATTACGTCCAAACCTCCCCTCTACACGTGGCTGGCCGCGACCGCGAGCCTTGCCGCTGGCGGGGCCAGCCGGTTCACTCTCTATCTGCCTTGCGGCCTGGCCGTGTTGGGCACCGCATTGCTGATTGGGAACGCGGCGCGAACGCGCTTCGGAACCTTGGCCGGTTTGCTCGGGGACTCTCCCTTTTCTTCTGCCCATACGGCTACAAACACGTCGTGCTCGCGCGGACCGATGCCATGTTTGCCTTTTTCGTCACGGCGGCGGCGCTGACCGGCTATCGTGCCTGGAGTGCGGGCCGGGGCTGGGGTTGGTTCTGGCTGCTGGCGGCGGCCGCGTCTTTGACGAAGGGGCCGCTCGGCCTGGTGTTGGCGGCCGGCGGACTCGTTGCCGCCGGGTGGGAGTGGCGGAGCGGTCCGCCGGCACGGCTGCGCGGCTTGCACTGGTCCGGTCCTCTGCTTTGGCTGGGATTGGTGGGCGGGTGGTTCGCACTGGCGTACGCCGCAGTCGGTGACGAGTTGATACGCAAAATGGTCATGCACGAACTGGCTGGTCATGTGACCGGAACGGACGCTGGCGGGCTCAAACCGTTCTCCCAGCCGTTTCACGCCTGGCTGTATTTCCTCTCGCGTTATCTGCCTTGGAGCGTCTTCGCCTGCGTTGGCTTCTGGCGGGTGTGGCGGCACCCGGCCGGTTCAGAGGAAGAACGCCGCTTCGAGCGGTTTCTGTTTTGCTGGTTCTGGCTGGGGCTGCTGCTCTTCACCCTCGCGCCGCACAAGCGCCCCGACCTGCTCCTGCCGCTCGTGCCCGCCGCCGCGCTGCTGGCCGGGCGGGAACTGGCGCGGCTGCTGGCCCGCGTTCGGCCGGTGCGGATCTGGCGTGCAACCATCGTTGGCAGTGTGACGATCCTGGCCGCGATGTTCGCTTACACCCGCTGGGAGGGGACATGGAACTCGTCGATGGCGGAAGCGCGCGCTATGGAGGCGATGGCCCAATGGTGGAAGGCGCAGGCGCCCGCCGACTTGCCGCTGACGTTCGCCGACCCATTGATGACGCTCCAGTTCCACCTGGACCGCCACCAGTTCCACACCTCGCCGGCTGAGGCGGCGAAGCTCTTGCAGGGCGAGGGAGCATGTTTCGTGGCGGTGAAGGATCTCGGCGCCTTGCGCCGATGCTTGCCGGCCGGGTTCGGGCTTTACGAACTCGCCCACCAACCAGCCGACGGCAAGCCTTGCGTCGGCCTTGTCAGCAACCGGCCAACGCTGGCGGTCCCGTCCTCCGTCTCCGTCGGCATCGGTCTGTTCGCAGTCCGGCTGCATGGCTTCGAGTTGGTGCGCGCCAGTTGGAACGATCTGGTTCTCCAGTCTTTGCGATCGCGAGCGACTGCCACGATCCGCGACACTTCACTGCAGCCGGTTTGGGCGGGATATCGCCTCACGACCGGCCGGGCCGAGCGCCGGCTACTGGCACCCGGCGAATCGTGGACGATCCTCTCAGATGCGCCCGGCTACGTGGCCCGCTGAACCCGGAGCCGGACGCCTCGCGCGGCGGGAAACGGATCGCCGGCAAAACCGAGTGGGCCCCGATACCAATCGATCGAGCGACCCACGTCGGCCACCCGCGACAACGGACCGCTCGTTTGATTGCCAGGGTAAGAGTGATGCTCAGGCGACCGCCTTGCCTTTGATAGGGACTTCCGCCTGGGGCGTGCCGAGGGTCGTCCGCCCGATGCAAAAGTCGCGTGCCCTATGGTTCATGGCTCTGGAGTTCCCGTGTCTTGGACTCCGCGATTCAGTTCAGCTCTGGCTGCACTCGCGAGCGCCTCATACTTGGCCTTGAATGCGTCGAGTGTCCCTTCCTCCAATTCTTCGAGATCGAGCAGAGCGTTGTGCGCACCCTTGGTTGCGCGGATGAGTTCATCGAGTTTGACCTGGATGGCTTCCGTGTCGCGATTCTGTGTGTTCTGAATCAGAAACACCATCAGGAATGTGACGATCGTCGTGCCGGTGTTGATGACTAATTGCCAGGGGTCACTAAAACCGAACAACGGGCCAGTTACGACCCACACGGCAATGACGGCTACGGCGACGACAAACACGCGTGGACGACCACAAAAGTGCGCCGCTCGCTTCGCAAAACGGGAGTACCAATCGGTGTTACGCATACGAAAACTTATTGGGGAACCAGACCCCTGAATTCAGCCACAACCGCCAGAGGTGGGGGTGGCCGGCAACGAAGATGTCCTGGTTTCCATAAAGGGCTAACTGCCCTGCACGGCCGCTGTTGACCGGAGTGAACAGTCCGACGGCCGCTTCGGGCTCTTCACCTTCCCTTTGGCGGCGGGCGCGGACTGCGCCTAGCGATGCCAATCCTAAACAGAAGTTCACGATCATTCACCCGTTTCATCCGTGGCGGGGCAAGCAATTTGAGTTGATCAATTGCGAGCGGCGCTGGGGACAG
>JAKANS010000042.1 GCA_021823625.1 bacterium | reverse complement strand
GGAGCGTCTTGCCCCCTCCGGGGTTCGGCTGCGCTCGGCTCGCTACGCTCGCCTTCGCTCCGCCTCACCCCGGAGGGGGCAAGACGGATGGAAGAAAGACAATTTACAGAAAGACTTTTACACCGGCTCGAAGCGCTCCGCCACGAGTGACCAGGCGGCCGCGCCGCGGCATTTCCAACCCGACTTGGTTTTGGCACGCTCCGGGCATGGACAAACGCGAGCGTTACCGTGAAGTCGCCAGTCACATCCGTGGCCTGATCGCTGGGGAAACCGACACCATTGCGGTGATGGCCACCGTGGCCGCCGAGCTGTTCGCCGCCTTCGAGATGTTCGACTGGGTCGGTTTCTACCGCGTGACCGCTCCGGGCATTTTGAAGGTTGGCCCGTACCAGGGCGGGCACGGGTGCCTGACCATTCCGTTCGAGCGCGGCGTCTGCGGCAAATGCGCCCGCGAGCGGGCGACCCAGGTTGTGCCCGACGTGTCGGCGTTGTCGTACCACATCGCCTGCTCGAGTTCGACCCGGTCTGAAATCGTCGTGCCGATTTTCGACGCCCGCGGCGAACTGCGCGCGGTGCTGGACATCGACTCCGATCAACGCGCCGCCTTCGACGGGGTTGACCGTGACTGCCTCGAAGCCCTGGCGCGTGAACTTGCCGCGGCTTTCACCTGAGCCGTCCAGCCTTCAGACCACCTCGACCGGGCACTTGGGCACGGCGTCGAGGAACGCCTGGCCATAGCGTTTGGTGAGGACGCGGTTGTCGAGCACGACCACGATACCCGAGTCGGTCTTGGTGCGGATGAGCCGGCCCACGCCCTGACGGAATTTGAGGATGGCTTCCGGCAGCGAGAATTCGGCGAAGGCATTGCCGCCCGCGGCCTCGATCCGTTCGATGCGGGCCTCGATCAACGGGTGATCCGGCACGGCGAACGGCAGGCGGGTGATGATCACGTTGCTGAGCGATTCGCCGGGCACGTCCACGCCCTGCCAGAAGCTGTCCGTGCCGAACAACACCGAGTCCACGTCTGCCTTGAAGCGTTCGAGCATCGTGGAGCGCGGCATGCCGGTGCCTTGCACGAAGCACTCGATCTTGAGGCGGGTGAAAAACGCCTCCATTTCCCCGCCCAGCTCCTGCATGAGCTTCGAGTTGGTGAAGAGCACGAACGCCTTGCCGTGTGTCTGGCGGATGAAGTGTTCAATCCAATGGACCAGCGCCTGCCGGTAACCCGCGTCGCGGGGGTCCGGCATTTTGCCGACCACGAAAACGCGCATCTGCCGCGGGTAATCGAACGGCGAGCCGACCTGGAGCAACGTGGCGTCATCGGCGCCGACCCGGCTGGCGATGTAGTTCAGGCCGTCCTTCGCGCCGCGCCGTGGTTTGGTGGCCTCGCCCAGGTGCCGCACGTCCATCGCCAGCGTCGCGCTGGTCATGATCACCGAGGTGTCGCTGGCGAAGAGCCGCCGGCGGAGGAAATCCGCCACGTCCACCGGCGCGGCGTTCAAAGCCAGATTCTGCTGTGCCTTGCCCGCGCGCTCGACCCAATAAACGTGTTCCTCGGCGCTCTGGCTCAGAAACACCGCCACCGCCTCGCGCAGTTCGATCAACCGGCGGTTGCATTCGAGCAACTCGCTCGCGGTGTCTTTGTCCTCGGCCATGTCAATCAAGTCCCGCAACGCCTCGGACACGCGTCGCAGCGACAGCGTGAGCGTGTCAGGGACGAGTTCGGGCCGGCGGATGCGCAGTTCACTCCACGCCCGCCGCGGCGAGCCTTCGCCACCGCCGCCGCGGGCGCGCTCGCGGGCCGCCGCCTGCAGTTGCTCGCAGGCGTCTTCCACGGCGCCAAAGAAACTTTCACTTTGCTTGAAAACCTCGGCCACGAGTTCCACCGCCCGGCCCTGGCGGAGCAGCGCGAGCAGGCCTTTCTGCGTGCGCGGATTCCACAGCCGCTGGAGCGCGAAACGCAACTGGCCGCTCGAAACGCTCAAACCGATGTGCTTCGCCGCGACGTGCTCGACCGTGTGCGCTTCGTCGAAAATCACGAAATCGTTCTTGAACAACACGCCGTCCTCGACGCCTTCGTCGAGCCCGCCGAGGTGCATGAAGAACAACGTGTGGTTCAACACCAGCACGTCGGCCGAGAGAATCTGGCTGCGCACGCGCTGGAAAAAGCACGGTTCGCCGCCCGCCTTGACGAATTCCGACTGGTGCCCGCAAAGCTTCGGCGAGCACAAACCACGTTCGGAGCAAACCTGCGCCCACACCTTTGCGTCCGGCTCCGCGTCGAAGTCGGAAAGGCTGCCGTCGTGGGTCGCCTTCGACCATTCCAGGACGCGGCGCAGTTCGTTTTGTTCGCTGGAGGTGAAGAGACTTGCGGATTGCTGGAGCGCCTTGTGGAGCCGGCGGGTGCACAGGTAATTCGCCCGGCCTTTGAGCATCGTGTACTTGAACTTCACCGGCAGGATGCGTTCCAGCAACGGCAGGTCCTTCTCGGTGAGCTGCTCCTGGAGGTTGATCGTGTGTGTGGAAACGATGGCCTTCTTGCTCCGCTCCACGGCGAACAGGATCGCCGGCACCAGGTAAGCGAGGCTCTTGCCGACGCCAGTGCCGGCCTCGACGATCAAGTGGTCGCCCCGGGTCAGGGCTTCCGCCACCGCAACGGCCATCTGTTGTTGTTCTGGCCGGTACTCGAAATTCTTCGCCCGCGCCAGCACCCCTTCCGGTGAAAAGAAGTGCCGCGTGACGGCGACCAGGTCGGTCGCCCCGGCAGGTTCAACTTCGACGGCACTGATCATGTGGCCAAGCGGTTGGTTGCCACGCTCCGGCAGTTCAGGGGCTTCGCGGCCGAAGCACGACGACTTCAATCTGCGCCTTGTTCTTGGCGATCATGTTGGCCGGCAGGATGCCGCGCCAGTTGACGTTCGGGTAGATCAGCGAGTTCCGACCAATGATCGAGCCGGGGTTGAGCACGGCGTTGCAGCCCACGTTCGCATGATCGCCGAGGAGCGCCCCGAACTTCCGCAAGCCGGTGTCGAACGGCTGGCCGTCGAGTTCCACGGTCACGTGGCCGGGCGTGATGCGGAGGTTCGAAATCTTCACGCCGGCGCCGAGGTGCGCGCCGTGGCCGAGGATCGAGTCGCCGACGTAATTGAAGTGCGGTACATCGCACTCGTTGAACAGCACCGCGTTCTTGAACTCGCAGGCATTGCCCAGCAGACAGCCGTCGCCGACGATCACGTTCTCGCGGATGTACGCGCCGTGGCGGATTTCGCAGTCGCGCCCGATGATCGCCGGGCCTTTGATCATCGCGCCGTCCTCGACGATCGTGCCTTCACCGATCGAGACGTCCTTGCCGATCCACGCCACGCCGTCGCAAAGGTTGTGCAGGCCGGGCCGGGTGTTTGCGGCGAGGTAATCCTTGAGCCGTTTGAGCGCGTCCCAGGCGTGCGCGCATCCGTCGAAGAGCGCTGCGTGCGCCGTTTGGTGGAGATCGAAAAGGTCGGCCGGCTCGAACATGGGGCGAAGGGTACGGCGTCCCGCCACGGGGGCAAGCCCGGCGGTGGCTCCCCAGCCAGGCGCAGTGCCTCCCGAAGTTGTCGCTGGAGCGCCGGCTTGGAGCCGGCTTTGCGCCTGAGCCGGCCTCGGGACCATCAGTGGCGTTTCCAGCCGGCTCCAAGCCGGCGCTCCGAACTCGCTGAGTCTACGCCGACAACTTCGGGATGCACCCAGCCTGGCGTCTCGCATCTCTGCGCTTGCACGGCATGTCCGCGCACCGCCGACTCCGAGGCCCGAGCGGCAAACGCGTCCGCCCACATGGCACGGTGTAGGTGCATCGAATATGTCCCCGGCGTGGCCTGCCGCATCCACCAAAGATTCGGCTTAAGTGGCTTTGCGGAATTGACCTCAGCAACGCAATTTAGTAAAAACTGCCCCCATGCACCGTGGGAATAACATACCCAACACCATATTCTGCCTAGCCGCGGTCTTCACGACGGCTACAACACCAGCGGACGCCGCCGGCTTTGATCTCCCTGACCAAGACGCGTTCGCTGGAGCAAGGGGTATGGCATTCGCCGCGACGGCGGACAACCCCTCCGCGATCTATTACAACCCGGCCGGCATCACCCAACTCGAGGGGCACAATCTGCGTGGCGGGTTTTGCGGTCTAAATCTCCAGTCCGATTATGAATCGCCCGCGGGCGGCAGCTTCGACAATGACCGCGATCTGCACGCGATCCCCCAGCTCTTTTACGCCTACACCCCGAAGAAACTGCCGCTGAGTTTCGGTTTGGGCCTGTACTCGCCGTTTGGCCTAAGTTCGCGTTGGCCGGACGACACCGGTTTCCGCAC
Source organism: bacterium (assembly GCA_021823625.1). GTDB lineage: Bacteria > Verrucomicrobiota > Verrucomicrobiia > Limisphaerales > J093 > DSVZ01. Next base: position 32,976 of record JAKANS010000042.1, on the reverse strand, counting down.
GCTGGCGACCGAAGGCAAGCTCACGTACTACACCGTCAATCCGGTGGTGGCCTGGAAGATCCTGCCGAACCTTTCGGTGGCTGCGGGCGTCACCGCGAACTATAACGAGCTCGATTTGCAGCGCGGCCTGGTCTGGCCGACCCAATCCTACGATGGCTTCAAGTTCAAAGCCGATGGTTGGGACGTGGGGTACAACCTCGGCGTGCTGTGGCGGCCGCTCGAACAACTCTCCTTCGGCGCTACTTTCCGCAGTACGACCACGATGGACCTGGACGGGTACACCGAGTTCCACAACGACGTGGCGATCCCGGGCATTCTGCCGGTGATCCCGACCCAGCACACCGACGCCCAGGCGGAATTCCCGTTTCCGCTGGAAGTGGTTCTGGGCGTTTCCTACCGTCCGACACCGGACTGGAACTTCGAGTTCAACGCCGAGCGCATCGGTTGGGACCGGTTGGGCACCGTGGTCGTCCACCAGGCCGCCGCCTCGCCGCCGCTGTTGCCGCAGGACATCCCCGTCACCCTGGATTGGGAGGCGAGCTGGTATTACGAGTTCGGGGCTACGCGCTACCTGGGTAAAGGCTGGTCGGTCAGCGGGGGCTACATCTTCAACGAGAACTCCATGCCGGACGCCCATTTCACGCCGCTGGTGGCCGACCTGGACCGGCATTTCCTCAGCCTCGGCGCCGGGCACAAAGGCGAACATTTCCAGTGGGACCTGGCGTACGAGTTTGGGTATGGCCCGGAGCGAACCGTCAGCGGCAGCGCCCCCTCGCCAACGGGCCAGAGCGCCGACGGGCGTTATAAGTTCTTCAGCCACGCGCTGTTCCTTTCGGCACAGTGGGCTTTCTAAATGCCGTTGCCTCGGAGGGGCGCCTGGTGCCACCTTCCAAAGGCCGGCACCGGCACGACCGCGAGACGGCGGTTGGACCGCGAACCGGCAGACAGCGGCCGGCACCAAGATTTCCTTTGCCCGCCATGACGTCGTGGCATGGTTTAGGCTTGGTTGGCTGTGCGGGGGCGATGCCTGCCAGAATAAGCGATCCGCCGGCATCGCCGCGGCGGAAACCCGCGTGGCGAGGTGGAACAGGCAGAGCGAGACCGCTCGAAGTGCCTGGCTGTCCGCCGGTATCGGCGGGGACACGGTTCGGTTCGACCACTTCCGTTTGAGGAGTGGCCTTTCGATGGCTTGGGTTCGACATTCTAAAATTCGTTGTTGCCTCGGAGGGATCGGGGGGCTGTTCTTTTTTTCGTCCGCAGGAATCTTTCGGCATGGCTGACACGACACCCATCGACGGCGACCTGTTTCAAAACCGGGACATCCTGATCACCTGTCGCAACAGCCAGGGGATCAGCGTTCGTTCCACGCCCGTGCGCATCACGCGGTTCACCGCCGTGATGGAGGTGTACAACCCGCACAGCATCCTGCAGCTCTCGGAAGTGCTCAGCGAATACCGCATCACGATCGGCGAACGCTGCTATTACGCCGGGCGGGCGGTGGTCAGCAACCTGGTGAACGCCGGCATCCTCGTGCTGGCCGAAGTCACCCTGGACGACGAGTCCTGGCTGGACGTTGACCTGTTCTCGCCCATCGCCCAACCGCAGCGGCTCCAGGACGAGTTCGCGGCCTTCATGGGGCAATGGCGGAAGATGCAGTCCATCTCGCCGGCCTTCAAAGTGGCGGTCGCGGACTTTCAGATGCTGCTGGCCGAAGTGCGGCGCTGGCTCGAACAGGTGGAACTCGGTGTTCGCTCGGAACCCACCGGCGTGCGCGGCGAGCTCGAACACCAGGTGCTGGCCGAGCTGGCGGGGCGCATCCTGCCGGAGATCGACGAATGGGCCGGCCATTTCGACGGCGCCGCGGGCAGCGTGGAAGAATCGCTCCGGCCCGCCTACCGGGCTTACGCCCGACGCCAGATTCATCCGTTGGTCATGTGCGCCCCGTTCGTGTATCGCACGTACCACAAGCCCCTCGGTTACGCGGGCGACTACGAGATGGTGAACATGATCCTGCGCGACCCCTACGAAGGCGCCAGCCTCTTCGCCAAGCTGGTCAACGTCGTGTTCCTGCAAAACCCTCCGGCCCAGGCGCACCGCAACCGCATCAAGCACCTGCACCGGCTGCTCGTGCAGGAGACCCAACGCTGCGCCGGCGCCAGCCGCCGCGCCCGAATTCTGAATCTGGGCTGTGGCCCGGCCCGCGAAGTGCAGCATTTCCTCGCCAGCGAAACGGTGTCGGACTGCGCGGACTTTACCCTGCTGGATTTCAACGCCGAGACGCTGGAGTTCGCCCGGCAAACCTTGAGCGGTCTCGCCGCCACTCACCACCGCCAGACCGGGCTGAATTTTCAGGAGAAATCGATCAATCAACTGCTCAAAGAGGCGTTGCGGTTCCACCAGGAAAGCGGAGCCGGGGGGTATGACTTCGTGTATTGCGCCGGGCTGTTCGATTACGTATCGGACCGGGTCTGCAAGCGCCTTACGGACCTGTTCTACGAGTGGCTGGCACCCGGCGGTCTGCTGCTGGTGACCAATGTGGACGCCGCCAAGCCTTTTCGCTATTCCATGGATTACATTCTCGAGTGGCACTTGATTTGTCGCAACCGTGTGCAGATGCAGAATCTTTTGCCCGAGGCGGCCGCCTCGGCAACCTGGCAAGTCGAGGCCGATGCCACCGGCGTCAATCTGTTTCTGCAAGTGCGCAAACCCAGTCCCGCGTGAGTCAGGCATTCCCCCAGGCGTCCGACGAGACGGCGGCCCCGGAAAGTTTCCGCGCGGTCGCGGAGCCAGGCGTGGCGCCGGCTCCCACCGAAATGGGAGGCGCCAAGACCAACGGCACTGCCGGAGCCATTGCCGCGGCCTACGCCGAGCACGAACGAATCCAGGGCGTCCGCCGCCTCCGCGTCGGCTGCTACCTGGTGATGGCCATGCTGCCGCCGGGTCTGCTTGTCGATGTCTTCCTCTATTCGGATTCGCCGCGTCTCCCCGAGTTTTTCGTCGTTCGCCTCCTCAGCGCGGCGCTCATCGTGCCGATTCTGGTCGCCTTTTATCGGCCGTTGGGGATGCGGTACTACGGAGCCCTCGGGCTCTTGCTGGCCGTGATCCCCGCGGCGGCCATGTGTTGGATCGTCGCGCGCACGGACGGGGCCGCGTCCCGTTACTATGCCGGCATCAATCTGGTACTGCTGGCGATCAGTCTGGTGGCCCAATGGACCTGGCGGCAAAGCCTGGTGGCCGTGCTGCTTTTGTTGGGGATGTACCTGGCGGCTACCGCGTGGACGCTGCCCGATTATTTCGGAATCTTCGTGAACAACCTCTGGTTCATGCTGCTCACGGGCATCGTCGTCGTCGTGGGCAGCCACCTCCAAAGCCAGCTCCGTTACCGGGACTTCGAGTCCAACTACCAACTCCGCCGCAGTCGGCAGGAACTGGAGCGGAGTTACCAGCGGTTGCGCGAGCTGGACGAACTCAAAGGTCGCTTCTTCGCCAACATCAGCCACGAACTGCGGACGCCGCTGACCCTCCTGCTGGCGCCGCTGGAAAACTTGTTTCAGGAGCCGGCCGGCGCGGACCCGCGGCTGCGCGAGTCGCTGGACACCATGCGCGACAACGGCATGCGCCTGCTCAAGCTCATCAACGACCTGTTGGACCTGGTGCGGCTCGATGCCGGCCAGCTCAAACTGCACCGGACGCAGCTTGAGGTGGCGAGCTTCTTGCGCGGCATGGTCAACGCGGTGGGCGGGTTGGCGCGTGACCGCGGTCTGAAGGTCACCTGCGACGTGGCGCCGGACCTGGAGTTCGTTTCCGCCGATCCCGACAAACTGGAAAAGGTGTTCCTGAACCTGCTCTTCAACGCCGTGAAGTTCACCGCCGCCGGCGGCAGCATCCGGGTTCGCGCGCGGCGGGAGGGCGACCTGGCGGTGTTCGAGGTGATCGACACCGGCGCCGGGATCGCGCCGGAAAACCTGCAGTTCCTCTTCAGTCGTTTCTGGCAGGCGGACTCCTCGAGCCGGCGGAAATTTCAAGGCGCCGGCATCGGTCTGGCCCTCGTCAAGGAACTGGTGGAAGCCCACGGCGGTTCCGTCGGCGCCGAGAGCGAGGTGGGCAAAGGCACGACCCTGCGCGTCAGCCTGCCCTTGGAGGCCCCGCCGGGCGCGCCGGGCGTGGCGTCCGCGCCGGAGAAACCCGCGGTGGAGGCAGCGTCGTCGCCGGCTCCGGCGCAGCCCGAGGCCGAGGGCGCAGGCGGCCAGCAATCAAGTTGGCTCAGTGATCTGTACCGCCGCGCCGAACTGTTCGCCAGCGTCACGCCGCTCCGCGAAAGCCTGCGGCCGTGGACTCCGCCGGGCCGGTCCAAGCGGCCGCGGGCACTGATCGTGGATGACGAACCGGACATGCTGCGCTTCCTGCGCACGCAGTTGGCGACGGACTACGAGGTGATCGAGGCGGGCGACGGCGACCAGGCGGTGACCCTGGCCGCGCAGTATCTCCCCGACGTAACGGTGTGCGACCTGATGATGCCAGAGAAGGACGGGGTGGAGGTCTGCCGCGAATTGCGGTCCCGCCCGGCCACGCGCAGTCTGCCGCTGATCATGCTCACGGCCCGCGTCGATGAAGAGACCAAGCTGCGCGCCCTCGCGGCCGGGGCGAACGATTTTCTGGCGAAGCCCTTTTCGATTGCCGAACTGCGCGCGCGGGTGAAGAACCTCGCCGACAGCCACCAATTGCAGTTGGCCTTGGCGCAACAGAATCGCAAACTCGAGGCCACCCTCGTAGAACTCAAGGAAACCGAAATCCAGCTTGTCCAAGCCGAGAAGATGGCCTCGCTCGGACGGTTGAGCGCCGGCATCATCCACGAGATCAACAATCCGTTGAACTTTACGACCACGGCGCTGAGCCTGCTTTCCCAGCAAGCCCAGCATCTGCCCGCCGCGGAGCGCGCGGATTACGAGGAGATTGTGCGGGACATCCAGGAGGGCGTTCACCGGGTGGCCAACATCATTGGCGACCTGCGTTCGTTCACCCACTCGCAGGGAGGCGGACAGATCGACTCGGTCGAGGTCGCGGAAGCGGTCGCCGCCGCCTTGCGGTTCCTGACCGCGGAATGGAAGGACAAGGTGACGATCGAAAACCGCGTCCCGCCCGGTCTCTGCGTGCCCGCCATCCGGGGCCGGTTGATCCAGGTGTTCTTGAATTTGTTCCAAAACTCCTTGGATGCCTTGCGCACCAAATCGTTCGACGGCGAGGCCCCCACCCTCCGCGTCGGGGCGCGCACCGAAGGTAACCAGCACATCGTTTCGATCTGGGATAACGGACCCGGGATCGCGCCGCACCACTTGAGCCGGATCTTCGACCCGTTCTTCACCACCAAGGAGGTGGGTCAAGGGACGGGCCTCGGCCTGAGCATCTGCTACCGACTGCTGAGCGAGGTCGGAGCCACCATCACCGTGCGCAGTCAGGAAGGGGAGTACTGCGAGTTTTCGCTGGTTTTTCGGAAACCCGCCCCGGATCGTGAGGTTTCGGAGCCTCTATCGCAGGCAACGGAAACATGAACACGATTTACGACTACAAGCGGTTTGCAATCCTCTATGTGGACGATGAGGAGAAATCGCTGAAGTATTTCACCCGGGCCTTCGCGGACACCTTCCGCATCTTCACGGCGACGAATGCGGCCGACGGCTATCGCTTGTTGGAGGATCATCAGGACGAAATCGGCATCCTCATGAGCGACCAGCGGATGCCCGGCGAGAAGGGGGTGCAGTTGCTCGAGAAAGCCCGCCGCCTGCGGCCGCAAATCATCCGGATCCTCGCCACCGCCTTCACCGACGTCGAGGCCGCCATCGCCGCCGTGAACACCGGCGCCATTTACAAGTACATCACCAAACCCTGGCAGGTGCCCGAGTTGGAAACCACGCTCAAGCGCAGTCTGGAGTTCTTCCTGGTGCAGACCGAGCGCGATTTGTTGTTGCGGGAAAAACTCTCCAGCCTGCACCGCATGCTCATCGCCGACCGCATCTTGAGCCTCGGCGTCCTCGCCGCGGGCCTGGGGCAGCACCTGCACCACACGATGGATGCGGTGCGCAAGTTCCTCGACCTCGCCCCGGAAATGCTCCGGGCCGAAAATGTGGACCTCGAACAACTGCGCAGCCCGGAGTTCTGGCAGGAGTTCCACCGCCGGGTGCAAGGGCAGGTCAGAATGGTCTCCGACCTCCTGGGAAACCTGTCGAGCGATGCCACGCGCCCCTTCACCTTCGACGAGAAGGTGCGGCTGCACGACGTGATCGACGAGGCGGTGCGCAACATTCCCGGCGAGATCGAAGCGGGCGGGTTGCGCGTCGTGAACGCGGTGCCGGCCGACCTCCCGCCGTTGCAGGTGGACGGTCAGCGGTTTCGTCAACTGTTCGTCTTGCTGCTGCGGGACAAACTGGTGAACCTCAAGCCGGGCGGTGAAGTGCGATTCAGCGCCACCTTGCGCCCCGGTGCAGGCGATGGCTCCGGGGAGGTGGATCTCGTGGTGTGCAACGACGGGCCGGGCCTGCCTCCCAATGCGATCCTGTCGGTGCTCGATCCCCTGGTTCACCGCGGGGACCAATCGCAGGATTTCGGCATCCACCTGATGGCCTGTTATTTCATCGTGTATCATCACGGAGGGCGGGTGAGCCTTCGGCCCGCGGCCGAGGGCGGTCTCGCCTTCACCTTCACGCTCCCCCTGCAGATGCGGCTCTCCGATCCCCGCGCGGAGAGCGAGGAATTTCTGGTACGCGCGATGACCAACGAACGCCTCTGGGAGCGGCTGTTGGCTGAACCGTGAAGACCGGCCGCATCAGGCGTGGGCCTGAGTGCCGGCGGCCTCTGCCGGCGGCGGCTCGTTGAGGCTCCAGTATTGGGCGAGCGTCCCCAGCATTTCGACGAATTCCGCCGAACTGGTCGGCTTTACCAAGTAGCCGGCAATCCCTTTGGAGTAGGTGCCCCGCTTGTCGTCCTCCAACTGCGAGGCGGTCAAGACCACCACGGGCAGACTGGCGAGATCGGGATCCTGGCGGAGTTCTTCGAGCAACTCCTGACCGCTTATGCCCGGCAGCTTCAAGTCCAGAAGCGCCAATCCGGGCCGCGCGTTCGTGGGCGTGCGCAGATACTGCAACGCCTCCTCCGCCGTGCGGGTCACCACCAACGTCGTCTCCGCCCCCAGCTCCTGCAATCCGCGTTCCACGCTGAGGATGTCCACTTCATCGTCCTCGACCAGCAACAGCGGACGGCGGTCGCCGCAGAAACCGCGCAACCGCTCGCCGTAACGCCGGTGCTGTTGCCATTGCATGGCATAGCGCATGAGTTCGTGTGCCCCGGAGATCCCGAGCTTTGCCCGGATGTTCGCCCGGTGAACATCCACGGTGCGCGGGCTGATCTCGAGTTCGCTGGCGATTTGTTTGGCTTCCAGCCCCTTCCCGGTAAACAGAAACACCTCCAGTTCGCGGGCGGAGAGACGTTCCGCCGGGTCCTTGGGCGTGACCCGGGTGCTGCGCGACAGGCGGCGCAACAGTTCCTCGCTCATCCGCGGACTGATGGCCACCCGATGCTGGGCGACCTGCCGGACGGCATGCAACAGGGTCTCGGCATCCGCGCCGTTGGAGAGGTAGCCCAAAGCGCCGGCCTTAAACGCCTGTTCCGCCGCCAGCGCATCCGCTTGTTCGTCCAGGACCAGGATCCCCGACTTGGGCACCAGCGAGAGGACACGGTTTAAGATCTGGTCGCCCCGCTTGCCCTGGAAGGTGGCGCCGACAATGACCACGTCCGGCTTGGCGGCCATCAGGGCTTTCAACCCGGCCGCTGGGTCGGCCGCTTCGCCCACCACCTTCACGCCGCGGGCGTTTTCGAGGTGGTGGCGAACGCCCGCGCGGGTGACCGATTGTTCCTCAAGAATGAAGACGCAAATTAACATGAGCGATAGGCTGGCACTTACCGAACCTGCCCGCAACCTGTCTCTGGCTTATTCTTCAAGGGCAGCTCTGGGCAAGCGACGGTACGTAAACAACCCGGCTCCCGGGTCTAAAGGTTTCACCGATTGCCGACCAGGCTTGGGCAGCCGTTAATCGGGATGCCTGTGCCGGATGCTTGACAAGACACCGTCCGTCCCGGTGATGATTTGCATCGCAAACGCCGCACACCGGCGCCACCGCGCGGCCGGCCGGAACCCTCCCCGCCTTGGTTTCACTGGCGATAAGAGGCGCTGTGCCGGCAAGCAGTCGGTCCGTCCGGCTACCCACAACGGACAGTCGGTTCCTCTCGGGCAGGTCGTGTGGTCGCCCCCGATCGTCCCTGCCGGGGGGGTCCGAACGGTCGTCCCCCCGGAGCCCCGCCTCGAAATCACTGTTCAGACCAGATCGGTTTTCAGGTCGCTGCGCGGGAGCGAAGCCGCCGGCACAGGCCGGCGACCATTCTTCGAAGGCGCACGTAGGACGACACGCTTGGGGTCCGCGACCGGCGTCGCGTCGCCGGTGGGGGAAGACACCGAGCTGCGACGACAGTAGCATCCCCATGATGGGGCGGCTCGCTCTGCGAGCCGCCCCACCCGCGTCTGGCCCGCAGCGCGCACGCGCCTTTCGCGGCGCGAAGCGACGCCCGGTCTTCATCCGTTCCGTTCGCGCGTCGGCAACGCCCCGCCGACTCACTTGACGCCCCAGCGGGCGGCTCGCAAACTCCCGCCGAGCGTCAGTTTTGTCACGATTGCCTATGCCCATCTACGAATTCGCCTGCCCGAAGTGCCGGGTCATTTTCAACTTCCTTTCGAAGCGAGTGAACCCCGACCACTCCCCGACCTGTCCCAAGTGCGGCCGCAAGCAGATGCGCAAGCAGATGAGCCGCTTCGCCATGCCCAAAGGGCTGGCCGAACCCACGGCGCCCGGCCCGGAGGGGGAGGAACCCATGCCCGACATCGACGAGGCACGCATGGAACGCGTCATGGGCGAACTGGAGCGCGACATGGATTACCTGGACGAGAACAACCCGCGGCACATGGCGCACATGATGAAGAAAATGAAAGACATCATGCCGCCGGGTGTGGCCCCCAAAGAATTGGATGTCGCCATCAAGCGTCTCGAAAAAGGCGAGGATCCCGAAAAGATCGAGGCAGACATGGGCGACGTACTGGGGGATTTCCTGGGTGGCCCGGAAGGCCAGGGCGGCGATGACGACGGCTTTGGTGGCGGGGGCGGCGGCTACAGCCGCGACAGCGGGTTGTACGATTATTGAGATGACGCTTCACCTGTCCGGACCGAACTGAAACGCTTGGAACTGTCACCGTCGCCGGGCCGCACGGTTTCCGTGCTGAGCGCCAGGAAAATCCAGCACGCCCCCGCCTGGCTGGAACCTATCCCGCGGTGCCAGGCCATTCCTTCACGGTGGCTAACGGCCTCGACTTCGCAAGACTCGCCAACGCTCGCGCGCTTACCGCGATGAGGGTAGCCGGAGGCCCTGCGGGGGGCTACCCTGGCAGATCCGCCAAAGTCCGGAGGACCATTCCCTCTGAGCGGCGGATCCTAGAGCAACCATCGGCAGACTAAAAGAACCGGTCCGCCGATGCCACGATTTCGAAAGGTCGCCGCTTTCCAACTCAGGCTTTGCCGTTTCGCCGCACCAATCGGCAAAGCCGACGCGGCTGCTGCGCCCGCCACGGAGTGTTGATTCTTCATAACTACGTCAGAGGCGACTCCAAGCCAGCGGCGAACTTTTGTCGGCGGTGTCATACGATGCCAGTTGAAGGCAAGTCTTTCCTGGTGCCGGCACCCCGGCACGCTCCTGGTTCCGGCCTTTGTCACGTGGGAGAGTGCCTCGTGCGCCCGGAGTGTGGTGGTTGCTTGCGCGATCCTTATCGCGGCGTCCGGCGCAAATGCATTGACACGCCGCGTGGTGGTCGAGGTCGGCGGTGTAAACTTGGGGCGGCAGACGAAAAGGAGCTTTGGCACCAGACCAAAGCCCCTTGCGTGCTTCCCTCTCCGCCGCCTGTGGGCGCGGCAGGCGGGAGCGGGTTAATTCTCGCCCGTCTTGTTGATGGCGCCGAAGCGCTTCACGATGCCGCGCATGGCGAGTCGTGGAAACTTCAGATCCAGAGCGCTTCTCCTTTTACTCGGGGCAAAGCGGCCAGCAAGGCGGGGATTTTGAGGAGGCAATCCTCAAGGGTATTCGTCCGCACGTCCAACACGACGACGGCAGGCTCGTACTGGATCAGGTTCTGCTGGTGCGGCAGGTTCTTGTCCGAGGTGACGAACACGTCGAACTCGCGCGCCGCGCGCGCGCGCAGTTCACCGTTTTTGAGCGCCCCCCAGCCGATTTTGCCAACGTGCCGGACCGAATGTCCGGAAAGATGACGGCCCAGCCGCCAGTCCAGGCAATGGTCCAGCAAGACCCTCATGCGGCGGCAGCGACAGGCTGCAACCGCCCGAGATAAGCGGCGCTCGACTCCTCCAAGTACGCAGTAGCCTGCGCGCGAGTTACTCCTGGAAACCCTTCCAGGAAATCTTCGAGCGAGTGGTTGGCGCGCAAATACTCGACCAGGTTGCGGACCGGGACGCGGGTGCCGGCGAACACCGGTTCGCCGCTCATGATCTGCGGATCAACCGTCACGAGTGGCGTGTTCATATCGCACAAGTATCACGTTATGCCGGAGGCAGCAATTCTGCGCGGCAGGTTCACTCCTTCAACCACGTTTTCACGTCCGGCTCGAGCAGCGCCTCGGTGGCCGGCTCGTTCATGTTCTCGGGCGTGGCCACGGCGGAGCCGGTGTCGATGCGCCTGGCCACCTTCTCGCCCCGACGATGCGCCATGAGGGTCTTCACGCCCAGGTACCCCATCTGGAACGGATTCTGGAGCACCAGGCCGCTGAGTTCGTGGTTTTCGAGCGCCTTCACGAGGAAGTCGGAGCTGTCGAAGCCGACGAAGGTAACCTTGCCGCCCAACCCGCGTCCTGCAACGCGCGCAACATGCCGAAGGTGGTGGACTCGTTGACGGTGAAGATGCCGTCCAGGGCGAGGCCGCCGTCCGGCTTGCGGTAAGGCGCGAGCAGGTTCTCGCTCGCCCGGTAGGCCGTCTCCGCGACCGAACCGCCGTACCGATTCGAGCTGACCACTTCGATGCCCGGAAACGGCTTGATCGTGTCCAGCCAGCCTTGCTCGCGGGCGGTGGTGCTGGCCGAACCCTCCATGCAACGCAGCATGACCACACGGCCTTTGCCGCCGAGCAGTTTGGCCAGGTGCTGCGCCGCCTTGACCCCGCCCTGGTAGTTGTCCGTGGCCACAAAGCTCATGTACTTATCGGTCTTCAGGTCCGAGTCGATGATGACGACCGGAATCTTCGCCCGCACCGCCTCGAGAACCGGCGGGCGCAACGCCGCATCGTCCAGCGGCGCCAGCACGATGCCGTCCACGCCGCGCGTGACCATGTCCTCGACCACCTTGATTTGCGACTCGCGATCGTTCTCCTTGATCCCGCTTTTCCAGAGAATCTCGACGTTGAGCTCGGCGGCGGCCTTGAGCGCGCCGGCGTGGATGGCTTTCCAGAAGGCGTGCGTGGCGCCTTTGGGCACGACGCCGATGACCGGTCGGTCCGCGGCCTCGACGGTGGCGATGGCGAGCAGGCCGAACCACAAACACAGAGAAACCCACGCGGGATGGACGGGCGCGCCAGGCGCGGAAGGGAACAGGCGGTTCAACGTTTTCATCGGGCAATGTTTCGGCGGACGTTAAGCGACACCCAGCCGGGCGGTCGAGCCGGTTGTGCCGCTGACGCTGTTCCGGATTCGCCTTCGTGGCGGAGTCGGCAAATAAAGGCGAAGGCGAGGCTGAACTCTTAAAGTTCAGGGCCGGCAGCGCGGGATTCAACCGCTAAAACGCCCCGCAGCCGGGACACCAATTCCACGCCATCGTTTGTCTTGCGCAACAGCCTACCCGTCACGCCGCAGGTTTCCTCCGATGCCGACACTGAGGACCGACCAAGTTCGGCAATCCACCCGATGGCAAGCTGCTCGACAAGCCGGTTTTTCGAGTAGGTATGGCACTCACGGCAGGCTCAAAACTGCCATACCGATGCTGCCCAACCCGCCATTTCACGCTGCCGAGCCTCAACCGTCCCAGGAGTCCAATCAGGAAAAGCAATGCGACGACTAATTTCGTAGCCAGAGACAGCGTAGGCAGATCGCTTTTCCGGATATGGCCGATTCCCCAAGTCTGTATTCCGCGACACGTCGAGCAGAGTGTAATTCCCGAGCCGGGAGATAAACCGCGCGTGCTGTTCGTCGTCAAATTCGTTGCGCCATTCCGGTGTCAGGTTCTCGGGAAGAACGTGCTCGATCGTGGCAGGTGTCGTCTCATCCCGCACGTCTTGATTCCCGAGTTGCCGTTCCAGCGCACAAAGGACGTAGCGGACGACTTTCTTGTTGCGCCCGCCGGCGGGAATCGAACGACGGCTAAAGGCGTCTCGGAAATCCTCATCAGCCACGGCTACGATCCGCAAGGCTTCACGAATCTGTCCGACCGTCTGAAGCCGCCGCTGCTCGATGCCCACTGCGACATCGTTGTAGGCCCGTTCCAACTCGCTGGGGTTTCGGTCCGCGATGATGGTGTAACGGAAGGAAATTATGGCGCAGAAGCGCAGCACATCGCTAAGCGCCTCCGGAGGCAACCGCCGGGCTGCGGCGAGCACCAGCGACTTGAACTGCTTCACTCCAAGCAGATTCAGCACTCGCACCTCTTCCCGGGCTCCGGGAATCGCGTGCCACTGCACGTCGTCGGGATCGAGCATCGCCTGATACCAAACCGCCGCCGTCTCCAGCTCACGCAGCAACTCGAAGACCAGCTCGGCTGTGCTCACCCTCGCTTTCAGCGTCTTGAACAACCGCTCTTGCCGGATGAACGGCTGCCGGGAGTTGAGATAGTGGCGCAGAAACTCAGGCAGGATGCGAATGCCGACAGCATCGGTAATTCGAGTCCACTGGTCGAGGACATGTCGCAAATCCCCCTCGCTCCGCCGGGCGACCAAGGCCATCAGGTAGTTCTTCAACAAGTCGCTAGCCGTCAGATCGAGGCCACGAGCATTGAGGGTCTCGAAAACGGTGTAAGCGCTAAGGTCATCATCCACCAGCACACGGATGAATAACAACCTCAACGCCACGACCTCGTTGACGAACCGCGCGAGTGCAGGGCCAGCCTCGGGCTCAGGAAAACGCTCCGCCAGCCGCGCCTTGAAGTAGCGGAAGGCTCCCCACAACAAGCGATTGGAATCGCCCAGGCGCGCCGGTGCCAGCGGCGCATGCAACTGCAGCAGAGTGCCTTGGTAAAACGTGTCATCGTTCCGGTTTAGGCTCAGCTTGCTTCGGTAGTGCAACGAGCCGGGGTCTTTCGTTCCGAGGAACGCGTCTCGCAGCAGCCGGGCACGCTCTTGGTTGTCAGCCTTCTGGATATCGGCCAAGGCGCGCTCTCCGAGAAGGGCGACCGCTGCCAGGGCAATCAAGCTGAGCGTGCAAAGCCTTTGCTGGCCGTCAATCACTTGGAACTCTTCGCGGTCGCGCTGCTGCAACACGATCGCACCCATGTAGTGCTGCGAATCCTCGCGCTGGGACACTTCTTCCAAGTCCAGCCAGAGGTCTTCCCAGTGGTCTTCGCGCCAGGAATAATCGCGCTGATAAGGCGGCACGACGTATCGCAGGCCGTTGCCCAGAAAACCTTTCAGCGTCACATCGGTGGTGTTGAGCAAGTTTGCGCGTGGCATAATCTAGATTGGATTCTATCCGATCACGGCTTGCTTATCCATGCCCGACAGACCCACCTGCCGCAACAGCAGACACGGCAGGCGAAGGTCGCGCGTCCGACGGAGGTTTTGGATTTGCAGAGCTGGCTTGTCGATAAGGGAAAGCTCGGTGAGACGATCTCCGAGAAATGGTCAACCAAGGCGCGCACCGGCTTTCGTCTTCGAGGCCGTTAACCGTGAGTTTGATGCGCACTTTCACGGTTTCACCTTCAGCCCCGCCGCCTTCGCTAGCAAGGCTTGGTGCACATCATAGGTCAGGAACTCGGTTGCCTTCAGCGCGAGCGCCAGCCCGACATGCAGGAGGTCGAAGCTGCGCACGCCCAGTTTCTCGGTGTGGATTGCCGCCAGTCCTTCGGACGCGCGAAAAGTATCGGTCCACGGGATGGGGGTATGGGCGAGGATCTTGTCCGCAAGGTCGGACTCGATCTCCTTGAACGCCAGTTTCCGCTGCTCGGCCGTGATCTCGCCGCGGAAGACGCGCAGGCGGATGGCATTGCGCAACTCGTGACGATGCAGCGACGTAAAGGGCAGTGGGGCGCGCGCGTTCTGAAGCCACGCGAGCGCCTTCTCGGAATCGGCGTGCGGCGTGTAGGCGCGGACCAGAAAGCTGGTGTCGGCGTAGGCAGGCATGGCGGAGAAGGCTGGGGGGCCGGCATCGCTTCAATACGGCCGGGATTCGCGCTCTTCCACCACCACATCACCCGGCAAAACCAAATCGCCGTAGATGCGCTTCAGCCGGGCGGTGAAGTCGGGGCGTTTCTTCACTTTGACTGGCATGGGTCGGGGCGGGGGGGTCAGGAGCGCAATGACCTTGCCGCGCTTGCTGATTGCCACCGGCTCGCCCTGTTCCACCCAGGCGAAGACGCTGCCGAAATCGTGCCGCAGTTGTCTCAGCGTCGTCGTTTTCATGTAGAACCAGAATGTGTAACTTTGGACGCAAGTCAATGCCCGGATGCAGGAATCCGGTGCCGGCTACCGGGCAAGCACCGTTTCCCCAGCCGGGGAATCCTGGCGTCACTTCCCGCCCCCGCGCCATTCTCCGCGCGGCACTCCTAACGGCCCAAATCTTGACGGGCGAGCGGGGCATCAAGCTGAAGGCCCAAGAAACTCGGGGCTGGGTTCGGCGAACGGCCCAGACGCCCACAACGAGCTTGCGGAAGCCACCGGCGGAGGACACTCCGGGTCTGCTCGGAGACCCATCGAATCGGGCGTAGCGGGCAGACTGCCGGGAAGGGTCAGGCGATGTCCCCCAACGGACCGGTTGTGCCGTTTGCGGTCGGTTTTGGCCCCGGTCGGAACCTCGGGCGGGCACGGCCCTGGCGCTAATTACTTCAAAGCAGGAAACCAGCGCCGTCAGCGCGGCGTCTTTACAGCGACTATGCCCGGCGCTTTTCCAGGCCGGCTCGGCTGCGGACCCCAGTCACGATTCGGTTGGGCGCCGCGCAGAGCTGTGCGCGGATTCTTCCGAGGCGGATTCTTCTGCGGCCGCTTGTGGCGGCTGGAGCCAGGACCTAGAGTGCGCGACAACGCCGTTTGCCGGATGTCCCAGCTACGCCACAATCTGGACCGCGCAAGGCCCGCCCGGGCTGGCGGCGGCGTTTGTCTGGCCCTGCTGCTGATGGTCTTCGCGGGCGGCTTCGACCCATCCACCAGCGGCGCGGATTTGAGCACCGTGCGCGCTTTGTGGCTGACCGGCCAATACGCGGATTGTGCGGTGGCGGCGGAAGGGGCCTTGCGGAATCGCCGCGATGCCGAGGAGTGGAGTCTTTTGCTCGCGGAGTCGCTGACCGCGATGGGCCGTTACGCCGAGGCGTACTCGGCGATCACGAACGGCCTGGCCAGAGAACCCGGCAGCGTCCGCCTGCGCTGGCTGGCGGGGGAGGTGTTTCCGTTCAACGGCCAGGCGACCAAGGCCGCCGGGATGGTCCGCGACATCACCCGGCTGGTGCCGTCGCGACCTTACGCTTACCGCAGCGTGCCGGATTTGATCGTCTATGGTCAGGCGGCGTTGCGTGCCGGCGCGGACCCGAAGCGCGTGCTCGAACGCGTGTTCGAGGCGGCCAAGAAGGTGGATGCGACGCAGCGCGAGGTGTACCTGGCGGGCGGCGAACTGGCGCTCGAGAAACACGATTTTGCGCTCGCCGCGAAGTGGTTCCAGGAAGGCCTCCAGAAACTACCCGACGATCCCGACCTGCACTTCGGACTGGCGCGGGCTTACGCGCCCAGCGAACCCGCCGCGATGCTGGCCTCGCTCGAAGAGGCGTTGAAGCGGAACACCAACCACGTCGGCAGCCTGCTGCTGCTGGCGGATCACGAGATCGACGCCGAGGATTACGACGAGGCGACCAAGACGCTCGGGCGGATTCGCGCGGTGAACCCGTGGCATCCCGAGGCCTGGGCCTGCCTCGCGGTGATCGCGCACCTCGCAAACTGCCCGGCGGAAGAGAAGGCCGCCAACGCGATGGCGCTGAAGTTCTGGCCCGCCAACCCGCGGGTGCCTTACCTGATCGGCCGCAAGCTCTCGCAAAAGTACCGCTTCGCCGAAGGCGCCGCGCGGCAACGCCAGGCCCTGCAATTCGACCCGACCTACCTGCCGGCCAAATCGCAGTTGAGCCAGGATTTGCTCCGCCTTGGCGAGGACGACGAAGGCTGGCGGCTGGCCGAGGAAGTCCAACTCAAGGACGGTTACGACGTGACGGCGCTGAATCTGGTGACGCTGCACGACACGCTGGCGAAGTTTCAGACCCTCACCAACGACCATTTCGTGGTCCGCATGACGTCCGCCGAAGCCGCGCTTTACGGCGCGCGCGCGCTCGAGTTGCTCGAACAGGCGCGGACGCGGCTCGGCGCCAAGTACGGCCTCGAACTGCCCTGGCCGGTGCACGTCGAGATTTTCGCGGAGCAAAAGGATTTCGCGGTGCGGACGTTTGGGATGCCGGAGAACAACGGCTTTCTGGGCGTGTGTTTCGGCAACGTGATCACCGCGAACAGCCCGGCCACGCGGCCCGGCCACCCGTTCAACTGGGAGTCGATGCTCTGGCACGAGTTCACCCACGTCATCACGCTCAACCTCACGCGCAACAAAATGCCGCGGTGGCTGAGCGAAGGCATCTCCGTGTACGAGGAGCGCCAGGCCAATCCCGCGTGGGGCGAGCATTTGTTGCCGAAGTATCGCCAGATGATTCTGGACGGCGAACTCACGCCGGTGGCGCACCTCAGCGGCGCGTTCCTGACGCCGTCGTCCGCGGTACAACTGCAATTCGCGTATTACGAGTCGTCGCTGGTGGTGGAGTTCCTGGTCGAGCGCTTCGGCGCCGAAGCCTTGCGCGCCATCCTGCACGACTTGGGCGAAGGCATGGAAATCAACGAGGCCATCGCCAAACACACCGCCCCGATGGCGGACATCGAAAAGGCGTTCGCCGCCTTCGCGCGGCAGAAGGCGGAGGCGCTCGCGCCGGGGCTGGATTGGGAAAAGCCGGCGCTGGAGGCGATGTTGGGCGGCGCCGAAGACTTGGCCTGGACGCTCTGGGCCAAGCCGCGGCCAAACAACTTCTACGTGCTGATGCGCCAGGGTGAGCAGCTCATGGAGGCGCAAAACTGGGCCGCCGCCGTGCCGGTCTGGCAGCGGTTGGTGGACCTGTATCCGGATTTCACCGGGCCGGACAGCGCGTATCGGCCGTTGGCCGAGGCGTACCAGCAATTGGGCCGGACGAACGAAGAACGGCAGGCCTGGGCCCGCCTGGCCGAGAAGGACGACGAAGCCGCCGATGCCTACCTGCGCTCGATGCAACTCGCGGCCGCAGCCGCCGACTGGCCGGCGGTGATCCTCAACGCCCGCCGCTACCTCGCCGTGAATCCGCTGGTGGCGCCGCCTTACCGGTTTCTGGCGGAAGCCAGCGAGGCGACCGGCGATGCGGCCACGGCCATCGGCGCTTACCGCGCCTTGCTCCAACTCGATCCGCCCAATCCGGCGGAGGTGCATTTCCGCCTGGCTCGTCAACTCCATCGCGTGGGCGATCCGGCCGCCCGCCGCCAGGTCTTGCAAGCGCTCGAAGACGCCCCGCGATATCGCGATGCTTTGCGGCTCTTGCTCGAAATCGATGCCGCCGTCCCGCCCGCGGCGACCGCCGCCGTCGCGACCTCGGAGGCCTCAAAATGAAGCGGTGGCCAACAGCGCTGCTTGCCATCGCGGTGCTGACGGGCGTCGTCTTCGCGCAGCGCGGCTTCCGCGGTGGGGGGCGTGGCGGGTTTCGCGACGGCTGGGGGTGGAGTCGCGCGGAGGGCTACAACACGCCGCGGGAGATGGTGCAACACGCCGGCGAGACCCCGAACTGGACGAACGCCCCCGGCTTCGAGAAGGACGTGTTCACGTTTGCCCGCGTTCGGCGGGCGCGGGCGTCTTACAGCCGCGGTGGTCCGTGGGACACCGACGCTCCGGATAGTGATCTGAACCTCTCGTTCCGTTTGCAGCAAATGACGTCGCTCAAGGTCGATCCGAACGGCAAGTTCATCAATCTGACCGACAAGGACCTCAGCGACTATCCGTTCATTTACATGGTAGAGCCGGGCAGTCTCGAATTGAACGCCGACGAAATCGTCGCGCTCCGGAAATATCTGCTCAACGGCGGCTTCCTCTGGCTGGACGATTTTTGGGGCGAGGAGGAATGGGAGAATGCCGCGGACGTGATGAAACAGGTTTTCCCCGACCGAAACTTCACGGAGCTGCCGCTCGACCACCCGCTTTACCATTGCGTCTTCGACATCCGCGCGAAGAACCAGGTGCCGAACGTGGAACTGGGCACCCTGAGCGAATACGACCCGGAACACCGCACCTGGGAAAGATCGGACGCGCAGGTGGTGCATCATCGCGCGATCTTCGACGACCAGGGGCGCATCATGGTGCTGGCCACTCACAACACCGACAACGGCGACGGTTGGGAGTGGGAGGGCGACAACCACTATTACTTCGCCGAGTTTTCCGAGAAAACCGCGTATCCACTGGCGGTCAATGTGATTTTTTACATCATGACCCACTGACATGAGCGCCCTGCCCACCCTCGAAATGAAGCCCGCAGCGCCGGCCACTTCCACTGTTCAAGCCGACCGCGACGCGGTGGCGCGGCTGATTGCCGGCCATGCCCGCATCGAAACCGAACTGGCCAAGGTCATCGTCGGCCAGCGCGAGGTGATCGAGCAAATCCTGGTGGCGCTGTTCGCCGGCGGGCATTGCCTCATCACCGGCGCGCCGGGTCTGGCCAAGACACTGCTTGTGAAGTCGATCGCCCGGATCTTCCGCCTCAAGTTCCAGCGCGTGCAGTTCACGCCCGACCTCATGCCGGCGGACATCACCGGCACGGAAATCCTGCAGGACACCGATCGCGGCCGGCAGATGGTGTTCGTGCGCGGCCCGATCTTCGCCAACCTCATCCTGGCCGACGAAATCAACCGCACGCCGCCCAAGACGCAGGCCGCCTTGCTCGAGGCGATGCAGGAACACCAGGTCACGGCCGCCGGCCAGCGGCATGTGCTCGAGGAACCGTTTTTTGTGCTCGCGACGCAGAACCCGATCGAGATGGAAGGCACGTACCCGCTGCCCGAAGCCCAGCTCGACCGCTTCATGTTCAACGTCGTGATGGACTACCTCCCCGAGGACGACGAAGTCGCGGTGGTCACGCGCACGACCGTGGGTGCGCCCGCCCCGATCGAAGCCTTGTTCAGCGGCGAGGACGTGCTGCGATTCCACGATCTCGTGCGCAAGGTGCCGATCGCCGAGGAACTGGTGCGTTACGCGGTCCAACTGGCCGCGGCCTCGCGCCCGCACCAAAACGGCGCACCCGACTTCATCAACCAGTGGGTGAACTGGGGCGCCGGCACGCGCGCCGGACAGTTCCTGGTCCTCGGCGCCAAGGCGCGCGCGCTGCTCAAAGGCCGCGCGCATGTCACCGTTGAGGACCTCCGGATGCTGGCGGCGCCGGTCCTGCGCCATCGCATCCTGCTCAACTACCGCGCCGAAGCCGAGGGCATCCGCGTGGACGAGGTGACCCGGCGGTTGCTCGAAACCATCAAACCGCCGATCTAGTGCAAGCGAGAAAACCAAGACCTCGTTCGGACCCGTTCCGGCGATTCGACGCTGTCCGGGCGCGCCCTCCCCTCACCCTGGCCCTCTCCCTTGGGGAGAGGGAAGATCGGGTGCCGCGCGGGGCCAAAGCCACGGTGCGCTGCTTGATTGCCGCGCGGTGTGATCGACTCCCTCTCCTTTGGGGAGAGGGTTGGGGTGAGGGGAAGACGTGGCGTGGCCCCGAAGCTCCACGTTCAATGGAACCGTCATGGTAGCCACCGCCCATCCTTCGTTTTCGCCTGCCGGTTCGCTCATCGAACCGAAGGTGCTAATGAGCATCCGCAACCTCGAGTTGCGCGCGCGGGTGGTGGTCGAAGGCTTTTGGAGCGGCCTGCACCGCAGCCCGTACCACGGCTTCTCGGTCGAGTTCACCGAGTACCGCCAATACACGCCGGGCGACGACCCGCGTTACCTGGACTGGAAGGTCTATGCCCGCAGCGACCGCTATTTCCTCAAGCGCTTCGAAGACGAAACCAATCTCCGCTGCCACCTCATCGCCGACCAGAGCCGGTCGATGGCCTACGGCTCGGTGGCTTACACGAAGGCCGAGTACGCCGCCACGCTCGCCGCCACGCTCGCGTACTTTCTGCACCTCCAAGGCGACGCAGTCGGCTTGCTGACCTTCGACGGTGTGGTGCGCGACTACCTGCCCGCCCGGCACCGCTTCGGGCATCTGCGCCGGCTGATGCTCGCGCTGGAACAACCGGCCAGCGGGCGCGCCACGGACCTTGTCGCGCCGCTGCAACGCGTGGTCGAGATCGTCCGCAAGCGCGGCCTGGTCGTGCTAATCTCGGATTTCCTGGCGCCACTCGACCGGCTGGAACAAGCCTTGGTCCAACTGGCCGCCTGCGGTCACGAAGGCATCGCGTTCCAGGTGCTCGATCCCGCGGAACTGTCGTTTCCATTCCGCGAGCCGGCCATGTTCGAGGACGGTGAATCCGGCAAAAGCCTCCTGATCGACCCCAGCTCCGTGCGCGCCGGCTATCTGCGCAAGCTCGAAGACCACTGTGCCGCGGTGCGTGAGCTGTGCCTGCGTTTGGGCCACAGCTATGCCCGCCTGGGAACCGACCAACCGCTCGAGCGCGCGCTGTTCGACTTCCTTCAGGCGCGTGCCCATCGCGGCCGGCGCGTCCAACGAGCGGGGCGTCATGCCCAAGGAAGGTGGACATGAGCTTCCTGGCGCCGTTGTTTTTGCTGGGGGCGCTCGCGGTCGCGCTGCCGGTGGTTTTCCATCTCGTGCGGCGCACGACGCGCGAACGCACCGTCTTCAGCTCGCTGATGTTTCTCCGGCCCACGCCGCCCCGATTGACCCGGCGCAATCGCCTCGAACACCTGCTGCTTTTGCTGCTCCGCTGTGCGGTGCTTTGCCTCCTCGCCGCCGGCTTCGCGCGGCCGTTCTTCAAACAAGTGGTACCCCAACCTGCGTCCGCGGATCCCGCGCGGCGCCTGGCCGTGCTGCTGGACACCAGCGCCAGCATGCGACGCGGGACACTCTGGACGGAGGCGCGGGCGAAGTTGGATGCGCTGCTGCGCAAAACCTCGCCCGCCGACCAGGTCGCGGTGTTCACCTTCGATCGCGAGGTCACGCCGCTGGTGACGTTCGATCAGTGGAGCACCACCGCGGCCGGTGACCGCGCGGCGTTGGTCCGGGGCCGCCTCGCAGGCGTCACGCCGGGCTGGGCCGGCACCGCGCTGGACCAGGCCTTGATCCGCGCGGCGGAAGTGGTGACCGAGGCCGATGAGGGCCGGCCCGCGGTTGGGCAGCGCCAGGTGGTGCTGATCAGCGACTTTCAAGCCGGCAGCCGGCTGGGCGCGTTGCAGGGCTACGAATGGCCGAAGGGCGTGGGCGTGACCGTGGAGGCACTGACTCCGCGCGCGACCAGCAATGCCAGCGCCCAACTCGCGTCCGAAATCGCCGACGCCAAACCCACCGCCGAAACCGCCGTACGCGTCCGCGTGGCCAACGAACCCGACGCGAAGCGCGAGCAATTCTCGTTGCACTGGGCGCGGGCGGAAAAGAACTCCAAGTCTTCGGGCGCGGCCGAGTTGCTCACCAACGCCGTGGAAATTTACGTTCCCGCTGGTCAGAGCCGGATCGTTTCGCTAGCCGTGCCCGCGGCGGACGCGGGCGCGGACCGCATCGTGTTGCGCGGCGACGACGAGGATTTCGACAACACGGTGTTCGTGGTTCCGCCCCAGCCCGCGCAACTCCGCGTCCTGTACCTCGGCGGCGAGGCGGCCACCGACGCCTCCCAGCCGCGCTATTTTCTCGAACGCGCCTTCCAGGAAACGCGCCGCCAGGCCGTGCGCCTGCAGGCCGTGCCGCCCACCGCGCCGCTGCCACCGGACGCCGCCGCCACGCTGTTTGTCGCCACGAGCGCGCTCGCGGGCGACCAAACCGTCGGGCTGCGCGAACGTCTCGAAGCGGGCCGCACGCTTTTGTTCGCCCCCACCTACGCCACCGCCGCCGCCTCGCTGGCCTCGCTGCTGAACACCGGCGCCTTGACGGTCACGGAAGGCGCGTTCGCGAATTACGGCATGTTGTCTGAAGTGGATTTCCGCCACCCGCTGTTTGCCGTGTTCGCCGACGCGCGCTTCAGTGATTTCACGAAGATCCACTTTTGGAAGTACCGGCGCTTCGACGCGGCGGCGCTGACCGGAGCGCGCATTCTGGCGCGCTTCGACAACGGCGATCCTGCATTTCTGGAAGTGCCGGTCGGCCGCGGCCGCGTGATCGTGCTGGCCTCGGGTTGGCAACCCGCCGACAGCCAGCTCGCGCTGTCGTCGAAGTTCGTTCCGCTCCTGTACTCGCTGCTCGACTTGAGTGGCGCCGCGCCGCCTGCACCGGCGGCGTACCAGGTCGGTGATCGCGTGCCGCTGCCGCGCCCGGACGGTTCGCTCGCGGCGCCGATCGCGGTCTTTGGCCCCGAGGGTTCGCCCGTGAAATTGGAGAGCGGCGCGACCGACTTCGCCGCCACGCGCGTTCCTGGCGTTTATCGGATTGAGGCCGGTCCGGCTTCGCGACGTTTCGCCGTGAATCTCGATCCGGCGGAGAGCCGCACCGCGCCGCTGCCCGCCGATGAGCTGGAGCGGCTCGGCGCACCCGTCGCTTCGGCGGCGCCCGATCCGGTGCGCGCCGCAGAGCAGCGGGTCCGCCTGCAAAACGCGGAACTGGAGAACCGACAGAAACTGTGGCGCTGGCTGATCGTAGCCGCGCTGGGGGTGGTGTTGGCCGAAACCTGGCTGGCCGGCCGCACGGCGCGGCGGGTCGCCGCCCCGGAAGGAGCAACGTCATGAACGATCCTTTCCTCAAAGCCCGCTTGCGGCCGGTGCTCCGCCGCCAACGGGGATTGCAACTCTGGTGCAAGCTGGCCGTGGTCTGGCTCGCCACCGCGACCGTGGGCGCGGGCCTGATCGCCTGGCAATCGCGCTTCGGCGGCAGCTCGCGGTTCATCCTGCCTGCGCTGGCGGTATTCGGCGCGTTGGCGGGCGCGGCGCTGATCTGGCGGCATCGGCGCACGCCGCCTGACTGGCGCCGACTGGCCAGGGAACTCGAGGCGCGCCATCCGGAGTTGGAAGGCCGCCTGTTGACCGCGGTGGAGCAACCGGACGCCAGCGGCGTCGAACCCGGCTATTTCCAACGCCGGCTCGTGGACGAAACGGTGGAGCACAGTCACCGGCATCGCTGGGAAGACCTCGTGCCCCGGTCGCGACTGCTCACCGCGCAGGCCGCGCACCTGCTTGCGCTGGGCCTGCTGGGCCTGGTGTTCTGGGCGTGGCCGCACACGGTGCAACGGTCGCGCTTCACGCCGCCGGTGGTCTTCGGCGTGAGCGTCACGCCGGGCGACACCAACCTCGAACGCGGCAGCAGCCTGGTGGTGATGGCGCGCTTCGGCCGGCCGGTGCCCGCACACGCCGAGCTGGTGGTCACCGCCGCGGACGGGTCGGGCGAGCGATTGCCGCTGGTCAAGAGTCTCGCCGATCCGTTGTTCGGCGGCACCGTGTCCAGCGTGACGGGCGACCTGCTTTACCGCGTCGAGTACGGCGACGCGCGCACGCGCGATTTCAAGGTCACGGTCTTCGACTTCCCGCGGCTCGAGCGCGCCGACGCCGGTTTGACCTATCCGGCTTTCACCGGCCTGGCGCCCAAGCGCATCGAGGACACGCGCCGGGTCAGCGCCGTGGCGGGTTCGCACCTGGCCTGGAGCCTGCAGCTCAACAAACCCGTCGTGTCCGCGTGGCTGGTTCCGAAAGGCGCGGCGGGCGCCGAGATCGCTCTGAATGTCGAGACCAACCGCCCCGCCGCCACGTTGACGAACTTCCTGCTCGCGGCGAGCGGCACCTACGAATTGCGCCTTCTCGACGCCGCGGGCCGCACCAACAAGACCGCGCCGCAGTTCGTGATCAACGTGCTGCCCAACCGCGTTCCGGAACTGAAGCTCACTTCGCCGCGCGGGGACATCCGGCCTTCCGCGATCGAGGAGGTCGCCTTCGACGGCACGGTCTGGGACGACTTCGGCGTGCTCGCGCACGGCCTGGCTTACACCGTGGCGGGTGAGGAACCGAAGTTCATCGAGTTGGACCGGGCGGTTCCGGCGAAGGAAAGGCGCGCGTTCCACCACGTCCTGCGATTGGAAGACCTGGGAGTGGCGCCCGACCAGTTCTTGTCCTGGTTCGCCTGGGCGGACGACATCGGGCCGGACGGCCAGCCGCGGCGCACGACCAGCGATCTGTACTTCGCCGAAGTGCGGCCGTTCGAGGAGATTTTCCGCGAAGGCCAGGGCAACGAAAGCCAGTCGGCCGACCAGCAGTCGAACCAGCAACCGGACCAGCAAGGCAACCAAAGTGGACGCCTCGCGGAATTGCAGAAGCAAATCATCAGTGCCACCTGGAAATTGCAGCGCGACCGACAGGAGGCCGGCGCTTCGGCCAAGCTTCCGGACCAATACGTCAAGGACGCCACGGTGGTGCGCGATTCGCAGGCGCACGTGCTCGAGCAGGCGCAGCAGGCCCAAGAACGCGCCGAAGACCCGCGCACGGCCACGTCGTGGAATGCAGCCGCCGCCGCGATGACCAAGGCGCTCGCCGAACTGGAGCGGGCCACGAACGCGCCCACCGCGCTCTCGCCGGCGCTCGCCGCGGAGCAGTCGGCGTATCAGGCGTTGCTGAAACTCCAGGAACGCGAATTCGAGGTCGCGCGCAGCCGCAACCGGGGTCGCGGCCAGAACGCGAACAGCGGCCGCCAGCAGCAAATGCAGCGGCAGCTCGACCAGCTCGACCTCACGCAATCCGAGAACCGCTACGAGACCGAGCGCCAGGCCCAGGCGCCGACCACGCCCGAACGCCGCGAGCAATTGCAGGTGTTGAATCGCTTGCAGGAACTCGCCCGCCGCCAGCGCGACTTGAACGAGCGCCTGCAGGAATTGCAGACCGCCTTGCAGGAAGCCCGCACCGAACGCGAGCGCGAGGAGGCGCGGCGTGAACTCAAGCGCCTCGAGGAAGAGCAGCGCCAGATGCTCGCGGACACGGACGAACTCCGCCAGCGCCTGGACCGGCCCGAGAACCAGTCGCAAATGCAGGACCAGCGGCAGCAGTTGGACCAGGCCCGGCAGGACATGCAGCGCGCCGCGCAGGCCGCCGGCCAGGAGGCGGTGTCGCAGGCGCTCGCCGCCGGCACGCGCGCCCAGCGGCAGATGGAGCAAATGCGCGAGCAGTTGCGCCAGCAAAGCGCGGGCGAATTCGGCGAGGAACTCCGCCAGATGCGCGCCGACGCCCGCGAACTCGCGCGCCAGCAGGAGCAGGTGCAAAAGCAACTGGATGACTTGTCCACAAACCAGCGCCGCACGTTGAGCGACAGCGCCGAACGCCAGGCGACGCTGGAACAACTGGCCCAACAAAAAGGGCGGCTGACCAACCTGGTCGATCGCGCCACCCAGGTTTCCGAGCAGGCCGAGGAATCCGAGCCGCTGGTGTCGCGCGAGCTTTACGACACCTTGCGGCGCTTCGCCCAGACCGACGCGAACTCGGTGAAGGATTTTCAGAAGGACCTGCTCGACCGCGGCCTGATGACGCGGAGCCTTTACGACCGGCTGCAGCAAACCGCGGAGCAGGACCGCGCCAAATCGCTCGAACTCACCGCGGAGATGCTCCGTCAAGGCTACCTGCCGTTCGCGGGCGAAGCCGAGCAGCGCGCCCGCGCCGGCATTGACGACCTGAAACGCGGGGTCGAGCGCGCCGCCGAACGCGTGCTCGGTGACGACACGGAGGCCTTGCGGCTGGCGCAACAGGAGTTGCAGAACCTCGCCGATCAGGTCGAACGCGAGGCCGCCCAAGACCAGGCCGGCCGGACCAACGGCATCGCGCTCGCCGCCGAGGATCCGAACCGCGAAAACGCAAACCGCGAGGCGCCGAACGGCGAAGCCGCCAGCCGCGAACAACCGCAGAATTCGCGCGGTGGCGAGCAGGCTCAGCCGCAACCCGGCGGCGACCGTTCGCGCGCAGGCCAACCGGCTCAGGCCCAGAACGGCAACAACGCGGAACAGCAACGCGGTGGCACGCCGCAAAACCGGCAGGGCCAGTCGCTCGCTTCGACGCCCACCGATCGCCAGTCGCCGGACAGCGGTCGCCCGCCGGCCGACCGGAGCCAGACCGGCCGCGGGCGCAACGCGCGCCAGTTGAGCGGCGCGCAAAACAACGGTGGCAACGGCGGCGCGATTGCCGACGACCTGTTGGACCGGTTGTTCGACACCAACGAAGGCCGTGGCGGTGGACCGATCACCGGCGGCGATTTCGGGCCGTGGTCGGACCGGCTGCGCGAGGTCGAGGAAATGGTCGAACTGCCGTCGTTGCGGAGCGAAATCGCCACCGCCCGCGAGCGGGCCCGCCAGATGCGCCTCGAGTTCAAACGCGACCAGAAAAAGCCGGACTGGGCGGTGGTCCGGCTCCAGGTATTGCACCCGCTGGTCGAGGTGCGGGACCAGATCGCCGAGGAACTCGCGCGCCGCGGTCCGAAAGACACGTTGGTGCCGATCGACCGCGATCCGGTGCCGCCGCGGTTCACCGAACTCGTCCGGCGCTATTACGAGGAACTCGGCAAGGACCGGTGAAGGCCGCCTTTCGATGACCTTTGCCGCCCTCACGTTTTCCAGCACGGACTGGCTCTGGCCCGCCGCCGGCGCACTCGGTCTCGCGGTGTTGGTGCTGGCGTGGAGCTACCGCGGCGGGCCCGGCGGCGGCATCCGCTGGCTGGGCGCGGCGTTGAAGGCGCTCGGCGTGGCGGCGCTGGCGTTTTGCCTGCTCGACCCGCTGTGGTCCGGCCAGCGCGCGCGACCCGGCTCGAACCTGTTCGCCATCGTGGCGGACAACAGCCAGGGCCTGCAGGTCAACGATCGCGGCAGCGCGAAATCGCGGGGCGAGGGGTTGCGGGCGATGCTCGGCCCGGACGGCGGCGACTGGCAGCGGCAACTCGAAGATCATTTCGAAGTGCGGCGCTTCACGTTCGATTCGCGACTGCGCGCCAGCCGGGATTTCAACGACCTGACCCTTGACGGTCGCGCCTCGGCCATCGGCGCGGCCTTACGCGGCATCGCCGAGCGCTTTCGCGGCCGGCCGCTGGCGGGCGTGCTGCTCCTGACCGACGGCAACGCGACCGATCTGCGCGACCCGCTGCCGGCCTTCGACGGCCTGCCGCCGGTGTACCCGGTGGTGATCGGCCAACGCGGCGCCGTGCGCGACCTCGCGATCGCTCAAGTCCAGGTGAGCCAGACCGCCTTCGAAGACGCGCCCACTTCGCTCCAAGCTGACGTGGCGGCCACGGGCTTTAGCGGCGAGCCGGTGGTCGCGCGGCTCGTGGACGCCGACGGCCACACGGTGAAGGAGGCGGCGCAACGCGCCCGCAAGGACGACGACACGCTGGCGTTCCGGTTTCAGTGGCGACCCGCGTCGCCTGGCGTTTCGTTTTACCGGCTCCGCGTCGGCACCCGCGAGGAGATCGGCGCTCCGGTCAACGCGACCAACGGCGTCGAAGCGACGTTGCTGAACAACACCCGCGTGGTGGCGGTCGATCGCGGCCGCGGCCCTTACCGGGTGTTGTACGTCTCCGGCCGGCCGAACTGGGAATACAAGTTCCTCAACCGCGCCTTGCAGCAAGACGACCAGGTCCAGCTCGTGGCCATCATCCGCGTCGCGCTGCGCGAACCGAAATTCGATTTTCGCGGGCGCGCGGGCGAGACCGGCAACCCGCTGTTCCGCGGCTTCGGCAACCAGTCGCGCGAAGAGGTCGAGCGCTACGACCAGCCCGTGCTGGTGCGCCTGAACACGCGTGACGAACAGGAGTTGCGCGGCGGTTTTCCACACACCGCGGAGGATTTGTACGGCTACCGCGCGGTGATCCTCGACGACGTGGAGGCCGCGTTCTTCACGGCCGACCAGGCGAGCCTTTTGCAGAAGTTCGTCTCCGAGCGCGGCGGCGGTCTGCTGATGCTTGGCGGGGCGGAGTCATTCCGGCAGGGCCAGTACCAACACACGCCGATCGGCGACCTGTTGCCGGTGTATCTGGACCGCGCGGACCTCGTGCCGGCACCGGGCAACTTCAAGCTCGACCTCGCCCGCGAAGGCTGGCTGCAGGCCTGGGCGCGGTTGCGCGACAATGAAGGCGACGAGCACGCGCGGCTCGCCGGCACGCCGCCGTTTCAGGTGCTGAACCCGGTGCGCGAAGTCAAACCCGGCGCCAGCATCGTGGCGACGGTTACGGACGAGCACGGCCGGACCTTGCCCGCGTTGGTGACCCAGCGCTTCGGTCGCGGGCGCACGGCGGCGTTCACCGTCGGGGATTTGTGGCGGTGGGGCATGCGCGATCCGGAGGCGCGGCACGACCTGGAGAAAACCTGGCGCCAATTGACGCGCTGGCTCGTGGCCGACGCGCCCGACCGGGTGGACCTGGCCGTGGAACCGCAGCCCGACCAGTCCAGCGGCGCGGTCCAGTTCCGAGTTCACGCCCGCGCGGCGAATTTCGAACCGCTCGACGACGCGGCGGTGACGGTGGAAGTCCAGCCGGCTTTGGACGAGGCCGCTGGCGGCGTGACCAACGTTGTTCGCTTGCGCGCCGAACCGTCGTTGACCGAGCCGGGGGTTTACCAGGCCACCTACGTGCCGCGAGCTACCGGCGGTTATCGCGCCACCGCGTGCGTCACCAACAACGCCGGTGCGGAGGTCGGTCGCGCCGAGGCAGGCTGGAGCGTCGATCTGGCGGCCGGGGAGTTTCGGTCGCTGCAGCCGAACACGGCCTTGCTCGAGGCGATCGCCCGCCGTACCGGCGGCGAGGTGCTTTCGCCGGCGGACCTGCCGGCCTTTGTGCGCGCCCTGCCCGAACGTCACGCGCCGGTCATGGAAGCCTGGACCCGCCCGGCCTGGCACACGCCGTTGCTGTTCGCCTTCGCGCTCGCCTGCCTGGTGGCGGAGTGGGGCCTGCGGCGCTCGAAAGGTCTGCCATGAACTGCCATCCAGCCGTTGAACCGCCGATGGACGCAGACCCACGCAGATGGGAAGTGGTTTGGCGTCGCAGGTGCGCTCAACCGCGTGGTGAACCGGCTTCAGTTGTTCAACCTCCCGACTGGCTCTCCCGTATCTGCGTTCATCGGCGTTCATCTGCGGTTTCAAAGACAAGTCGGTGGGTGTGGCTAAGTCTCGCGATTGGCTGGCTGGTGTTTGGTCTGCTTGGCGCCGCGGAACCGCCGGCGAGCGACCAGCCCACCGTCCTGCTCGTGGTGGGGGCACCGGGCGAACCCGAGTTCGCCACCAACTTCGCGCGCCAGGTCGAGCTCTGGCAGAAGGCGTGCGACCGCGCCGGCGCACGCGTGGTCCGCATTGGCAGCGACGCCGCCCCGCCGCCGACTGATCGCGACCGATTCCAGCAGGCGCTCGCCGCCGAACCGGTGGGCACCGCCGCCGGCCTGTGGCTCGTCCTGATTGGGCATGGCACGTTCGACGGCAAGGAGGCGCGCTTCAACCTGCGCGGCCCGGACGTGTCCGCCACCGAACTGGCGGCGTGGCTGAAGCCGTTCCGCCGGCCGCAGGTCATCATCGACACCACCGCCGCGAGCGCGCCGTTCCTGAACCGACTTTCCGCCACCAACCGCGTGGTGATCACGGCCACGCGCAGCGGCAACGAACTGAATTTCGCGCACTTTGGCCGGTACTTGGCCGCCGCGCTCGACGACCCGCAGAGCGACCTGGACCACGATGGCGAGACCTCGCTGCTCGAAGCGTTCCTGAGCGCCGCGACGCACCTGGCCGATTTCTACAAGACCGAGGGCCGGCTCGCGACTGAGCACCCGCTGATCGACGACAACGGCGACGGGTTGGGCACGCCGGCGGAGTGGTTCCGGGGCGTGCGGGCGGTCAAGCAGCCGAAGGAAGGCGGCGCGCTGGACGGTGTCCGCGCGCACCAAATCCACCTCGTCCTCAGCGCGGAGGAACAGGCGTTGCCGCCGGAGATTCGTGCCCAGCGCGACGCGTTGGAACTGGCCGTGGCCCGGCTGCGCGAAACCAAGTCGCAACTCCCGGAAGACGCGTACTACCGCGAGCTGGAGAAGCTCATGCTCCAGATCGCGCGGCTCACGGTGGGCAGCACGGCGAAGTGAACGGCGCCCGACCTAATTCCCGGCTTGCCAACCGCCTCGCTTCCGCCAAGCCTCCGGCCAACATGCAGCCACAAGCCCAGGTCTTTCCGGCGATAGACCGCGCATTGGGCGGTTGTTCCCGGACCTCTCCCCCCGGACAACCCCAATCGGCCTGACTGTTCCATGGGAACACCGGGCTCGATCGCATGCGTTCAGTGACTGTTTGGCCACGATGAAGGCATTATGAAACTCCTTCAGGCACGGCAATGATCAGGCGCTTCAACATCGTGGCCGGCTTCTTCCTCGTAGGCGTCGTTGTCGGATGGCTCGCCTGGCGCGCGTCCGGCAGGCGTGAACCCGTCTTCGAGGGCCGGACCCTCAGCAATTGGCTCGACCACCATGTTGCGTCCTCTGCTGCCAGCCCACCGTATGGTTCGCCCGGTTGGAAAGAGGCGGACGATGCCATCCGCCACATTGGCACCAACGGGATTCCCACACTGCTGCAGATGCTGCGTGCCAAGGATAGGCCGCCTTGGGTGCGCAAGTTGATCGAGACGGCTCGGCGGTTCGGTCTTAGACGCCTTCAGTACCGCTATGCGGTGGACTTGCATGAGGAGGCGGAGTATGCGTTCGAGATGCTGGGGAGCACGGCAGCGAGCGCGGTGCCCGAACTGATTCGCATCTACGAACAGAACCTTTCCCCTTCCTCCCAAAGTTGCACGGCGCTGGCCCTGGGCCACATCGGTCGAGGGGCCGAGGCGGCGCTGCCGGTGCTGATCCACGACTTTGCCCATACCAATGCGGACGTCCGGTTTCACGCAGTCTCGGCCGTGATGAGTATCGGAGGAAATCCTGAGGTAGTCATTCCGGCGCTGACGCGTGCCTTGGAGGACTCGCAGGTGAATGTGCGGTGGAATGCGCTGGTGGGCTTGAGCATGTTTGGCTGGCGCGGCCGGTCGGCTGTTCCGGAGATTCTGAAAATGCTCAACGATCCGGGTATGGTGGGCCCCGAGAGTATCACGCAACAGGTGCAAACCGCCCTGTGGCGCATCGCCCCGGAGAAGGTCGGCAAACCGCTCGTGGTGGAAGCGGCGACGCCGATGGTGGTCAATGGAGTGACCATCGAAGCCTTGAAACTCGACTTCCTGGGCGAGCGTAAGACGCTCATTCCCCTGGGCCGATCTATTCCCGCCGCCGCCCAGTGCTGGAACAGCGATCCCCGGGCGGGGCTCGCGCTCTATCGAGGATCCGACGCCAGCGACGCCGCCGATCATTTTCTGGGCCGCTTCGAGGTCCTGGGTCTGCCAGCGGCGGACAACCCGAATGTCTCGACTTTGTGCGTCATTGCGGACGGGCAGATCGTTCTCTGCGCGCAAGACAACAACCGGGACGTCTTCCTTGAGATTCGACGCGTAGAGACAGGAGCCTCGAAATGAGCCCAAACAAAATCACTGGCAAGAACGCGGGCAGCCCACGTCCGTCACGCGTGTTAGGTACCTCGCTATCTGCAAAGCGAACATTTTGCCGGGGGGGCCTCGCCGCCGCGATTCTCCTGATAGTGGCGCTGTTTTTGGCCCAGGCGTTGGCGCCGCGGTGCTGCACGGTCACCCGCCTGGCGATCACTCCCTGCACGAACGCGGTTCTGGAGGCGTCGTTCCAAGCGCGCGCGCGCGCCCCGATGCGGCACGTTCGCGTCAAGCGCGCCGGCACCGGGCAGGCGGGCAAAGAACGCGGCGTCCGGGTGTCGGGGAAGCATTCGGCAATCTGCGCGTCGTATTGGGCCACGGCGCGGGTGACCCGTTGGAGTTGGCAGGCGATGAGTTGCACCCGCAGGGCAAAAGTGTCCAGCAGCGCGGTGTCGTCGGTCAGGGCACGGCCTGGGCGAGGCGTTCGAGCCGGCGGTCCACCAGGGTTTGACTGCGCGAGCCGTGGAGGCGATAGAAGGCGCGGAGCGCGGCCGGCCGGGCCTTTTGAACGGCCTGGAGGATGGGCCATTGGAGCAGAAAGGCGGTGGCCAGGGGACGCCAGAGCTCCTCGCCGCAGAAGTCGAGGGCTTGTGGAAAGTACTGCTTGAGCAGGGCTTGCAGACGGTTGGTCAGGGCGGTGCGCTCATCGACGACGGCCCGCCGGTGCAGGACCAGTTGTTGGAGGCGCCGGGTGGCGGCGTCCTCGGGGGGCCCAGGGGGTCAGGCGCTGGTGGTGGGCCAGGAGGAGTTCGGCCAGGTAGCGGGCGTCTTTGGCGTCATCCTTGGCGCGGCTGGTAACGAAGGTCTCGCGGAACTTCTGGAGGGTGATCGGATTGATGGGGAAAAGGCTGATCCAGGCGTACGCCTCCAGGAAGAGCAGCAGGTTGACGGCCGGCTGTTCGACGCAGAGGGCGACCTGGGCGCGGGGGTAAGCCTGGCGCAACTGGGCCAGCCAGTCGTGGAGGCTTTCGGGGGCGGTGTC
>JAKANS010000227.1 GCA_021823625.1 bacterium | reverse complement strand
GAATCCGGCCCACGTCGTTCCGGGCTTGCTGTGGGAGGGGCAAGGCGCGGAGCAGATTCATCAATGCCCGTCTTTCGCGGGCAAGGCCAACTGGCTCCTGGACCCGTTCACGGGCTACAACTACAACACCAGCTTCATCGGGCACGGCCAGTTCGAGAGCATCCAGGAACCCGCCAAAGCCAGCGCGGTCAAGCATCCCGAGGCCACCGTTCTCTTTGGCGACGGCCAGTATGCGGGGGGCGCGAACAAATTCATGCGGGCGCCCTTCCCGAACCTTGGCGATGCCGCTTTCCGCGGGCGTTACGCGGGCACACAGGGCTTCCGTCATCTGGGTCGGAGCAATGCTGCCTTTTGCGATGGCCATGCCGAGTCCATGACGCATCGCTACACCAACAACGCGGACGGCGCGGCCAAGGTCGCCCCTGGAACTGGATTCCTCTCCCCCGACAACTCGCTTTATGACCTTGAATGAGTCTCGACTAACGATTTCCCGGCTTCGATCAGCTCGACCGCTGCCGGGCGCAACAACCAACAACTCGACACCAATATGAACAAACCTCGATTCCTCGTCCTGACTGGAATGATCGTGACCGCCGCCGCGTTTCGCATCCTTTCGCATCCTCCCGACTTCAGTCCCATCGCCGCGCTGGCATTGTTTGGCGGGGCGCACTTCGCCGACAAGCGCGCGGCCTGCCTGGTGCCGCTGGCCGCGATGTTCCTCAGCGACCTCGTCCTGGGACTGCACGCGCTGCTACCGGTCATCTATGGCTGTTTTGCTCTGGTCGTGTGCCTCGGCTTCCTGCTCCGGGAGCGCCGTAGTGCGGGCCGCAGCGCGATGCTCGCATTGGGCGCGTCGGTGCTGTTCTTCAGCATGTCCAACCTCGCCGTGTGGGCCTTCAGCGGCATATATCCGAAGACCGGCGCTGGACTAGCCGGCTGCTACGTGGCGGCCCTGCCGTTCTTCCAGAACACTGTGGCTGGAGACCTTTGCTTCAGCACCGTCCTGTTTGGTGGGATGGCATTGGCGGAATGGCGTTTTCCGAAGCTTCAACCCGCCTGCACATGAACACGCACGCAGGTGCCAGTGTGTTGATTGACCCAGCCTGTTGCCCTCTCTGCGGCCAACCGAATCACTGCCTGTTGGCCGCGGGCGCGCACTCCAACGAGGAATGCTGGTGCTTTCGCGTGCGTTTCCCGCCGTCACTACTGGCGCGGATTCCTGAACCCGTCCGACGCCGGGCCTGCATCTGCCAACAGTGCTTTAGGGAGGCGGTTGGGAGCACTGCTGTTCACGAGAGCATCCCGTCCGCTTCACAACCCAGCACGTAACTGCAATGCCTTCCTCACGCCTCCCTCCCGAAGTCGTGCGACTGGAGCGCGCTGTTGAATCGAAACAACGGCTCTTGGATTACCTGTGTTCGGGGCCGAAGCACTTGACGATTGAGAGCTATCTTTGCCTGACGCGGATTCTCACCGAGGGCGGTTGGAC
The DNA here is from genome assembly GCA_021823625.1 of bacterium. Classification (GTDB taxonomy): domain Bacteria; phylum Verrucomicrobiota; class Verrucomicrobiia; order Limisphaerales; family J093; genus DSVZ01. Next base: position 6,895 of record JAKANS010000227.1, on the reverse strand, counting down.
CTCGGAGGGTGAGCGGTGGCGCAAGCAGGACCAGTGTCTGCCCACACTGGAGGCTGCGCAGTCAGAAATAGCCCGGCAAATCGCCTCAGACAAGGCGCGCATCCTGCGGCGAACAGTAGCCACGTTCAGGGCAGGATCGCCCGGTCGCCAGGAAGAATCGGGAACCGCCTGAGATTGCGAGGCGAGCGAAGCGGATGTTCAACGGAAACCAACGAAGACTCCGGCCATCTCGCAGATCCACGGGCAGACGACACGACGAAAGCCCGCGGACCACAACGCGGTCCGATGGTCGTCCAACGTATCAAAACAGCGCATGTTGCGGCGGCGTTTGGCGAGCATCTCCGCCGCTTCGCTTCGAGTGAGTCCTTGGGAGTGCAAACTCGCAAGCCAGCGTTCGCGCAGCAGACGTTCTTCCCAGAGGGTAGCCGGCTTGAAGATGTCGCCGTTAATGAAACAGCCTCGCTGGCCAAGCGTGGCGTGGGCCTTCTTGAGCGCCTCGCGGCAATCCGTCCGTGACAGGTGATGGAGGCAGAGGCTGGTGAAGACCACGTCGAACCGCTCGTGCGGCCATTCGCCGCGGAGGTCCGCTTCTACGAACCGAACTCCTTTCAACGACGGCTTGGCCCGTGCGGCGGCCAGCATTTCTGCGGAGAAGTCCAGGCCGGTGACCCGCGCCTGGGGATTGTGCCGAAGCAACCGCTCGGTGGCGAAGCCCGTGCCGCTGCCCAGTTCGAGCACGGAGATTGGCCCCTGAGGAACGAAACTGATACACGTATCGAAGAAGATGTCCGCTCGCGGGACAATGCGTTTCACCAACCATTCATACCGCACGGCGAGACGCCGCCACAGAGCCTTGGTCTGTCGGCGAGGCGGGGTCTCAGGGTTGGGCGGAGGCGTTCGCATGGTTCAGATCCTCACGGCCTCCAGGAGGAACAGGTCAGGGCGATCTTCCAGCGACTGAATCCAGAGGCCCACATCGCTCAGCAATGCGGGCCACTCGTAACGTGTCGGCAGCAGGTCGCCTCCGACGGCGTCTCCCACCCGACGGTGGAAGGTATTGATCTCGTTAGAGCCGACCAGATGGAGCACGACCAAACGGCCCTGGGCTTTGAGGCTCCGGGCCACGTTACTCAGGGCTGCTGTCTGATCGCGAAAGTGAGGAAAGGACTGAAAGCAGAGCGCCAGGTCGAACGCCGCGTTGGCCGGAGCCTCTTGGCAGATGTCCAAATGCCGAAAGTCGGCGACAATGCCCTTGGCTCTGGCCTTGGCCAGCATGGACGGAGAAAAGTCAATGGCTGTGACCTGGTTTGCGCCGACGCGCCCGGTCAGCCAGCCGGTAATGAGGCCAGTCCCGCACCCGATTTCGAGCACCCGCAGTCCAGGACGCAGACCAAGCCGCTCCCGCAGATGGGCTAACCGATGCAAGATGTTGGCGTTGCTGTGGGCATTGTCATCCCAACGATGCGCGTGGTGGTCGAAGAAAGCCACGCGCGAATCAGGTTGCGTCGTCGGTGGAGGAAGCGTGTGAGTATTCATAGGGTGGTATGAAGCGGGAGGGAGTGCTCACCATCCGAGCACGTGAGCGAATATTAAGGGTGCCACGATGCTGGCGTCGGATTCGATGATGTATTTCGGCGCGTCTTTGCCGAGTTTGCCCCAGGTGATTTTCTCGTTGGGCACCGCGCCCGAGTAGGAGCCGTAGCTGGTGGTGGAATCGCTGATCTGGCAAAAGTAGGACCAAAGGCGTGTGTCAAAGCCCATGTCCTGTGCGAGCATCGGCACGACGCAAATCGGGAAGTCGCCGGCGATTCCGCCCCCGATTTGAAACATACCCAGCCCGCGCCGCCGGGTGACCCGGCGGTAGTGAACCGCCAGCCACTTCATGTATGCGATGCCCGTGCGGACAGTGTGGACGTTCTTCACGTCGCCGCGCAGACAGGCGGCGGCATACATGTTACCGAGCGTGGAATCTTCCCAGCCAGGCACGACGATGGGGAGGTTCTTCTCCGCTGCCGCCAGCATCCAGGAGTCTTTCAGGTCAATCTGATAATGCTTCTCGTATTTGCCGCTGAGCAGCACTTGGTAAAAGAACTCGTGGGGAAAGTAATGCTCGCCCTGTCCGTCCGCCGCGGTCCAGACCTCCAACAGGGCCTTCTCCATGCGGCGCATGGCCTCTCCTTCCGGAATGCAGGTGTCCGTGACTCGGTTGAGATGGCGCTTGAGCAACGCCTCCTCGTCCGCCGCCGAAAGCTCGCGGTAGTGCGGCACGCGCTCGTAGAACTTGTGCGCAACCAGATTGAACACGTCCTCCTCCAGGTTGGCTCCCGTGCAGGAAATCAAGTGAACTTTATCGCTGCGAATCATCTCCGCCAGCGACAGCCCCAGTTCGGCCGTGCTCATCGCACCCGCCAGCGTGACCATCATTTGGTTCCCCGCGTCAAGCTGGCGGCGATACTCGCGCGCGGCCTCGACAACTGTCGCAGCGTTGAAATGGCGGAAGTGGTGTTCCAGAAAGGCGCTGACCGGCCCTTGGAACGGCGGCTTTCTGGATTGCTTGGCCTTGTGTTTGCGACGGGACATAGAACGGAGCCTCAGTAAATCGGGGGTCAGAGGGCGGCGGACTTGTGTCCGCCGCCGTACGTCCGGTGGTGTGGGGGGACGGCGGGGGTAACCCCGCCTCCCACCCGATCCGCCGCGCTCTACGGCTGGGATGGACTTGTGCCCCTTGGCGTCAGTTCGTCTTTCTGAGTTGGTAGAACCGCTGCGGGCGGGCGGGCGGGAGAATCACGGTGTTCATGCCGTTGATGACAGCGGGCGCGTTGGTGACCGGGGTCCATTCGCCGGCATCAACCTGCGCGCGCCATTCCAACTGGTAGGTGTCAGTGTTCGCCGGCCAGGAGATGGTGACGTTCAGACCGATGGCCAGTTCCGGCGCGGGGTTGTGGGGCAGGACTTGCTGCATGAACAACTCATAGCCGTTGGTGCCTTGGCTGCCGGAGCCAGATTCCTGATTGAAGATACCGATGGCGTCGAACTGAGTGGCCGGCGCAGCGCCGAGAGTGCAGCGCGGATGACGGAGCGAGAAGAAGCGGCCCAGTCCATCGGTCACGGTACAAAGGCGGTTGCCCCAGGTGTTGGTGGGGTTCCAGCCGTTGGTAGTCAGGAGCGTAAGATTGTTGATCCGCATGCGCATTCCCTGGTAATGCTCTCCGCCAGTGGCGCGGGTCTGGTCGAAAATGGGGAGCCAACTGGCGCGGTTGGTCGCCTCGCCGCCCACGTTCATCACGTCCGCCAGGGTGATGACCTCCGGTGCCGGCAGGCCGTAGTTGGCTGTCACGAGCCGGATGTCGAAGTTGAAGGCTGGGGCAATATCGTGGCCCTCGTTAATGTTGCGCTTGCCGCCGTAGAACAGCGATTGTCGCACCGTCATCTCAACGCGGTCGCCGGCGCGGAACTGATGGAGGTTGGATTGGTCGTAATTGAGGCGCAAGACTTCCGCCACCCAGGCTTCGTTCGTGTAACTGAGGTCACTATCATGAATCCAAGGCTGGTTGCCGTAATTCTGCCCCATCCAGCAGGTCGTGCCGCCGCGGTCGCCGGGGTCCACAGCCTGAAAAGTCACCTGCCACTCGCCCCCCATGCGGAACTGGTTGGCCCCGTCATTCCACGGAAGGTAATTGGGTGTGGAGTCCAGCATCTCGTCGGGGTTGCACAGGAGCACGCCGCGAATCGTGAAGGGGAACGTGCCGCTCCACGCGCTGGCACCAACACTGGTGACCGCTTGGAGGTTGGAATGGGTTTCGGATTGGGCAAAGACCAGTGCCGGGGCCGCGCACAGGGCGAGGGCGATGCCGGTCAATCGCGCTCCTGACTTCAATGACATACGAATTTCGGTTCAACCAAGCCCCGTTGTTTCGCTGGCGCAGGCCGGGCTTGACTCGCTCCGCGCATTGGTATTACGCTACCGGGCACGAATACTACTGCGAGTGCAGTGTTACGCAACAGAAAAAACGTATGAACTGTGCCTTTCATGGGAGCCAGCCGGCGACGGACCCGCGTATCGCGTTCTTCGATCATCACGCGCCAATCTGGGACCAGACCGGCCCAGACCCGGCGGCCACCTTGCGCCGGTTGCAGGAACTCAACGGGCGGCTGGGACTGCGAGCGGGTCTCGATGTGCTGGAGGTCGGCTGCGGCACGGGCCAGATTACCCGCTGGCTGGCGGACTTGGTGAAGCCAGGCAAGGTGGTGGCTGCGGACTTTTCACCGGCGATGCTGGCACAGGCGCGCGAGCGTGGGGTGGACGCCGATTTTGTCCTCATGGACATCTGCGGCGAGGGGGCGGTGCGGCGCCAATTCGACGTGGTGCTCTGCTTCCATTCTTTTCCCCACTTCCGCGACCAGGCGGCGGCGCTGCGGCAGATCGTCCGGCATCTGAAGCCGGGCGGACAGCTCCTTGTATTGCACCTTGTCGGCAGCGCGCAACTGAACGCTTTTCACCACAAGGTTGGCGGGCCGGTCGGGCTTGACCATTTGCCGCCAGCCTCCCAGTGGCCGGACCTGGTTCGGCCCGTGGGTCTGCGGGTCACGGAAGCTGTGGACCAAGAGGACCTGTTCCTATTGAGGGTCGAGTTGCCGGCCCGTGCCTGACGTAAACTGCCCACCCCGCTGGTCGCGGCAAGGAAGAAGGCTGGAGGCGCACGCTTCGACTGCCTGAGTGTCACTTCGGCGCCACGCCGTATCGGAAATCGTCAAAGAGAGTGACGCTGTCGGCCTTGGTCCACAGTCCGAGCAGGCCGGCCTCCAGGAAGGTGCTGTCCTCAACGGTGAAGAGTTCCTTGCCGTTCAACAGGGCAGCGAAGCGGTACCCCGCGAAATTAACGCGCAGCGTGCTCCATTGCTGCGCCGGCACTTTCTCCTTCACGCCGTAGCCGCCAGTCCGGTCCACGATGTCGAGCGCCATACGCTTGCCCTTCTCGACCTTGTAGAGGACGACGTTGTCTTCCAGCGCGTTGGCCCGGGCCACGTAGTTATTCTCCGCGTCCCGGTAACGCCAGACAAGCCCGGCCGCCTGGTCGTTGGTGCCGCTCACGGGCTTGAACTTCACCTCCACGAAGTCGTCCTTGAGTGAGGAGTTGGTTTTGACGCAGAGCGGGAAAGTCGGTTTTGGAGTCCAACCGGATTGCTTGAGCACGTTGGGGCGGCTGGGAGCGATGTCGTCCTTTTGAACCGTCCATTTCGGTTCGCCCGGACCGGCGATCTTGGCAAACCAGCCTGCGGGTAATTCGCCAGGCTTCGAGTTGGCGAAGTTGGCGGTGTCAGCGGCAATCCCTCCAGCAACCAAACCGATGGCCGCCACGAACGTATAGAGCGAGTTCGGGCAAAAGGCTCGCATGTCCTTGAGTCTAGGCCAGGCTCTGAATATTGGGAAGCCTTCCTGCTCTGCTTCGTAAGAGAGGCACTCGGTCAGTCGGAGCCGCACAAGATCCGCCCCAACGATTCTTGCGTAGCAAGGCGCTGCATCGCGCCTCTGCGGACTAGGCCATCCCAAGGAACAGGTGACTCTCGCCGATGTCCCGTTCCGGTTGGACGGAGCAAAGCTTCCGCTGCCGCAACTGCCCGCAGGCTTTTCGGACCTCTCGTCTTCGCTCAGGAGGCTTCGGAAGCTTCACAAGGAGGCCGTCCGCGAACAGATTCCTGCGCCTGTCCGCGTAGATGTCCGGGACGATGACCTCGATGGCTCCCGCGTCGTAGAGCGCCTCGACGAATCTCGAAGCATCCGCCTCGCGCTTGAAGCGTCCAAGTGACCGGCCGGTTTTATCTGTGGCGTCACGATCGAGCCATTTCCGCGCTTCGACCCGGTTCGGTTTGCGCAGCAGCCCGCGGACAAGCGTGCGGTGAATACGCTGCTCCCGCGTGGGGCCTAGCGGCAGCGTCTTTCCGGCCCGCCCGCGGAACCACGGCAGTGTTGAGTCAGCTTTCGCTGCGGTGCGATATTCCTCCGCTGTTACGTGCCTGCCGTGCAGATAATACCGCTCGGACAACAGACTGCCGTCCCGAAGCCCAATGCGATTCCGGCCGCAGAACACCCCGCGCACTGTCGAGACCTCAATTTTCAGCCGCCTATTATCGTGCCATTCACGCTGGAGGCCGGTGCCGTGCTTCATCACGAACTCGCCGAGCAGCCGGCCTGCTTCGTCCCATTGGCGGCAAACGCCGTGAAGCAGGCCGTCCCTGTAACGCTCCTCCGAGGCGAGGAGGCCGTTCCGGTGCCAAGTGCGGACCACGCCACGCCTCTTGCCGTCGCCGAGAGGCACCGTCTCACGGAGCTGCCCGTTGCGATAAAACTGTCGTTGGACCTTTATGGTCATTGTGCGTGCATTGCACTCTGACTATCCAGCCAACCCCATTTCCAGACGGAATTCAATACCAGAAAGCCGGGTGATTCCAAAGCCGCGTTCGTTACATTGTCCTGTCCGGGAAGAGAAGGGGCGCGAACTCAACGCGCCCCACGAGAGGCACCGCGAAGCGCCTTTGAGAGAAGCACGCCAAGCCGCGCCCGATTGGGCGCGTGCTTCGGCGGCTCTCTCGTCCTCCAGTGAAGGTTCGCGGTTTTCTCGTGGGACCGAGCCGCTGCGACGCTACTGCCGAGTCGTTGGGATGGCCTACCATGGCATGGGGCGTGCCATCAAATCGCCCGATGACGATGGAGGGGCGCGAACTGGATCACACGACGTTGGAGCATCTGCGCATCACGGCTGTGAAACGCGTGCTTGAGGATGGCGAGACTCCCTCGGCGGTCATGGACTCCATGGGACTCTGTCGGACCACCATCTACCCCTGGTTGCGCCAGTTCGAGGATGGGGGCTGGGAGGCCCTCGCCGCGAAGAGGGCC
>JAKANS010000226.1 GCA_021823625.1 bacterium | reverse complement strand
TTGAACTCGAAAATTCAGATGATCAAATCCAACGCCTGCGGCTTCCGCAACTTCGAGAATTACCGGATTCGAATCCTGTTCTTCTGCGGAAAACTCAACCTCTACCCATTATGAAGCCGGAAGGAGGGAAAGTTCAGGCTTACGTCAATCCATCCGGCCCGGAGTTCTCGCAAATCTTCAATCCAACTTTCCGAGACGTTCCGGTGAAGACACTCAACGAGGAGGTTCAGATGTTGGACTCGCGGTTGGAGCAAGAGAAGGCTGAGGCGTTGGCGAATGAGAACTACGAAGTCGTGGAGAAACTGGAGAAGTTGCGCGCACCCGTCCAAGAACTTCAGGGCGAAGCGATGCTCCTGACGCTCGATGACGTGACAGACAGTCGCTATAGGCTGGAAGACAGGAAGCGGAGAATTGCCCAAGAACTGAGGTGGCCCCCTACCTTTAGACCACTGGGCGCAGAAATTAAGATGGACTGGCGAGGTCTGCTGCCATCGGTTTCTTGCTGCGTTGTTTCGATCTGCGCCTCAAAGAACGTTCGAGAAGAGAGGACGGGCCGTGCTGGGCACGGCCCGTCCTCCCTCCCCGTTTTCTGTAGGGTGCGTGTTTCTACCGCCGCAGGCGGTCTGACTTCAAGCCTTTTCGATCCCTCGACCTTCCACTCGGGGCGGCGTTGCCCAGCCATCGCTTCAGCGGGCCGCTGTTGGGTCTGAGGGTTGCATCGCTTCCCAGGTGGCAGGCTTGGCCCCGTAGGAGTCCGGCGCGAAGTACACCTCCGCGGGCGTCGCGTAGCCCAGAGCTTGATGAGGCCGCTCTTGGTTGTAGCGGTCAAACCAGCGTCCCAACCCGCGTCCGGCATCCAATCCGCCGCCGTAATCTTGCAGGTAGATGTCTTCATACTTGGCGCTGTGCCATAACCGTTCGAGGAACCGGTTGTCCATCCAGCGCCCCCGACCGTCCATGCGCACTTCCACTCCGGCCGATTGGACCGCGTCCACAAACATCGGCGAGGTGAACTGCGAACCTTGATCGGGGTTGGAGATCAGCGGCGCTTTGCGCCCCACCCGCAACGCCGCTTCCCAAGCGTCCACACAGAACGAGGATTCCATCGTGTTGCTCAACCGCCACGCCAGCACGAAACGGCTCCACCAATCCATCACCGCCACCAAATACATAAACCCCCGTGCCATCGGCACATACGTGATGTCCGCGCACCACACTTGGTCCGGCCCCGTCACCGCCAAACCGGCCAGCAGATACGGAAAGATCTGAGGGCCGGGCTGCGGCGCGCTCAACTTGGGCTTGGCGTAGATCGCCTCGATGCCCATCACCCGCAACAACCGCACCACCCGCTTGCGGTTGATCTCCAGACCCCCCTGGCGCAGCAACACCGTCAACTTCCGGCTCCCCTCCACCGGATGTTCCAGGTGCAGCTCGTCCAGACGCCGCATCAGCGCCAGGTTCTCCTCCGTTTCCGGGCACGGCTCGTAATAGTAACTGCTCCGGCATAGCTCCAATAACTCGCATTGATGGCGTACACTGACCCGCACATCCGGACTGACCAACCCGTGCAGCGCCGTCAAAGACCCAACTGCTTGGACTTTTTTTTAAGCCAGTCCAGGTCCACGGTCAGTTGACCGATCTTCTGATGCAACTGCGCGATCAGTTCTTCCTGGTCTTGGGTGCCGACCGATCCGGCCTCAAACAACTCGGGCAGCCGATCCCGGATCGTCGCCTTCCATTGCGTCACCTGCGTCGGATGCACCGCGTACTCTCGCGCCAATTGCGCGACCGTCTTGAGCCCCACCAGGGCTTCGAATCCCACTTTGGCCTTAAAGGCCGCACGGTGCCGTTTGCGTTTGGCTCTCATGCGTCTGCTTTCTCTCATCTCCAGCAGACCCAGGAAAGTCCATCTTAACCCGTGGTCCAGTTTTTGGGGTCCACCTCAAACTGAACCAGTTGACCGCTGGCAAACGATTGGAACGCCTGCGAAGCGATTACCAGACTGTCAAAGACGAAGTCACCGGCATCGTCAACGAGAGCGGAAACGACCATGAGCGGCGGCAACTCCACGAAATCGTCGCGCAGGAGCACACATTCTTGAATTCAACGAATCCGCAAAAGTCGGAAGCAGCCATTGAGCAACTCCATCGCATCTCGTTCCAGATACTTCGCCGCACACCAGACTTTCTCGTTGGCTGGTTCCAGCACCTGGTCGGAAAGCGCGAGACGTTCAACGACCAGCTACAAGCAAAGAACCTCATCGAAGCGGGCAAGAAGCACATTGCTGCGGACGACTACGACAAGCTTGGCGAAGTCAACGCGCGGTTGTCGAATCTGCTTCCGCAGCGCGAGAAGGACTCGAAGGAAATGCGGCACTTCACCGGCATCAGTTAGACTTTCGCTACGGCAACACTCCCCGGTCGAGGCGGAGTCAAAAGCGGGGGCAGAAGAAGGAGCGGTTGCGGGTGCTGGATTGGGAGCAGCTGGCGAACGATGCGAATTCCGAACGGCGATTGTCGACTGTCGAACCCTGCGAATTCCGAACGGCGAATTTCAATTGTCGAACTGACTGCACTTCGCAATTCGGACTTCGCACTTCGGACTTCGCACTTCGGACTTTTCCCGGTGGTCATCGAGTTAAAGAAGCCCGGCGTACCCGCGCGCGGCGTTCGACGAGAACCTGACGCACTACAAGAACGGAATGACACCTCACCCAATGCCCTCACCCCCAGCCCCTCTCCCATCCGATGGGCGAGGGTAGCGTCGGTCTCTCCCCGTTGGAGGCGGAGAAGGTGACGCTGTTCTGGTTCAACGCGCTGCTCATCGCCTCGAACGGCACGGGTACGGTGATCGAGCTGGCACAACCTTGTCCTCGCAGTGGCGCCACAGGCTCCAAACCCGGATATTTGAACCGCGATCGTGCATGACTTGCCTTGTGGGAGGTGATTCACTTCTCCGCGCATGAAAGCCCTGACGCCGCCCATCGACCTGAGCCGACTCTCCCGCACGCGGCATTACCGGAACTGCCGCCAGTCCGGGAGCAACGATTCGCCCCGCATGAAACTCACGCTCCGCCTTCTCGCCACCCTGCTGCTGGCTCCGCTCAGCGCGCCGGCCGCACCCGTGGACGGCTTCGACGTCGTCTGGGATTCACCCAGCCAGGACCACCACGGTTCCATGCCGCTGGGCAACGGCGACATCGCGCTCAACGCATGGGCTACCCAGGACGGCGACCTGCAATTCTATATCAGCAAGACCGACGCTTGGGACGATAACGCGCGCCTGGTCAAGGTCGGCAAAGTGCGGGTGCACTTCGATCCAAACCCGTTCATGGGAGGCCAATCGTTTCGCCAGGAACTCAAGCTGGGCGAAGGCAGCATCGAGATCACAACCGGCGCCGATTCGGCCTTTGGTGCCGGACATCCGGCCACCGTCCGGCTGTGGGTGGACGCGAATCATCCAGTCATCCACGTCACCGCCGAGAGCGCCTCGCCGCTCGAAGCCACCGCGATTGTCGGACTGTGGCGCACGAACCGGCAGGAGATCACGGACCTCCAGGTCAGCGACGTGATGACCAACCGCAAGCTCCCCGACGGGCGCCCGCCGGCAATGCTGACCGAGCCGGACACGGTGCTCGCGGGCCAGCGCGACCGCGTTGGGTGGTTCCATCGCAACCTCAAGTCCGTGGGGCCGCAGATGCTGGCTGAAGTCCAGGGTCTGACCGGTTTCCAGCAACCCGACCCGTTGTTGCATCGCACGTTTGGGGCGGTCATCAAGGCCGAACGCGGCGAATGGTTGGACGCTCTGCGCCTGCGCTCGCCGCGCGGCACTTCGCATCGGTTCAGCATCTTTGTGCTCACACAGCAACCCGCCACTCCGGAGCAGTGGTTGGCGACGATGGACCAAACGATCCACGAGGTGGAAACGCAGGATTTCGCCGCCCGCCGCGCCGCTCACGAGCAATGGTGGCGTGAGTTCTGGAATCGGAGCTGGATTCGGGCCTCGGCCGGCACGAATGCGACGCGGCAGACGGCTGCCATCGTCCCGACGAACGCGCACCCGGTCCGCATCGGCATGGACCAGGAGGGCGGCAACCGGTTCACCGGCGAGCTGGGCCGCGTGAGCGTCCTCGCGAGGCCGCTCTCGGAAGCCGAGATCGCCGTGGCCGCCGACGTGAGTCGGCGCACTTCTCCTTTGCCAACGGTTTTGAAGTCAGCGCCGACTTCCGTCGGCGGCCACGTCGAAGTTCTCTTTGCCGGCACGAATCTACCGCCGCAAACCCTCACCAACTCCATTGCGTGGGACTTCACCGCCGGCTTCACGATTGAAGCGTGGGTGAAGCCGCAGAAGCTCGGCGGCGGCGGGGCACGGCTCGTGGACAAGATCACACCGGGCGGCAGCGACGGCTTTCTCTTCGACACTTTCCCCGGCAACAGTCTCCGCCTCATCTGCGGCCAGATGATCCTGCAGCAGAACGACGCCCTGCCCGCCGACCAGTGGACCCACGTCGCCGCCGTCGCCGATTCGGCCGCGGGCGGATGCCGTCTCTATGTGAACGGCAAGCTCGTTGCCTCCGGCGCGGGCGCGACGGTCGCGGACGAAGCCGCCTATGTGAGCCAGATGTATCAACTCCAACGTTATATCACCGCCTGTGCCGGTCGCGGGGCGTATCCTATCAAGTTCAACGGCACTCTCTTCACCGTCCCTCCCGGCCCGACCGAGGCCGACCCCGACTTTCGTCGCTGGGGCCCCGGCTATTGGTGGCAAAACACACGGCTGCCTTACATCAGCCTCTGCACCTCCGGCGACTTCGACCTTCAGCGCCCCCTGTTTCACATGTATGCCGATGAGTTGCTGCCGCTCTGCAAATACCGCACCAAACTCTATCTCGGCCACGACGGCGCATTCTATCCTGAGTGCATCATGTTTTGGGGGGCCGTCTTCAGTGAGACCTATGGCTGGACGCCGTTCGCGCAGCGCCAGGACAAGCTCCAGGAAAGCGGCTGGCACAAGTGGGAATGGGTCGGCGGCCTGGAACTCGGCTGGATGATGCTTGACTACTACGACCATACCCTCGACCGCGAGTTCCTCCGCCAGACTGCGCTGCCGTTCTCGCGTGAGATCCTGACCTCCTTCGAGCAACAATATCCCACCAACGCGCAGGGGAAGCTCGTCATGCACCCGTCCCAGGCGTTGGAAACCTGGTGGCGCTGCACCAACGCCATGCCTGAACTCGCCGGCTGCCTCGCCGTCACGGAACGCCTCCTCGCCCTGCCTCCAGAATTTGCGCCCGCACCGGATCGCCAACTCTGGCAACGCCTCCACGTCAAACTCCCACCGATCCCGCTGCGCGAGGTCGAGGGGAAGCAAGCGCTCGCGCCCGCCGCGTTCTTTGCCCAGAAGAGCAACATCGAGAACCCGGAGCTTTACCCGGTGTTTCCGTTCCGGCTCTTCGCGTTCAACCGGCCCAACGCCGATTGGGCCCTTACGGCTCTGGAGCATCGCTGGGATCGCGGCGACTCCGGGTGGCGCCAGGACAGCATCTTCATGGCCTACCTTGGGCTGGCCGACGACGCGCGCAAATCGCTCGTCGCCCGGGCCCGCAGCCATGACTCCAGCGAGCGCTTCCCCGCCTTCTGGGGACCGAACTACGACTGGACGCCAGACCAGGACCACGGCGGCGTGTTGATGAAGACCCTTCAGTCGATGCTGCTCCAGACCGACGGCCGACGCATCTTCCTCCTGCCTGCGTGGCCGAAGGAGTGGAACGTCGAATTCAAGCTCCACGCGCCGCAGCAGACGGTCGTCGAGGGTGTTTATCGAGACGGGAAAATGCAGTCGTTGCGCGTCACGCCCGAAGCGCGGCGTGGCGACGTGGCTCTCATGAAGCAGTAAACTGGGAAAGCAGAGCTGCGCCTACAACGGGTGGCACGGGCAACTTGCCCGTCCCGAGCGGCAACCTGCCGCTCGGAAGAACCTGCCGCTCGGAAGTGCCGCGACTGCTGGAGGGGATTGGATGTTGAAATGCGTGGGGGCATCCCATCGTGCCGTCGGGCTGGTAGCCCGACGGCACGGGCAGGTTGCCCGTGCTACCCTCCACATCTTCGTTTTACGGGATAAACGGCCACGCCGCAATTCGCCTTCCACATTACAGTCTCCTCAATCGGAAGAACCGGCTGGCGTCACTGGGCGGGAGCGCGAGCCGGTGTTCAGTGCCGACCACGGGAGTTGGTCCTGCCACCACGCTTGTCCATAGCGCCCCGGCCCCAAGGGATTCTGACGCTTCGAGCACGTAGCTTTCGGGCGTGAGCGGCCAGGAGAGTTCGACCTGCCCGTTCACCAGTGCCACGTCGAGCAGCAAGGGCGGATTGCCCACGCGCCAGACCGGGAGCCGGCTCGCTGAAGTCTTGCCTTCCGAATCCCCGGCAAAGACTCGCCCGGCGTAGAACGATTCCGTTGGCGAGACCATCGTGACCGCAAGCTGAGCCGCACTGTTGGCGGCCAAATCACCAATCCGCCACCAGATCAGACCGTCTTCGATCGCGCAGGTGCCCCGGCCAAAGCTCACCCAGAGCACGTTCACACCGGCGGGCAATTCATTGGTGAAAACCACGCTGCGCGCGGGCAGAGAGCCGCGATTGGTCACCGTGATCGTGCAGGTGAACGGCTGGCCGGGCACGGGTGCGGCGGGAGTGAAAGCCCACAACACCTCCAGCACCGGCATGGCCACGACCGTCGTGACCGCGTCCTCCGTCAAGGCGCGCGACTCCGGGTTACCCATGTGGTCCGTCGCGAGGCTGCAAAAGGCGTAGCGCCGACTTGGCTCGCCCGCAAAGACGGCCGACGTGTTCGTCGTCTGGCTGAGCCAGCGCGTCCACAGGCCATGATCGGTCGAGACGTAAATGTCGAAGCTGGCCACGCCGGAGCCGCCGGCATCATCCTGGCCGGTCCAGGACACGGCGAACTCGAACTGCGAAGTCTGCGCGGGCAACGGCGTCACGGCGCTGGTGGGCGCGCCGGCGTCAATGGTGTTCAGGCACTCCTTGTTGGTATCAGTGCCGGCGGCGGGATTGTGCGGGTCCTTCTGGTTCGTGGCGATGGACGGCAGCAAGTCGAACGAGATTTGCGCCACGTTCCGAATTTGGGTGCCGGTGGACAGATTCGGCTTCGCGTTGATCGTGTAGGACATGTGGCCCCGCCCGCGGCCCGTGCCGTCCTCCGGCGGCAGGAAGCCGATGTTCACCGGTGGCGGCAGGCTCGTGGCCGGGATCGATCGAGCGGAAATTCGCATACACCTGACCTGAAGCCGCCTGGAGGCCCGCCTCGATCTGCACCTGAAAATTGGCGCCCAAGTGACTCACCGGCACGTTCGTCTCGAAATGCGTCGTGTTCGGCGGCAGGACAATCAACTAGTCGCCAAAGCCAAGCTCGGTCAACCGGAACGTGGTCCAATCGAGATTGGAGTTGAGTTGGTCGCTGATGACGACCTGATGGACGGGAACGTTTTCTAAGCCCACAATTCGCGGCAGGTCCAATCTTCATTGCCGTGCGCCTCAATCACGGCGACCAGCCGCCGGATAGTGCCGCGGATGTCGGTTTGCAACAGCCGCTTGCTGGGGATATAGATGACCCCAGCGTGCGTCAGCTTCGCTTCCAAGCGCCGCCGGATATGCAAGGGAACACTGTTCACATCCCGCGTCGCCAAAGTGCGCTTGTCGCGGTCCAAGACTTCCAACAGGGGCGGGTCCTCCAAGCCTTGCAGCGGCGTCCGGTAGATGCTCACCACGTCCAAGCCGGCAAACCGCCGGGCCAAAGCACCGGCGACTTGGGGCGCCAGGTGTTCATCCAACAGCAGCTTCAACCTCACAACTTTTCCAGGTGCGGCATGTCCGCCTGCCACGCCGCAAAATCCCGTTCGCTCAACTCGCGGCACGCTTGGATTTCCTCCGGATAGGCCTTCGCATAAGCCAGCGCCATCTTCACCAAAGCCTCGGGCCGCTGCAGGTGTTTGGCAGCCGCGGCGGTCTCGCCCGCACACTCCTCGACCAGTTGGGCAATCATCCACGCCGGCCAGCGCGTGCCGGCGAGATAAGCGACGCGCCCGAGCAAGCCGTCCCGAAACTCAATCGCCGGAAAACGAGCGCGCCGCACGCCTTCGCGGACCCAGTTCGCCGCCAAGGTGCCGGTGGGTTTCCCGGTCACGGCGGCGACGGCCTTCAACTCCGCATCTTCGGGCTGGGTCAAACGCAGCCTCACGAGCTTGTTTTTGGTCATGGTGGCCATAGCGCAAAAACATTGGCACCCCCAGAACGTCGTTTCAAGCTCGCTGTGCCCAGACCAGC
The DNA here is from genome assembly GCA_021823625.1 of bacterium. Taxonomy (GTDB): domain Bacteria; phylum Verrucomicrobiota; class Verrucomicrobiia; order Limisphaerales; family J093; genus DSVZ01. Next base: position 46 of record JAKANS010000226.1, on the reverse strand, counting down.
CGGGCAGCCGTTGGTCGGAGGCCCGCCTCGATCTGCACCTGGAAAT
>JAKANS010000225.1 GCA_021823625.1 bacterium | reverse complement strand
GGTTGGAGAGGCAGGCGATGCCGCTGGCCCGTGCCTTGGCCCGGCCCAACGCCGGCAGGGTGAGGCCGGCCAGAATCCCGATGATGGCGATGACGACCAAAAGCTCGATGAGCGTGAAACCCCGTCGAAGAAAGCCGCCGGCCGGGGGCCGCCTTCCGCCCCGCGGACACGTCGTGGGTTACCACGTGCCTTCTTCATCCTATGTTGGAGCTTATACCCCCCCAACAGTTGTCAACCATCTTTCTAAGTTTTTATCGGGCCGATTTTCTGAACGGCAATCCCCCGTTGGCCGTGCCGCAAATGCGCGGTGCAGCAATGCTCGGCGGCAATTGGCCTCAGCAGCCCTGAACCGTCTGCAGGATGCGCCGCCTTAACGGCGGCGGCTACCGCGTTTCGGGAGGTAACGCGCGGGGTGGCGGGCGTAGCGGAATTGGTGCGGCTGGGCGGGGTCTCCCCCCCTGCCCGGCCTGGCTTCGATCATCCTTCTTGGAACCTTCCTGGCGAGGCGCAGCAACTGGCCAACCTCTTCAGGAAGCCGCAGGGCGCCGTCGTTCCGCCCGTCGTACGGTCTCCGCACTCCCGCACCGTCAGCTTCGCCGCCGCATCGTCGGTGAGCCGATCCACCATCGTCGAAACGGTCGTGAACACGCCCGCCTCTTTCTAATCCCTCAACCACTTCACGAACTGGGCCTCCGCCACCCGGCCTTGCGGCGTGGCTTCCAGCGCCGCCGCCGGCTTAGCGACCAAGGTGGTCACCGGGACAGCGAGCTTGTTGGTCTGGAAGACGGGCACGAACTCCCTCAGCAGCACCCTGACGACGTTCGTCGCCACCGGCTCATGCGTGGCGAGCCCCGTCACCGCGCCCACAAGCCGCGGCGTTGACCAGTGTCAAGTGCGGGTCAACTCAAAGGCAGGCGGAGCTGCTCCAGCTTTAGCTCGACCAGTCCGCTCACGCCCAGGCCGAGCAACCGCAACGGCCGGTTGACCAGGCGCTCCCGCGCCAACAACCAGCAGCCCAGCCGGTAAATCTCCCGCGCACCCGTCACGGGTTCCTCGACCGAGAACTGGCGCGTGAGCGTGGTGAAGTCGCCGTAGCGGAGCTTGACCTGAACGGTGTGCGCCGCCAGTCGCCGCCGTTGGAGCCGGCCGGCGATATCATCGGCCTGCTCTTTCAAGCACGCCCGCAGTGTCGGCCGGTCATCCGTGTCGTGGAGGAAAGTGTTCTCCGCGCTGATGCTCTTGACCTCCTCACTGAGATCCAACGGCCGGTCGTCCTCGCCCCAGGCAAACCGCTTCAACTCCCGCCCCCACGAGCCAACGACCGCGCGCAAATCGCCCGGGTAATCCTGCAAGTCGCCGACGGTTCGAACCCCCACCCGCGCCAGCGCTTGCTCGGTCACGGGCCCGATGCCATGCAACGAACGCACCGGCAACGGCCGCAGAAACGCCGCTTTCCCAGACTCGCTGATCAGCGTGAGACCGTCGGGTTTTTGGTAATCGCTGGCGAGCTTGGCAAGCAACTTGTTCGGGGCGATGCCGATTGTGGCGGTAAGTCCGCGCCGGGCGAGGATGGCCTGCTTGATCGCCACCGCAAACGGCCGGGCCGCTTCGAGGCTGGCGGCGGCGGAAGCCACCTGGCAACGCCGCGACACGTCCACGTACGCCTCGTCGATGGACACGGGTTCGATCCACTCGCCGGCGTGCTCGCGCACGATGGCCATGACTGCGCGCGACTCTTCCTGGTAGGCTTCCATGCGTGGGCGGAGAAAAACGCCTTTCGGGCAGAGCCGGCCGGCGGTCGCGCTTGGCATCGCGGAGCGCACGCCGAAAAGCCTAGCCTCGTAGCTCGCCGCACAAACCACCCCGCGCTGGGTGGGCGGCGAACCGACGATCACCGGACGCCCTTTCAGCGCGGGATTGTCCCGTTGCTCCACCGACGCGTAGAAGGCGTCCATGTCGAGATGCAGGATGACGCGGAACATCGCAATCGCCACCGGCAAGAACCGCTGGCCTGGCCGGGCGAAGCGTGGCTTGGACTCTGGCACGCGCAAGCGGCTTCTGGCGGCCCGCTTGGACCGGCGAACCGGTTGACGCCGGTCAAGGTCGCATGCGGCAAAGCCCGCTTTCTTCTGCGCACGATGAAGCCATTCTGGAATTGGAGCGCCCTGACTCGGATCGCCGCCTTGGGCACCTTGACGGTCTGCGCACTCGTGGTGGCAGAGGACGCGGCGGATGTGCATCCGTTGCCGCCGCCCGCCGTGTCGGCCGGCAAGCCGCTGATGCAGGCACTCAAAGAGCGCCAGACCCGGCGCGATTTCAAACCCGACCCGCTCACCGATCAACAAACCGCCGATCTGCTCTGGGCGGCGTTCGGCGTCAACCGGCCGGCCATCGACCACCGCACCGCACCTTCCGCCAAAAACTCGCAGGAGATCGACGTGTATGTGGCCCGCGCCGACGGGCTGTTTCTTTACGAGGCCAAAGCACACAGTCTCCGCAAGGTGGCCAGCCAGGACCTGCGTTTGCTGACGAGCGGTCAGGACTTTGCCAAAACGGCGCCGCTCGCCTTGATCTACGTGGCCGATTACACGCGCCTGAAAGACACCCAACCGGAGGACGCGCGGCTTTACGCGGCGTTCGACGCCGGCTGCATTTGCCAGAACGTCTATCTCTTTTGCGCCTCGGAAGGCCTGGCGACGGTCGTGCATGACCTGAACCGCGAACCGCTCGCCCAGGCCATGAATCTGCGCGAAGGCCAGCACGTCGTCATGGCCCAGGCGGTCGGCCTTCCCCAATGACATCCGACCAGGCAGGAGCCGTCACCGCCGTCCTTGTAAGCGGGTGTCCGAACCGCGTAGCGTCCCGGCATGGCCGACCTGCTCGTCGTCGTTCGTGAGACGATCCGCCACCACGGCTTGCTGAAGGCCGGGGAAAAGGTGGTCGTCGCCGTGTCGGGTGGCTGCGACTCGATGGTCTTGCTGCACCTGCTGAACCGGCTGGCGGAGGAGGCGAACTGGCCGCTGACAGTCGCGCATTTCAACCACCAGCTCCGCGGTGCCGCGAGCGACGCCGACGAAAAGCTCGTGGTCCGAACCGCCGAACAAAGCGGGCTCTTGTGCATTTGTGGACGCGCCGACGTTCGCGCGCACGCACGCTCGCAAGGCGTCTCGATCGAGATGGCGGCGCGCGCGCTGCGGCACGAGTTTTTGGCACGCGCGGCGGTCCAGGTCGGCGCCGGCAAAGTCGCCCTGGCGCATCATGCGGACGATCAAGTCGAGACGTTTTTCCTCCGCCTGCTGCGAGGCGCCGGCGGCGAGGCGCTGGCGGGCATGCGCTGGATCGCACCTTCGCCGGCCAACCCCGACGTGGCCTTGATCCGACCGCAGCTTGAAGTGCCCAAGGCCGATCTGCTCGATTATGCGGAGGAGTTCGGCGTGGCTTTCCGCGAAGATGCCAGCAATCGTCGCCTCGACACGCAGCGGAACATGGTTCGCCGCCGGCTCGTTCCGTTGGTCCGGCGGTTCCTTCAGCCCGCGCTCAACGCGTCGGTGCCGCGGTTGATGACGATGCTCGGCGACGAAGCGGCCTTTGCCAGTGAAGCCGCGCAGCAGTGGCGGTCGAGCCGGCGACGGGAGCGGTTCGAATCGCTGCATCCGGCGGTGCAAAGACAGGTCATCCGCGCCCAACTCAGCGAGCTGGGCGTCCTGCCAACGTTCGAACTGGTCGAGCAACTCCGGCGCGAACCGGATGTGCCCACCTGCGCGCCGGCCGGTTTGCGAATCTGGCGGGACGATGTCGGCAACGTCCATCTCGGTCAGGCCACTCAACCCGAGTTCACGCCCCAACGGCTCGACTTGATTCTGTCCGCGGCCGCCGGCCAGGCGCAGTTCGAGGCGTTGGCTTTCCACTGGAGAATTCTCGATCGCCGCCCCGGAGCCGTGGGCGTTGTCCGCCCAGTGCCGGGCCGCGAACAATTCGACGCCGAGCAGGTGGGCCGGCGGATCACGCTCCGCCACTGGCAGCGCGGCGATCGCTTTCAGCCGATCGGCCTGGGTCAGTCGGCGAAGCTCCAGGACTTGTTTGCCAACGCCAAAGTGCCTCGCGCAGAGCGGCACGAGCGAATCGTGGCCGTGGCCGAGAACGGCGAACCGTTTTGGGTGGAAGGCTTCCGGATCGGCGAGCGGTTCAGACTTTCGCTTCGCACTCGCCGGGTTTTTGACTGGCGCTGGCAGCCCGGAGAACGAACCGCGGCGAACCCCCGTCCGCCCACCAGCACGGTTGCGTCGCCAAAACGCGCGTGCTAGCTTCGGCGGGCTTGGAATTTTCGATGTCTGAAGAACGCAACAACAATAGCAATCGCCCCGACCGCAAAGCCGGCGAATCGCGCGTGCCGCCGCGGGCCTGGCTCCTCTGGCTGGCCATCCTCAGCCTGATCCCGCTGCTGGTCTTCTTCAAAGACCACACCGAGTCGCGCTACCGCGTTCTGAGCCACACCGAGTTTCTCGATCTCGTTAACCGCGATCAGATTCAAGAAGCCACCATCCACTACAACCCGCAGTCGCCGTTGCGCGAGATCACCGGGAAGCTGGTGCCGGCGGAGAGTACCAAAGGCCCTCTGGAGTTCCGCCTGGAAACGCGGGTCAGCGAGTCGCTCGAAGACAAGTTGCTGAACACGGGCAAGTTCAAGGTGGCCGAACCGAACACCATGTTGATGAACCTGGTTTACGGCATCCTGCCCTTCCTGTTGCTGGCCGCGCTGGTTTATTTCTTCCTGATCCGCCAGATCAAGATGGCGGGCAAAGGCGCGCTGAGTTTCGGCAAGAGCCGGGCACGCATGCTCAACAAGGAGAAGAACCGCACCACGTTCAAAGACGTGGCCGGCGTGGAGGAAGCCAAGGACGAAGTCTGCGAGCTGGTGGAATTCCTCAAGGACCCGAAGAAGTTTCAGCGGCTGGGCGGGCGCATCCCGAAAGGCATCCTGATGGTTGGGCCGCCAGGCACCGGCAAGACCCTCCTCGCCAAAGCCATCGCCGGCGAGGCCGACGCGGCGTTTTACAGCATCAGCGGTTCGGATTTCGTGGAGATGTTCGTCGGCGTGGGCGCGAGCCGCGTGCGCGACATGTTCGAGCAGGCGCGCAAGAACACGCCCTGCCTGGTGTTCATCGACGAAATCGACGCCGTGGGCCGCAGCCGCGGCCACGGTCTGGGCGGTGGCAACGACGAGCGTGAGCAGACACTCAACGCCTTGCTGGTGGAGATGGACGGCTTCGACACACAGGACGGCATCATCATCATCGCCGCCACGAACCGCCCGGACGTGCTCGACCCCGCGTTGTTGCGGCCCGGCCGTTTTGACCGCCAGATCACGGTGAACCTGCCCGACGTGCGCGGCCGGGAGGCGATTCTCAAGGTGCATTCGCGCAACGTGAAGCTCGCCCCCGGTGTGGACCTGGCCATCATCGCGCGCGGCACTCCGGGCTTCTCGGGCGCAGAACTGGCGAATCTGTTAAACGAGGCAGCGCTCCTCGCCGCCAGGTTAAACAAGAAAGCCATCACGCTGGCGGAACTCGAAGAGGCGCGTGACAAGGTCCGGTGGGGCCGCGAGCGTCGTAGCCTGGCGATGAACGAAGAGGAGAAGCGCGGCACGGCCTGGCACGAGGCGGGTCACGCCTTGGTGAGCGTCATGCTCGAGCACACGCACCCGTTGCACAAAGTCACGATCATCCCCCGCGGGCAGGCGCTGGGTGCGACCATGTCCCTGCCCAAAGACGACGTACTGAACCACCGTCGCAAGCAGTTGCTCGACACCATCGCGGTGATGATGGCCGGGCGCATCGCCGAGGAACTCGTCACGGACGACATTTCTTCCGGGGCGGCCGGCGACATCCAGCAGGCTACGAATATGGCGCGCGCCATGGTCACGCAATTTGGCATGAGCGACAAACTGGGCATGGTCCAGTACGGCGACAGTCAGGAATACGTCTTCCTGGGCCGGGACATGATGCGCTCGAAGGAATATAGCGAGGAAACCGCCGAAGCGATCGACAACGAAGTCAAACGCATCATCACCGAGAACTTCCAGCGCGCGCACCAGATCATCGTCGATCATCGGGACAAATTGGAGCTGATTGCCAAAGCCTTGCTCGAATTCGAGACGCTGGACGGGAGTCAGGTCAACGAAATCGTCAAGACTGGCAAGTTTACGCCTTCGTTGCCCCCGCCCGACACCGGGCCGCCCACCGGGGCGCAGGCCGCCACGATTTTGCCCGAGGTGCCCAAGCCAGTGCCGCCGAAACTGCCGCCCGGTTTGGCCACGCCGGCGCCGGCCACCCCTTGACCGAGCCACCAGTAGTTTGGCGACCGAGTGTCTCCGCGCCTCGGCGGTGAACTTCAGCCGGTCCCCAAAACGGCCACACATGAAATACACCTACGAAGAGCTGGCGAAGATGATCGACCACTCGCTGCTTCATCCGACTATGACGGATCGCGAGCTCGAGGACGGCTGCCGGCTCGCCGCGAAGTACGCCGTGGCCTCGGTTTGCCTCAAGCCTTACGCGGTCCGGCGGGCCGCTGGATTGTTACGTGGCACGGGTGTCATCGTCGGTTGCGTCATCGGGTTTCCGCACGGCAATTCAACCACCGAGGTGAAGCGCTACGAAACCGAGGTAGCCTGTCGGGACGGCGCGACCGAGATCGACATGGTCATCAACCTCGGCAAGGCGCTCAGCGGCGACTGGGACTACGTCGAGCGCGACATCCGCGCGGTCTGCGACGCCGCGCACGGCCACGGCGCGAAAGTGAAGGTCATCTTCGAAAACGACTACCTCACCCAAGGCGGCGCCGGTCTGACCGGCGACGACTTCAAGCGCCGGCTCTGTCAGATTTGCGAGCGCGCCGGAGCGGACTGGGTGAAGACCTCGACCGGCTATGGCTTCGTGAAACAGCCCGACGGCAGTTACAGTTACAAGGGCGCGACCGAGCACGATCTTGCGTTGATGCGGGCGAGTTGTTCGCCAAAGGTCCAAGTCAAAGCCGCCGGCGGGGTGCGCGATCTGGACGGACTCATCAGAGTACGAGACTTGGGCGGCTCGCGTTGCGGCGCCACCGCCACTGCGGCGATGCTCGACGAGTACCGCCGCCGCGAAGCCGCCGAAAAGGCCGGGCAGGCCGTCAAAACAGATTGTGCGTGAAGCCGGCCGTGAATGTCGACGATGCCCTGACCATGGACGGTCCGCCTTCTGTTCTTCAGGAGAGGCGTCATGAACACCGTCTCGATTCAAGTCGCCGTCTCGAACACAACCGCCACCTGGCTTGACCGCCAGGCGCAGGGCGCCGGGACCAACCGGGCGCAGGGCGCGTCCGCAGTCCTTGAAGACGCCGCCAAAACCGGCACCCCGCCACTCGACACCGCCCGATTCTCGCCCGCCGAACGACTCCGCCGCTTTGACGAGGTCATGGCCCGGGTACCCGAGCGGCCAGGGCCTCCGGTCGATGCCTGCCGGGACAGCCTTTGCGACCAGGGGGACACATGCGGCTGCAAACGTCCTTTGCCGTCTGGCCAGACGCGATGATCCCTAGCACGAGGAAGCCCACGAGGCGCTCCGGATCGCCCTGAAGGCAGGCACGGAGCTTTTCGTTTGTCCCCAGGTCGAACGCGAGTTCTGGGCGGGGCCACCTGGCCTCATGCGGCCAACGGCCTGGGAATGACGCCCGACGAGCCGGCCGCGTTGTTACGTGACTGGCGCGAAAGCTCTTTGTGGTCGCGGTTTGTGCCATAAAATGCGAAATGCGCGCCCCGGAGGACGGGAATTGACCACGGAGCTTGTCCTGACCGGGCAAAACCTGCCGGTGACCTTTGCCGGCCGGGTGTTTCCCCGGCTGATCCTTCAGGCCGGCCCGGATGCCGGCCGTCGATTCGAAAGTCGAGGACTACTACGAAAACGGCCGGCGCTGCTGGATTCGGCTCCACGAGAAAGGCGGGAAGTTTCACGAGTTCCCGCCCACCACAACGCCGAGGCTTACGTGGACGAGTATTTGCAGGCGGCGGGAATCGGCCAGGACGGCAAAACGCCGCTGTTCCGGGCGGCTGTCGGGCGCACCAACACCCTGTCCGAGGACGCCATGAGCCGCGTGGACGCCTTTCGGATGATCGAACGGCGACCGGCCGGTCTTGGCCGTGGCCGCGATCATGAACAGGCCGAACCCGGCGAGCCCCCACGGCGTGAAGACATGCCAGCGCGCCAGTCCGCCCCAATCATAACCGGCCTGGCTGTCCACAATCGCCGGCAGCGACAGCGAGCCCACCACCAGCACCACGCCGAGCGCGGCAAAGACCAGCGGGATTTCGTAGCTGATCAACTGGGCGATGGCGCGCATCGCCCCCAGCAGCGAGTATTTGTTGTGGCTGCCCCAGCCGGCCATGAACAC
>JAKANS010000224.1 GCA_021823625.1 bacterium | reverse complement strand
CCAGCCCGCCGCCAGCCAGGTGGCCTTGCCTTGCTCGGGGGATGATTTGGGAAAACCAAAGTTCGTTGTAATAAAACGCCGCGCCTTCGACTTTCTCCAAGTTGAAGATCGTTATGCGTGCCCCAACTCCATCCGAGGCAGACCGGTTCCTGGCGCTGCTCCAGCCCATCGAGCGCGACCTGGAGCGGTACTGCCGGCGCCTGATTTGGGAACCGCAGGCGGCATCTGACGCCATTCAGAACGCGGTTCTGCGCGCGTTCGCCGCGTTCGACCGCTACCACGAGGACGCCAGCTTCCGGGCGTGGATGTTCAAGATTCTCACGAACGAGGTCTTTGCGCTGAACCGGAAACACGCCCGCCTCGCCCGACACGAGTTCCAACTCGAACCCGAGGAACTCGCGGACTTGCCCGGCGCGGACTCAGCCAACGACCCTTTGACGGCGGCGGCACTGGCCGACGCGCTGGACGAGAACTTGGTCATCGCGCTCAAATCGCTCACCGACGCCGAGCGGGCGGTGCTGTTGCAGCGGGCGCTGGGCGGGCTGCGTTACCGCGAAATCGCGGAGGCGCTCGACATCCCGCTGGGCAGCGTGATGGGTCACCTGGCGCGCGCGCGGCAGAAGATGCGTGCCGGGCTTGCCCGGCTCGAAAGAAAGAACCCTTTGCCTCAAACGAAACCGCTATGAACTGCCAAGAAATCCGTTCTTTGTCTGGTCCGTACCTGGATTCGGAACTCGATGCCAAGACCAGCCTCGAAATCCAGGATCACCTGGCGACCTGCGCCGCGTGCGCGCAGGTCTTCGCCGCGGAAGAAAAGCTCAACGCGCAACTCACCGCCCGTCTGCGAAGTGGCGAGGCAACTCCGGACCTTTGGAAAACGGCCGAGGAGCGGGTCCGCGCGGCCGCCGCAGCCAACTCAGCCTCGGCCCGACCGCGCCCGGCTCGGTTCACGCCGACCGTCGAATCCTGGTGGCGGGCCTGGTTGTGGCCGAGCCCCCAGTTTTACGCCGGTCTCGCTGCCGTTTGGGCGGTGATGCTGACAGTCCACTGGCTTGACGCGGACGACGCCGCCACCGCCAGTCGCCGGAGTCTGCCGCCATCGCCCGAAACGGAGCGCGTTTTGGTCGAGCAACGGCGCGAGTTGGCCGAGATGCTCGGCTTCGTCGGCGCCGTACCCGAGGCTTCGGCGCCGAAGCGCAGATCGAGCCCGCCGCAAGGTCGAACGCGGCAGGGTGACGTCACGCCCGGCCAGGCCACCGGAGCCCTGGCCGCGCCGAAATTGCTTCGAGTTTGACCAACCCTCACCCCCACTTTGTTTATGAACGAATCCGAAAAACCGAAATCGCTGTTCACCCGCATCCTGGGCACTACGGCCGACCGCCGGGCTTCTCTCCGACGTTGGTTGCGAGTGCTGCTAGGTGTCGGTGTCTCACTGGCCACCTTGATCGCGTTGTTTTACGTGGAGGAAGATTGGCGGGGCAAACGCGCCTGGAACGCCTACGCAAAAGAGGCCGCCGCACGCGGCGAAATCCTCGACATAGCCGCCCTCGCGCCGCCACGAATCCCGGACGAGCAGAATTTCGCGATGACGCCGTTCCTGGCGCCGCTGTTCGATTTCCTGCCCGGCACCCAAACCTGGCGCAACCGGCAGGCAGCAACCAACCGGATGCAGTTCGCCGCCGGCATCCCGGATAACTCACGAGTCCAGAAGGGGGACTGGCATCTGGGCGAACGGATGGATTGGCCGGCCTGGCAGGCGGCGTTCGAGCAGGTGGCCCGCAAAGCCGCCGGGCCGCCAGCGGGAACGAACGCGACGCTCACCACCAACCGCGTCGAAGCCGCGAAAGCAGTGCTGGCAGCGCTCCAGCGTTGCGATCCGGTCTTCTCCGAGCTTCGTACCGCGAGCCAGCAACGCCCCCAGTGCCGGTTCAATCTCCGTTACGACGAGGAGAACCCGGCCGGGGTATTGCTCCCCCATCTGGCCGTCCTCAAAGGCTGCGTGCGGATTCTGACGCTGCGCGCCGGCGCCGAACTGACGCTGGGACAGACTGAGTCCGCGGTGAACGACCTCGATCTTGCTTTTTACCTCACCGACGCCGTCCGCGCGGAGCCCGTCTTGATCTCCCAATTGGTGCGTTGCGCGGCGGCGCAGTTTACGTTGCAGCCGGTGTGGGAAGGCCTGGCTGACCGGCGCTGGTCCGACGCACAGTTGCAGCACCTGCAACGGCGATTGCAGCAGTTCGACTTTCTGGCCGATGCCCGGTTCGCTCTGCGCGGTGAGCGCGCCTTCGGCAACGGCATCCTCGTCTATGTGCGAAACCATCCGCGGGGCTACAGCGATCTCGGCATGGCCGAGATTGGCAACGAGTCGGAATCCTCCATGATGGGTTTGCTTGCCACGCTGATGCCGCGGGGCTGGTTTTACCAGGAACAACTCAACTACAATCGCTTGTTCACGCAATGGATCGAACCCGGACTGGATGTTCCCAGCCGCCGCGTGAACCCGAAAATCCTGACGGAAAACGAAGCCGCCATCGGCAAGTCGCTCAGCCCCGGTCTCGCGCTGCTGACGCAACACCGCATCCTATCGGCCATGCTGCTGCCGGCCTTGACCCGCGCGTGCCAGAAATTCACCTATGCCCAAACGATGGTGGACGAGGCAGCCCTGGCGTGCGCGCTCGAGCGATATCGGCTGGCGAACGGCCGCTATCCGGACTCCCTCGCGGAACTGGCCCCGAAGTTCATGGAAAAACTCCCTCACGACATCATCACCGGCGAGCCGCTGAAGTATCGCCGCGCCGACAACGACCGATTCGTCCTTTACTCGGTGGGCTGGAACGGAAAGGACGACGGAGGCGCCATCGCCATGTCCGGGAGAAGCAAGACGAGCCGGGACCTCGCCGAGGGCGATTGGGCCTGGCCGCAACCGTGAATGGTGTGCCGACGGTGCAGGTACGACGCCGACGCGACTTTGTAAGTGCGGCCAGGCCCAGGTTTGCGGTACACGTTGGCCACGCCCATGACCGTGACTCGGACCCAAAAGACGACCAACGGCTCCCGGCCTTGCCGGAGAGCAGCGTTCCTTGGCCGGGTCGGTTCATGTAGCCACACCGATACCGCAACGAAAACGCACCAGAGAGTCTTTCTATGAAAACCACATCCGATTCCCACCCTGCGCGTCGCCAGTCTGAAACGGGAACACGAGCCGGACACACCGCTCCGTCTTCAACCTCCTTCCTTGGCCGGGGCGTCCTGGGGCTGGCGGTGGCACTTACTCTGCCATTCCTCGGGTTGAGCGCCTGGGCCGCGGACGAGAACGTGGATCTGACGCCCAAATGGAAAGCCGGGCAACAGATCGTCCAGCAGATCAAGACCGCGCAAAAGCAGAAGATCACCGTCGCGGCGACACCAAACCCGATTCAACAGCAGACGGAGCAGACTCAGGAGGTGGCGCTTTCCGTGGACAAGGAACGCGCGGAAGGCGGCTTTGAGGTCGGGATCGAATTCCGCTCCATCTCGCTGGAGACCAAAATGGGCCAGACGGTGGTGACCAAGTTCGACTCGAGGGCCAAAACCACCACGGGCGACGCGAATCCATTGAACGAGGTGTTGAAAAAACTCGTGGGCGCCAAACTGAAGCTCTTTACCAAACCCAACGGCGACATCGAGAAAGTCGAGGGCGTTCAGAAACTGGTCGATGACCTGGCCAGCGGCATGCCCGCGATGAGCGCCGACATGATGAAAGCCATGTTCGACGAAGACGTGGTCAAACAGATGAGCGCGTTGCCGCCCGGCCTCCCGAAAGATCCGGTGAGCGCAGGCTATGAGTGGCCGGTGAAGCTGGAGGTGTCGCTCGGGCCGATGGGCACGATGTTGATCTCGATGAAATTCAAGTTCAACGGCATGGAGGAAAAACGCGGTTACCGCGTGGCCGTGCTCGACCATCAAGGCACCCTCAGCAGCAAGGAAGGCAGCGGTACCGGTCCCATCACCCTTGGCGCGTTCAGCGGCACCACGACGGGCCGGACGTGGTACGCACCCGACCTCGGCGCCACGGTCGATTCCTTCGCCAATCAGGTCATGAGCATGACCATGAAAACGATGGGCCAGGACACGAAGGTCGAAATGGACCAGCGCGTCACCACCAAGCTTCTGGAAATCACCGGCCAGGCCAAATAGCGACAGAAGCAACCCACACTTCCATTTCTTCGGCGCGCGGCTGGCCCCAACAAAGGCCAGCCGCAACGTTTCTTTATTTCGCGGCGGTTCAGTTTGATTCTGATCCTGCCCGCCGTGGTCTTGGATGGGGAGCCTCAGTTGGACTGCCGCAGCCGGAAGAACCGCGCTCCGTCCGTAACCGCGTTGGTGACGGAGTAAAACCCCTCGTCCGGCGACAGCGTCGCATCCAAAGGCGACCAATCGGCTTGCGGTGGCAAGGTTGTGGCAGTTTCGAGGACGAATCCGCCGTTGTCAGCCGGCCAGCGAAGCACGATGTCCGCACCGGACCGGAGTAATTCGAGGCGTGGCGCTGCCGCTTGGTAGAAGCGCAGTCCGTCCACTGCCACCACCACGTTGGTCGAGGTGCCGCCCAGCACGCCGAAGAAGAACTCGACCGACTTGCCGGCGTACTCGGACACGTCGATCCAGCCACTGCTCACCGTCCGGTTTGGTTCCATGAACCGTGTTTCGAGCGCGAAGCGGTTGGTGCCGTCGATGCCGAAGGCCAGGTAGTCGTCGCTGCCCACGCCGCCGGTCAGCGTGAAATCGAACGACAGGCCCCGCACCTCCGCCGGCAGCGCCAGCGTCATCCACACGGCGGGTGGGGTGTTCGTGGCGGTCGGTTCATCGGACAGGCCCGGCCCGGTGAGTCGGCGGGGCGGAGTTGAACCGGCAGTCGTGAGGTCAATGCGCGGCGAAAGCGGCAGAAAGGCACCGGCGGAGACTGTGCTGAAGTCCGGCACCGCCAAAGGAACCGTCGGGCTGGCGGCTTCACCGAAGTGGAACACGGCGTCCGCCGAGGAAACTAAGGCGTTACCGATCCGCTTGAAGGCCGTCGCGCCAATATCCAAAGCTTTGTTCACCGCCCATTTCGATGGCCGAAGAAGCACCAAGTTGGCGGTGCTGGCGCCGGTGGCCAAGATTTCCCACTTGTCCGCAAACCCCAGCGCTGCGTCCAACTCTTCTTCGCGAGTCACTTGGAATAAATGCAGTTCGTTGTCGTCCTCCAGCACCTGGCTCAACAGGCTCCCGGGTTGGTAGGGCGACGGCGTGGGGAACTGCCCCGGCCAGCCTGTTCGTTCCAACGCGTAACGGTACCCCAATAAAACTTGCATGGGCAGCAGCACCGTCTGCCTGTACCAAGCGCAAGCGTAGGCGTGTCGTTCAGTGTGGTAGGTAATCGGATCCTTCGGGTCCGCCATGACGGCGCTCTTGGGCAGCAAAACGTTCACCGCCTCGGCGTGATAGCCCCCCACCAGGCTGATGTAATTGTCGATCCAAGCGAAGTCGTTTGGGATCGGCGAAACGTATCCTGCCTGAACCACCTGGCTGGCGATGGAGCCGTTCAAGCCGCTGACGTTGTAGCCAAACGTCACCGCTATCCCCGCCGCATTGACCGCTCCGGCATCGTCCAACAGCGTCATCTGCGTGTGGTCGGCTGGGAACTGCGCCACGCCGCTGTCGCGCAAACCGTGCAGGTAATTCGCCGCCGTCGCGTTGACCAGCGTGCCGAGGCTGTGGCCGATGAAATGCAGTGTTCCCGTATAGGAGTCGCCCAGCGTGGCCGCCAGGGCTTTGCCCAGCGCCTCGCCCTGCCGCCGGGTGCTCGACATCGCCTCGATCGGTTCGAGCGTGTCCGCCTGCGTCCGCCAATCCCACGCCAGCAAGTTCGCTTTAATGTTCGCCGCAATCATCTGTGCTGCCATCGCCTGCGCCCATGCCGTGGGATCGCTGTTCCAGCCGTGGGTGAAAATCACGGTCGGCAAAGCGCGGTCCACATTCTCGCCCGGAACGAAAGCGGTCCCGCTAAACACCTCCAACTGCTTGTCGGTCGTCGGCACAATCTGCGCCTCCTGGGTCTTCTCCACCGTCTGGTCGGTGGCGGTGACGTTCGGCAGAGCGGGCAACGGCGCCAAAGCCACGCTCAACGTACCGGCTTGGCCGGGCACGAGGGTCACACCGGATTGCACCCAGGTGCGATAGCCTGGCAGGCTGACCCAGATTTCCCACGTACCCGCTTCGAGGACTGGAAGCGCGTATTGCCCGGAGGCGTCGGTTCGGGCGCCGGTCGTCGCCGCCGCACCTTGGAAGGCCAGAACGGTGGCCCCGGCCAACGGCGTGCCAGTGGCGTCGGTGACCTGGCCGCTGAGACTGGCCATCGCCTCCGTGGTCGCCCGCGTGTCCAGAGTGAATACGCCCGACAGCCCCGCGCCAGTGCTGCCGGAAAACCGCGTGTCCAGGCGGAACGTACCGGAATCGGCCCAGCCCACGCCGACTTCATAGTCGTAGCGCGTATCCAGCGGGAAATCGGGTGAATCTCCCTGGCCAATGTCGGCGAGAAGACACGTTATGGCCAACGCGGCGACAACGAACGCAAGGAACCAGGCCGGTATCAGAAACGGGAAGTGATGCCAGCCTCTTCGCTGCGTAAGAACGGCGCGCCGGTTTCCGAACCGGCTTTGGACAGGCGCAAATCTCATGGCGGCGATTTCAGGTTGGCGTTGCGATAAGCCGACTGGAAGTCGGCTTATCGCAACGCCAAAGTTCAAACAACGCCATCAGCCACGCATCACCAAAAGCCGGTTGGAAAACTGGCGCGCCGCCAAACCGATCGGTGCCCCGGCGGCTCGCGATGCCAGCGGTTGGACGGAGCGGCCGCTTGGGTACATCTTCGGCGAGCATGAAAATCGATCTGCATTCTCGCCGCACCGGCGCGGTCTGGGCCAGGCTGTGAACCTGCTCGATCCCGGTTACTTGTTCGCCTCGCTGTTTTGGGGTTCGGTCGGCATCGCCTACTTCATCTACGGCAAACGGCAACAGTCCTTCGTGCCCCTGATCGGCGGCGTGGCGATGGTCGCGGTGTCCTACCTGGTCGGCTCGGCGTTGCTGATGTCCGCGATTTGCGTGGCGCTGATCGCGGGGGTGTACCTGCTGGTCCGGGAAGGCTACTGAAGTTGGCCGGACAGCGCGGTCGATTCGGCAGCGAGGCGGGCCGCCGTTTCTTGAATCCGTTGCCAGGCGGCTGCGACGTGTCGTGCCTGGGTGTGTGTTTGTCCTACGCAGAAGCGCAGCGCGAATTCGCCGTCGAGCACCGTGTGGGTGAGATACAAGGCTCCGCTGCGGTTGAGTTCTTCGAGCAGATGACGGTTGAAATCGTCGCCGGCCAGGTGCCGGAAGCAGACCAGATTCAACGGCACCGGCGCGGCCAGTTCAAAGTCCGGCGCCGCCTCCACCCACTCGGCGAAGCGCTGCGCCAGGCGAACGTGTTCACGAACGTGGCGTCGCAGGCCTTCGACGCCGTAATGCCGGATCACGAACCACAACTTGAGCGCGCGGAACCGCCGGCCCAGCGGCACGTGCCAGTCGCGGTAATCGATCACCGCGCCGCTTTCGGTCGCGCGGTTGCGCAGATACTCCGGCAGCACCGAGAGCGTGCGGATCAACGCCGCGCGGTCGGCCACCCAAAAGCAGTCGCAGTCGAAGTTCGTGAACATCCATTTGTGCGGGTTGAACGCGTAGCTGTCGGCCAGTTCCAGCCCGTCCAGGAAGTGGCGAAACTCCGGGCAAAGCGCCGCGGTGCCGGCCATCGCGCCGTCCACGTGCAGCCAGACCCCGTGCTCGTGACAGACGTGGCCGATCGCCGGCAACGGATCCATCGCGTTCGACGACGTGGTGCCGACCGTGGCGCTCGCAAAGCACGGCCGCAGCCCGGCCTTGCGGTCCGCCTTGATCTGTTCCGCCAGGGCGTCCGGCCGCATTGCATGGCGTTCGTCCACTTCGATCAGGCGCAGTTTGGCCCGCCCCAGGCCCGCGATCTTCACCGCTTTTTCCACGGAGGAATGGGCCTGGGTGGAAGTGTAAGCCACCAACCGGCTGTCGCCGCCGTGTTCGTTCACCCCGAAGTTCGTCGTCCGCTCGCGCGCGGTCAGCAACGCACAGAGCACGGCGCTCGAAGCGGCGTCCTGAATCACGCCGCCGCCCGTGCCGCCGGACTTGAACCGCGCGGGCAGCCCCAGCATGTCCACAAGCCAGTCCAGGACGTGCGTTTCCAGTTCGGTGCAAGCCGGGCTGGTCGCCCACAACATGCCTTGCGCGCCCAGGCCGGACGCGAGCAGGTCGCCCAGGATCGACGGTCCAGAGTTGTTTGCCGGGAAGTAGGCGAAGAAGTTCGGCGATTGCCAATGCGTGATGCCGGGCAGGATCAACCGGTCCACATCGGCC
>JAKANS010000223.1 GCA_021823625.1 bacterium | reverse complement strand
CTTATCGTAATAGTCCAGCTACAGTCTCTCGCGTAAACGCGAAAGAGAGCGACAACTGTATTTGTCTGGAACCCTAATCCTTCTAGGTTCGCTACGCGGTAATCACGAAGCACCACGTCGCCGGAGACAGTAAACTCAGACGAAGGTTTAGCGACGGTGGTAAGTGTGCCACCGAGCAATAGAGCATACGCCATAACTATGTGCATATTCGGCTATCCTGTGGATGGTTTAACATCTAATAGTAAGTACCATATTCTCGAACTGGCTTATGGTGCATGTAGGAAGAGTATTCCCTATCGAGTGCTGCAACCGGTGTGAACTGCTGTAAGGAACGTGCGAGTGTCGCAGCCTTAACGACGCTCTCGACAGCACCGATCCAGTCACCAACTTCAGCTCGCGCAGCAGCGAGAGAGCGAAGGTGAGCTGGATTATCGAGCACGCCCGGTTGCGTCTCGGTCAATTCAATTGCTTTCTCCGCGAGTGCGATGGCTCGGTTCCCGTTTCGGTGACCTTCATTAGGGTTGGTCGAGAGTAACCACGCTGCAAAGGAGTACGCTTCAGGCAATCCGGGATGACTGACCATGGTGCGTTCGAGATAGGCCAGCGCCTCACCCGATCGGCCAAGGGCGTTGAGACAGACGGCGGCATTGACTGATGCGTAGGGATTGTCAGGCCGTATTTGTAGTGCCTTCTTGAAACAGTCCAGCGCTCGCTTCCCGTCGCCTTGATTTCTGTAACTGATTCCAAGATGAATATATGATAATGGCGATGGATGATGTGATACCGCGTAGGTGAATAGGGATTGGGAATTGCGCCATACGGGGATGTGAGCGGCCGTCCGCACCCACAGCAGGAGAGACACGGCAGCCGCCGTTCCGATGGAGATGCGAGATCCAGGCCAACGATTAAACACGGGAAAAATAATGGCTATGAGTATTCCGATCATCGGTATATAGAGGTAACGATTTGCCATTGCATGAGACCCAATTTGGATTAGTCCTATGGCGGGAATGAGTAATATAAGATAGAACAACCAGCCAAGCGCAATCACTCGATTCGTGCTGCTACGACTCAGCGTGGCGATAAGAACCGATAGTAAACAGAGAACCACGGCAGAACACACGACAAGTACTGGTGGCCATACGTTTGGCAAGGGATAGTGCGGTGATAGTGCAGTTGGCCAGATGGTCTTTCCAATATAGAATGTATATGCAACGATCGCATGTTGCAGACGATAGCCAAATGGTAACGATGTACTCGCAGAACCAACCTGCTTTTCGGTGTAAATTGCCAAGAGCAGGGCTATAGTCGCGAATATGAGGAACGGGGCGCACTCAAGGAGGAAGGCCGCGCGTGGGCGTGGGCGCGAAGCATAGTGGTTGCGTAATCGAAGAGCGTATGCTGCCGCCAAAAACAACGGCAAAGGTGCAGTACTCGGTTTGCTGAGGAGAGACAATATGAAGAGAAAGCATATGAGCAGATAGCGCGCCAATGATGGCCGGGCGATGTGGGTAAGATAACAGTTGAATGCCAGACTGCCAAAGCATGCAGCTAGCAAACCTTTGCGTTCAGAAATCCAGGCCACTGATTCAACATTGACGGGATGGAAAGCAAACAATGCCGCGACAAAGAGAGCTGGAATGAGGCGACCAGACACACGATACAAACCGATAAACAGGAAGGCAACGTTTAGGGCGTGAAGCCAAAGGTTAGTTAGGTGGAAGGCTACCGGGTTGGCCCGAGAAACGGTTGAGTCGAACATGAGAGTCAACCAGGTCACTGGGTGATAAAAATACTCACAACTGGTTAATGCCCACTGTACGCTTTTCCATGTTAAGCCGGCTAAAACACGTTTGTTACCTGTTAGATAGAGGGGATCGTCGTAGGACAAGGGAAGAAAGTTGAGAGTTGGCCAATAAAGCGCAATCACCGCAAGGATAAGCAGCGTAGACACATACCGTGACTTAGTGCGGTCAAAAGCCTCCACGTGGACGTGTACTGCCTAGGTTAGTACAACGGGAAACTCTCCGGCTTTGCCGGAGGTCGCTGACTTTCAGCGTTGCCGTCGCCATGAGAATAGCCGTGCAAGTCGCAAGCCAGAGGCGAAGCGTCCGCTGTAGAATAGTGCCGTTGCTCAGTCCAAGCGTTTGATTCTGTAACAATATCATGGAATCGGGGAAGCAGTTCTTGTATTGGCAACTGAGGATGGCGGTCGGCCAAGGCACCACAGGATCCCCCCGCCCAGCCAACGGCAGGAGCGACTAAAGAGTGACCCTGATAGTCATTGGCCAGTGGATGGGCTACCCCGGCGCCTGGCCACCCGTAACAGCGTGTGAATGCCACTGCATAGGCGGGGAAAGGCCTCGATGAATCCAACTGGCGAGGGGAGAAGCGGTTGATCCCTGTCAGTCCGGGGGCCGCTGCGCGAAGAACTTCGGATACACATCGCTGCCTGGCTGGTGCGCGACGGGTCTGGGCGCGATGGGTTTGGTCTGGGCGCGATGGGTTTGGTCTGGGCGCGATGGGTTTGGTCTGGGCGCGATGGGTTTGGTCTGGGCGCGATGGGTTTGGTCTGGGCGCGATGGGTTTCACAAGAGTCGCGACTAGAGTAGACCAGGTTTTCAGAGTGTCAAGCGGGGTTTTGTGAAAATTGTGTGACGCGAGGTTTCCCGGCCGCCGCACGGGCCACCGTCGCCCGGCCCGAGGCTTGGTCAGGCCCGGAGACAGACGAGCGGCGGAGTTCAGCCTGATCCACGGAACAGCAACCCCCGCCGGTGGCGCTCGGGCGGCGACCCTCGGCTGGGCGCTGACGAAACGAACGAGAAAGCGCCAACGCGAATGATGCTGGCGGCCAACCGTCCGGGCTGGCTTGGAAACCGGCCCTCCCGAAGCGGGACGCAGTCGTAAGTTTAACGTCGCAGGCGGCCCGCTATCTACAAGAGATGACCAAGGAAACGATGGGCCTTGGCCAAGCCGAGAGTGTGTACGCAAAAGCGGCAGCGCGGGCAACTCGCCCGCCTCGGTCGGCGACCCGCCGACCACGTCTGTCGTACATCGCGCCTACCTCGGTCAGGGCTTGGACGCCCGAACCGACCGGCGAGGGCGCCGGTCGGAACACGCGAGGGCGCGCATACTCCCCTCCGTTCTCTTTGTTTCCTTCTGTTCGCGACGGAATAGCCGCGGTCAGGTCTTGGCAGCCTCGGATGTATTGGCCGCTTCCTTTTCTGCCGGACGGTCCGCGCCGGCCAGACGACGCGCCGTTTCGTATTCGCGGACGAAATCCGGCGCGGTGTCTTCGAGGCTCGGCGTCAGGTTGTCCAACACGTCCCCAAGCACCTTGTCCGCCGCCGCGAAAGCCGCGTCCATCGCCTTGGTCGCGTTGCGCGACACCGCCTTTTCCGATCGCGGTTTGGGGATCAGGGCCTCGTACGCCGTCAGTTTCTCGGCGACGGCATTCACCCGCGCCTCGTTCACGCCGTAATCGGCCAACGCCGGGAGCCGCGTGCGGGCGGCTTCGATGATCTGCGCCGCCACTCGCGCGCAGTCGGTATCGCGCCGTGTCAGGAGATCGGACGACGATTGGTCCCCTTGCCGCGCCAGCGAGGTGTCACCGATCTTGCGGGCGTAGGCGAGCACGGCCTTGCCCAGCTTGCTGGCGGCTTCGGCGAGGGCTTGGCGGGCGACCCGCTTTTGTTCCGCCGAGCCACCGGCCGCGCCTTGCGCGCGGGCCAGGTCGTTCACCGTGGCGACCTGCCGTTTGAACTCCGCCGCGCCGTCGGCGAAGGCTTTCAGGCCCTGCCACGCCGCGGTGTGGCGATCGAGCACAGCGTGGGCGGCCAGGTACATGGAGAATCTGGTTTCCTGCCTTGCATTCATGCCTTTGTCCTCTGTTAACCCTGATCGCACCCACGCCTGATCCTGTTTGACCGCGGACGGGCTGGAAGCCCGCCCTACCTTGGGCCTTGTCATCCCGGCAAGGTCCGTCTGGCGTAGGTGGATCGTTCAGGAGCAGCGTAGAGCAAAGACAAGGCCAGATTCAAGGATGATTATTGAACTGCGCGAGGACGGGGCGCATCTCAGTTTCTTGCAGGATTGAATGAGGAGTGAGGGAAGAGGAGGTGCCAGCGCTCGTTGCGCCAGAAGGTTTCCAGGCCCAGCCGCGCTTCGTCCCCCGCCCGGCTCCAGAACTGGCCCGGGCGTTTGAAGCGGCATTGCGCCTGCCTGCAGGTCGCTTCCACCGGTCCGCTGCCGATCGGTTCGCCGGCCCGTTGTGCCGCCCGATCGTCCAGCCGTTCCCGGTGTTCGCGCAGGTAGGCCACTTCGCGACTCACCGCCGTTGCCGCCGATCCTTCGGGCAGCGGGGCCAGGAGGGCCTCCAGTTTGGGGATCCCTTTGACCGCTGATTGGTTCTTGAGTTGTTGGACCAACGGCTTGAGCCAGCGCTTGAGTTGGTCGGCGTCCTCGCCAAAGAGCCCCCGTCCCCCGGCGGCCAGGTGTTGCCCGGCGTGGTAGAAGTCCAGCCGTTGGCGCGCGTGCGGCCAGCGGTCGTCGGCCCGCCGCCAGAGCCACACCGCGCCATCGGCGATGACCAGCGCGCCGGCCGCCTGGCCCAATCCACGGCGCAGCGCTTCGGCGTGGAGTGGCTCGCGCCAGCCGTCCAAGCCTTGGCGCGTCAGGACAAAGCCGCGCTGGGTGATGACGGGCCGTCCGCCGTTGGTGTGGCCCCGATGATCCAGGCGAAAGCAGGTGCCGGGGTAGACCCAGTGCCAGCGTTCGGGCGGTAGTCCCCGCCGTCGCCCCGCGGCGCCCTGGCCCCAGGCATCGCGTGCCCGAATGTTCCAGGCGTCGAGTTGAATAATCATCTGGTCGGGCTCCAGGGGCAGTTCCAGTTGCGTTTGGGTGCGGACGGCCTGTCGATCCAACGGCGCCCGCCAGCGCTGGGCGCGTTGGCCTTGACGTTTGGCTGCGCGATCCAAGGTGGCGCGAGGCAGCTCCACGCCGGGGAGATGCTGGAGCACCGCACGGGCATCCTCGACGGGCATTTTGCTGACCCGCAGGGCGGCCAGGTCCTGCACGGCGGGGGAGTCACCGGCGCTTTCCTCCAAACCCAGGGCGGCGGCGGCGGGCGGGCGCCACTGGCGGCAGCGTTTACAGTAGCCGCGGGTGCGCAGGATGGTGATGTCCCCATAGCGGGACTGGAAGCTGCGCGCGTGGCCGCAGGACAGACGGCTCAACGGTTGGCCGCAGACCGGGCAGGTGGGCGGCGTGGCGTCGGCTTTGGCTTGGGCGGCGCGTTGGAGGGCCTGGCGGAGCAGTTCCTGGACGTCGGGTGCGGCCTGGACTTCCAGCTGGCCGAGGGTTTGATCGCGGGCCCGCAGGAGGCGTTGAATCGAACGCTCCAGCGCACTCGCCGCGCAGGCGGCCCGCACGGCCAGGGCTTCGGTGGATGGGACGGACGGACGAGAGGACGCGACGGGTTCAAGGCCGTTGGCTTTCATGCCGGGAGCTTACACCACCCTGCAAGAAACCGAGATGCGCCCACGGCCCGCCGGCCGCAAAATTCGGGCTTGCATCGCTGCCGGCGAAACTCGAATTTCTGTGCATGACGAATCTGACACTGCGAGGGATGCGGCGTCGGAACGAGTCGCGCGGTTAGCTCAGTGGTAGAGCACTTCCTTGACACGGAAGGGGTCAGAGGTTCGAACCCTCTATCGCGCACCATTCTTCTCATGTCCTCGCGTCTGGCCAGTCAATGGGTGCTGATCACGGGCGCTTCGTCCGGCTTCGGCGCTGCGGCGGCCAAGGCCTTCGCGGCCGCGGGGGCGCGGTTGCTCTTGGGCGCACGCCGGCTCGACAAGCTCGCCACTGTCGCGGCGGCGGCTCGCAGCCTCGGCGCTCCCCAGGCGCTTTATCACGCGCTCGACGTCGCCCAAACCGCCAGCGTCACGACTTTCGCGGAGTGGGTCCGCACCATGACCGGCCGGGTGGATGTGCTGGTGAACAATGCCGGCGGTGCCCACGGCCTGGATCCCGTCGAAAACGCGCGCGACGCCGATTGGGAAGCGATGTTCCAGTCGAACGTTCTGGGCACGCTGCGCGTGACGCGGGCGATGCTCCCGCTGATGAAACCGTATCCCGGCGGCATCGTCATCAACCTCGGTTCGGTGGCGGCGCGTGAGGCTTACGAAGGCGGCGCCGCTTACTGCGCGGCGAAGGCGGGTGTACTGCAAATCACGCGGGCGTTGCGGCTGGAGTTGCTGGGCACCGGCCTGCGCGTGGCCACGGTCGATCCCGGCATGGCGGAAACGGAGTTTTCCCTGGTGCGCTTCAAAGGCGATGCAGCCCGCGCGGCCAAGGTCTATGAAGGCGTCCAGCCGTTGACCGCAGAGGACGTGGCGGAGGCCCTCGTCTGGGTGGCGGACCGGCCGCCGCACGTGTGCGTGGACGAGATGGTGATCAAGTGCACGGACCAGGCAGCGGTCCACAAGGTGCATCGGCGGCCGCGGGCGTGATTCATGCGCGCCTGCATCGTTTTCAACCCCACCGCGCGGGGCAACAAGGCGCGCCGGCTCCAGACGCTCCTGGAAAGTTTCGCCGGTCAATGCACCCTCCTCCCCACGCCCGGCCCCGGCACCACCGCCGCCCTCGCCGCGCAGGCCTGCCGCGACGGGTTCGACACGGTGATCGCCGCTGGCGGCGACGGTACGGTCAGCGAGGTGGCGCATGGCCTGGCGACGGTGCCGGGCGCGCTCGACACCGTGCGGCTGGGCGTGATTCCGCTGGGCACGATGAACGTTTTCGCCCGCGAACTTGGCCTGCCGCGCTCGGTCCCAGCGGCGTGGCAGACGATCCAGCAGGGTGGCGAAACCCGCGTGGACCTGCCGCAAGTTGAACTCACCGCCGACGGCCGTCGTGAACGGAAGCACTTCGTTCAACTGGCCGGTGCGGGCCTGGATTCGCGCGCCATCGCGGCGGTGGATTGGCGATGGAAAAAGCGCATCGGCCCGCTGGCTTATGCTTTGGCAGGCTTCAAGGCGATGCGCGGTCCGCAGCCGCGCGTGCGCGTGAACGCAGACGGCCGCAGAGCCGAAGGCGTGTTGGCCCTGCTGGGCAACGGCCGCCTTTACGGCGGCGAGGTGCGAATGTTCCCCCAGTCAGACCTGCGCGACGGCCGGCTGGAGGTGCGCGTGTTCCCGCGGGTCACGCTCCTGACGCTGGTGCGCTTTGCCTGGGGCTGGCTGGCCCGGCGACCGTTGGGAGAGTCGGCGGCGTCCTCGTTGCAAGGCGAGCGCGTCGAACTCAATTGCGCCACGCCGATGCCGCTGGAATTGGACGGCGACAACGCGGGGCACCTGCCGGCGGTGTTCACCGTGCGACGCGTGGCCTTGCGCGTCCTGGTGCCGGCACCTGGCCGGACCGCGCCCAGCGCGCGGTAGCGTCCTGATTTGGTGGCGGCGGTGCTGCCACACCGCTCTGCGCTGCCGCCGCGGCGCAGCCACCCATTTGGAAACGACTTCATTCTGACGACTCGGTCTTGTCTGTCCCGGCGTGACTCGAAGCGGATCCCTCTGTGTTCGCGCCCCGCCTTCGATGAGCGTGCCCTCGGCGGTGAAGTGTTCATCGCTGGTCCAGCCTTCCTGCGGCTCAGGTCATAGACTTCGGCGAAGAAGATCTGGGCCACGTCCGCGGAGAGGACGCGCTCGTAGTTCTTGGCAAAGATGCTGTGGTTGAAGCGGCCTGCGCTAAACTCGCGGTCCAGAAGCCAGAGCCAGAGCAGATTGTAGCCGCGTTGCTCGCAGAAGAGCCGTTCGCTGCGGACGCTGTAGAGGGCGGTGAGCATGCGAGCCTGGAGCTGTTGCGCGGGCGGGAGGGATGGCGCGCCGTCCTCGGCGTAGAGCTCATTGAAGAGCGGCGAAAGCTTTTTGAGAACCGCGTCCACGTGGCGCTTGATAGTGCGCAGCGGATGATTCGAAGGCACGCTGGCGTTGAGGTTGATGACGGTCAGGAAGTCGGGTTGAGCTTGTGGTTTTCCGCGCATGGCTTTCTGACGCAACGTCAAACCGACGTGTTCAAACCCTCTGAGACTTCTTCAACAAACTGCAAGTGTGTTCTCACATAGAACAGGTTGCGAATAAAACGGAGAGGTGTCTCTTAGGGGCATTCGATGCCCCCGTCGTGGTCAACGCAACCCGCGCCGGTAACTCGATCACCTCATCAAAGCGCACATAGTCCGCAGCGCGCAGTCTACGCGCCCGCATTATCTTGCGGGCTCTGCTGAGGTCCCTTCACCGTCCATAAAATAAAGTCAGTGCCGTCCCACAGGGGCGTGGATTTCGCGTAAACCGGTCGATTTCCTGAGGGAATCGGCGGGTGATGGGGGGCGGGTTTAAGGATTTGGGTTGAATGGCTGTTCTATGACGGTCGGCTGTCCCATAGCCTTCCAACAGGCTTCGGAGTTCGAGCTTCTGC
>JAKANS010000041.1 GCA_021823625.1 bacterium | reverse complement strand
TGTTTCTGGCAACGCTGGGACAACGGGCGCGGACGGCTGCGGAAGCTGCGCGCCCTGGGACTGAGCGGACGCTCGCTGAAAGCGGCGCACCCTTCCCAAGGGGCGTGGCGGATCGCCGCCAGTCCGAGCGTTGCAGACGGCGTTAAGCAACGCGGTGTTGGGACGCCACGGGTTCTGGCTGCCATCCGATCCTGCTTCCCCATGATCTGGAAGCTGCGTTCAACCGCCGGATGCGGAAAACCGCACGGCCGGTGGGGGGGGAGAGGGTGCCGGGCGCAATCCCCGGCACCCGACCCGATCAAACGCGGGCGTGAACGCCGGGCGTGGCGCAGCCGCGAAGGGTCCGGAGTGCGGTGCTTCAGCATCGCTTTGCCCTGGCGTCGCGACTCAATAGTCGTCCTCCACGCTCAGCCGGTCGATCTTGAAGCGGTAGATCGTTTGGACCTGCGCGGGCGAAGCGACCCGTTCGAACCAAGCTGCCGAGCACCACGGGTATTGGTTCGCCACCGGCACCAACCCGTGCTTGACGGCGTTTTGATGCACATAGTTCAGCCGCGCCAGATAACTGTGCTGATGCGTCAGTTTCGTGTCGCGGAAATCGAACCACACCGGCCGGGCGCGGACGCCATCCTGCTGATTGAGTTCGTGCGCGGAGATTCCGTGGAATCGCCTAATGAACTCACCCAAGTTCGTCGAACCCGGATTGCCGCGGGCGACAAAGTGGTAGTAAGTGGTAGTGATTCGCGAACACTGCCCAGGCTTCCAACTGCCACCTATGCTCTTTCGCCTGGGAAAGCAGCAACCCTTCGAGCCGGTCGCGCTTCACCGGCGTGTCGAAAAGGTGGCGCTTATGGAGCGTTCCGGCGGTGATGAAATACACCGCGTTGTCGGCCAGGCGATGAACCGGGGCATGGGGCCAATCCTTCGGCGGCGTTTGGGACTTCAAATCGGAGACCGGGACCAAAGGCAGGGAGTAACTGCGCGGTGGAAGTGGATCGGAGCCGCGTTGAAGATTGGAGGCTGCGGGGTTCATTGGACCAACGTTGCCGGAATTAACCGGCGGAAGGAAGTCGGAAAACGGTTGCGGACAATCCAGACGCTGAAAGCGGCGCTCAAGCGCACGCAGTCCAAACGCTGACGCGAATACTCGGCGCGGGAGAGTCGCGAAGCGTCTCGAGTGCAGGCGGACCGCGGCGCCACTGGCGGCGGTTTCAGCCGCACAGCCGCACTTGTTCACAGCGCCAGCTTCACCTTGGCGGCAAAGGCCAGGCCGGGGTCACCGCGCTCGCTGAGCGTTTCGCACAAGGTCCGCAGGCTGGGGCCAAGCCGCATCGATTCCACCCGGCCGTTGACTTCGAACACCACGGACTTCCGCCAGTCCACCAACCGGCCGTCCAGGAGCACGCTGGCGGCGGCAATGCCCTTGGTGGCGATGGTGACGTGGTTGCCCTGGCAAGTCGCGTCGATCTCCTGTTGCTTGCCCGGCTGCGGCACTTCGAGCCAGAAGAAGTCGCGGATGACCGGGTCGGTGAGTTCCCAGGTCAGCTCGCGCGGCACGGGGTTCCGCACCGCCGGATACATGCTCTTGATCTTGTCGCGGTCGGGCAGGCCGGTGTGGCCGTTACCGGCGATGAGTTCCATCGTGACTGGGTAGATGTCCTGCCGGTCGCCGCGCAGCTCGCGGATTTGCTTGTCAAAGGCCTGGCAGCGCGGGAGCCGGCCGTAGGCGAGGTCTTTCTCGCCGATCATGTAGGTGAAAACGGTGTTGCGCAGTGTCTTCGCCGAAGTCTCGCCATCGGTGGGTGCCGCCGCCGATGCGTGAATGGCGGCGAAGCGATCCGGCATCTTCGGCCCGATGGCGAAGGCGCCGTAGCCGCCGTGCGAATACCCCA
The DNA here is from genome assembly GCA_021823625.1 of bacterium. Taxonomy (GTDB): domain Bacteria; phylum Verrucomicrobiota; class Verrucomicrobiia; order Limisphaerales; family J093; genus DSVZ01. The sequence continues at coordinate 35,892 of JAKANS010000041.1, read as the reverse complement.
TGATGAACACCTTGTCCGGGTCCACGTGCGCGAAGAGCAGGAACTGGTCGATCAGGTTGGCGACGAGCGGATAGACGTAGTTGTCGTAAAACCCGTTCCAAGTGTCGTTCGGCGCGCGCAAGGCCGCGTAGAGGTAGCCTGGAACGGAATCCTGGTCGCGGTAGTAATTCTGCATCACGCGCCATTGCTGGTCGTTCACCCGCTTGGGCGCGTTGCCGCCGCCATGCATGGCGATGAACAGCGGCCAGCCGTGCTCCGGCCGGTGCCCGACGGTCTTCACCGTGTACGGACTCAAGTATTGCTCGAACCGGACTTGGTGGGCGTCGAAGTTTGCCCGTAACTCGCCATGCACCGGCGCCGCGCGAAAGGTATCCCAGGCGAGGTGCCGCACCGCGGCCTCGTCTTTGAGCAACAGTTTGTCGAGCGCCGGCGCGAAATTCCACACCGTCCGCTTGTCGGCCGTTGCCGCGAAGTATTCGGCCAACGCGGTCCGCAGCTTCTTTTCCTGGCCGCGCGTGAGTTTGCTTTTCGGTGCAGTGCGAGCGCCACTTTCCTTTGCCTCCGGTTTGGCCGCGGGCGCCGGTTTGGCTTCCGGCTTCGCCGCGGGCACCTCGAGGTTGAGCGTCACGACGGCCGACGCATTCGTGGTGCCGGCAAATTGCGCGCGCGCCTGACGACCGTCGAACTGCGCCTCGACGAGGTAGGCGTGATGGCGCGGCACGGCGAATTCGAGCAGGTCGTTCGTGTCGAATCGTTCGTCCCGGCTGGTGCCTTCGAGGAGGAATGCGGCATCCGCCGGATCGAGCACCTGGACGCTCGCCGCCACGCACCTGCCGGTGACCGGATCCCGCACGTTCACGAGCAGCCGGGTTTTGTCCGGGTCGGGCGGCGTGACCTTGCGCGTGTACCGGTCGGTCACGTTGACGGCGTGGACGTAATCCGCGCGCGGCGCCCAGACCAGCGGGAAGCTCAGGCCGGTCGGGCGAAAACTGCTCGCGTAAATGGCGTGCTCGCGCGAGTCGCGGATCGCCCGCGAGGCGTCGCCGACGAACCAGCCGCGGTCCAGGCCGTTCGGGTCCGGTTCGGCTGCGCCGACGAAATGCCAGTCGCCGTCCCAGACCTCGACCCAGGTGTGGTTGCCGCGCTTGTCCACCCAATTCGGCACACCCACGAGTCGCGCCGGCACGCCCACCGAACGACAGGCATCGATGAGCAGAATCGAGAGCCCGGTACAGGAGGCGAGGCCGCTTTCCATCGTTTCGAGCGGCCCCTGGTCAGCGCGCCGGCGTTGGGTCGAATACTTCACCTTCACCAACGGAAACAGGCGCTCGTTCAGTCGGCACGCCGCCTCGCCCGGCGACTTGCAGTCCTTCACCAGGGCGGCGCACTTGTCGTGAAGCTCCTTCCGCCACGCGTCGCGCCGTTCGTTCACGGAGGCGTACGGCAGGATGTCGTTCAGGAACAACTCGCGCGAAACACGGTCCCGCCACGGAGCCTCCGTCAGAGCCTGCTCGGCGAGGGTGACATTCTCCAGCAGGTAGGCCGACGAGAGCGACTGGAGATCGCGCTCCGGCATGTTTCCCACCAGGAACTGCATCGCTTCGCGGTGCGCGGTGGGAACGCCGGCGAGGGCGGCCTCGATCGCGATGCGATTCGTGCCCGCGCGGGTGAGGGCTTGGTCCACCGTCTGGGGCCACCAAGGAGCGGCGGCGTGGACGGTGGTGTTGAGGCTCAGCGCGCAAAGGCCGAACGCCAGGAGGAGCAGCCGTTTCATGGTCGTGTCAAAGTCGAGGCTCGATTACCGTCACTGAAACCCACGATTCACCGACGCGAGCAAGGTTGGCTCGATTCAAGTTCGTGGCACCTTCGTGCGGCGTTCCGCAACCAGAGCCTGCGCGGAATCTTCGCGGCCAACGGCCAGGCCGGTGTGGTTTGAAAGTGGGTGGAAGCGCCGGACGTGGACCTGCGGTGGGGCGCCCACGGGAACTGGCGGTCGCATTCTTCGGGGGAGTGCTTGCCCCCAGCGGCACAGCCCCGGAGGCACTGCGGTACCGAAACTGGAGCGCATCCCCGGCGGGCGGCCGGCACGTGCGGCCGAGGCCATCCGTCTCCCCGCTTACGGCCGACGAAGCGGCACCACCGATTTCGACTTCCCCTCGGTGGGCAGGTCGCGTGTGCCGTTCTCACCGGACCAGACGTCCAGATGCCAGACGATGCGGGCCGGCGAATGGCGACGCGGCGGATCCAGGTGGAGTTGCGCGGTCCTGCCATTCTTCGCCACGCGAAATTCCAGCGATACCGGGCCGAATGAAGTGAGGACGCCGTTTAGCCGCGTGACCGCGCCGGGTTTCGTCCAAGCCTCCGGAAAGCCGGCGAACAAGTGCAGTTCATCGCCGCGCTCAAGGACGATCAGGTGGCGCACCAGGCGGATGAATTCCGCGCTGGCCCAGTTGTGCGGCATGTCGCCGACCATCTGCGGGCCTTCGCCCACCGGCATCTGTTCTTCGCGCCAGCACAGCAGCGGGGAGGCGTGGTTGCCAAAGGCGTAGAGCGTCTGCGCGGCTTTCACGCCGTCGCCCAACCAGAGCCAGGCGTGCGCGTAAAAGGAACCGAAGTAATTCCAGAGGCCGTTCTTGAGCCAGCCGGTGTCGCGCACCAAGCCTTCGCATTCCACGGCGCGCAACATCGCCAGGTTGCCGCGCACCAGTGGGTCGTCGGCCGCGAAAACCTGGCCGGGAAACACCGCGTGCAAAAATGCCCACTGCGCCTTTTGCGGCGGGATGCCTTCGCCTTTGGCCATGCGGATTGGAACGTAGCGATTGCCCTGCGCGTCGGTTTTGGCATCGCGTTCAGCGGCGCGGCAGAACGTGGCGTAAAAGTCGTCGTACTCGCGTTGCCAGGCCGTGGCGTCGGCGGTTTCGCCCAGTGAGCGCGCCGCGTGAATGGCCGCACGCAACCCGGCGAGCGTCCAATAAACGTTCGTGTATTCCGGCACCTTGTCGGCGAGGCCGCCGTCGCTGAAGCCATCGGGGATCAAGCCTTCGTTCGGCGCGCCGGCAGGTGGCAGCTTGCGCATGGCTTGGATGGCCGCCACGCCGCGGCGCACGTTCGGCCAGACCGAGCGCAGCCATTCTTGGTCGCCGGTCAACTGCGCGTGGCGGGCGATGGCCCAGAGCACGATGCCGGTTTCCTTCCAGTGGCCGTCGATGAGCATGAACGCGCCGTCCGGCCGCTGGAACCCGAGCAGGTACTTCATGCCGGCGCGGGTTTCGTTGGTCCGCCCCAGATAAGTCACCGCTTCGAGCAGGAACGAGCCGTCCACCACCCACAAGCCACGGTAACAGGTCGGACCGACCTGGAAGGCCGGCAAACCCTGCTTGATTTCGCGCGCCTGGTAGATGTTCCGAATGCAGGAGTCCAGCAAGGCCTGCACGGACGGGTCGGGCACCTCGAGGTGGCCGTAAGGCAGGGCCAGCTTCGCCCAAAATCTCGCCGCGCGTTTGCGCGCCGCCTCCGCCGCCGCCACGTCCCGTGGAAACTCGGCTGCGCCATCGCCGCGGCCCACGCCGAACGCGAGCGTGTGCTCAGCACCCGGCGCGAGCGTGACCGGAGCAAAGTGCAGGACGTGCCTTCGCTCGCGCGATGCCAAGCCGGTCCGCGGCTCGGTGGAGAAAACGTGGGTGCGGTCGCCGAACGCCAGTTCGCGAACCGAGGTGGACGTCGTGAGCGCGGTCCCGCTCTCGATGGTCAATTGCGGCGTGACCGTTGCGGGGTTCGCGCCGCGGTTGCGCAGATGCACCAACAGAACGTCGTGACGCGGCGGGTCGGCGGAGGCGAGGGCAGTGGTCGCATCGACGCGCGCTAACGCCGGTTTGCCGCCGAGGCCGGCGAGCAGTTCGGCGTCGTCAGGTGCTTCGCCGGCGCGAAAGACCCACAGCACGTTCAGGATCGTGTTTTTGTCGGGCGAGCCGGTCGCGGCCGCCACGCTCAGGTCCACCCAGCCGTCACCGTTTTCATCCGCGGCCTCGAAGGCAAAGGTCGCCGGCACGTTCCGACCGAACTCGCCGACCAGGTCCACCGTGCGACGCGTCCAGCCTTCGACCCGCAGGTCGAGCACGCGCTGGGCGGCATTGGTGTGCCAGCCTTCGCACAAGCCGAACACGACTGTGAACCGCTCGCCGGCGCGGGCTGGGAAGCGAAAGCCCAGCGGCTGGCCGTAACCCACGCGGATGTTACAGAAGGCGACATCGCACGGCTGGCGCGGGACCGCCCAACCGATCAGCGTTTGCGACGTGCCCACGCGCTCGACCCGCAGCGCCGCGGATTTCGGTGACTCCAGCCGCGGCAACGCGGGCGCGACCGCGAAGGCTTCTTCCACGATTTCGACCTCCCCCGCGCTTTTCGTCGTGCGCACGATTGGGACCCGCGCCGAGTCGAGTTGCTGGCCCGTCCAGGTTGAACCTTCGGTGAGATCGAACGCGATCCGCGTGCCGAAGCCGGCGAACGGGCCGGGGTAGTCGTACAAAAGTGCGCCGTCCTTGCCGACCAGCGTCTTCTGCCAGTCGTCCGGGAGGCAGATCGCGGTTTGCCAATTCGTCGGGGCATAGCGGAAGTCCAGCACCGGCGCATCCGCGCTCGCGGCGGCTGCCGAGCAATGATTGCCGGTCACGATCAAGGCGACGGTCGAAACCAGACCGGCGATGGCGGCGGAGCAGGTATTCAGGCGTAATGGCATGGTGCCCGCGAGCTTCGCGGCGCTCGTGCCCGCCCGCTTTGACCAGCGTCAAGAGACGCCGGCCCGCGGTCCGCCGCACGGCGACAGCTCCATTGACGCTGCGGACCGGACCGGCTACCCAATGGCCGCATGATTGACACCGCCGCCTTCACCGGCTCGGTCGAATTCGCGCCCGCGTTCGCGCCGCGTCCCGACATCGGCCACGTGCTCTTCGATTTCGACGGCACGCTGTCGCTGATCCGGCAGGGCTGGCCGGACGTGATGGTGCCGATGTTCGCCGAGTTGTTGCCGCCGCTGGCCGGCGAAAGCGAGGAGGAGCGGCGCCGGATCGCCTTCGAGGACATCATGCGGCTCAACGGCAAGCAGACGATTTACCAGATGATCCAGCTTGCCGAGCGGATCAAGGAACGCGGCGGCACCCCCGGCGAACCGCTGGCTTACAAGCACGAGTATCTCCGCCGGCTCGACCAGCGGATCGGCGAACGCATCGCGGGGCTGAAGTCCGGCTGCGTGAAACCGGATGACCTGCTGGTTTTTCAGGCCCGGCTGCTGCTCGAGAAACTTCAGCGCCGCGGGCTGCACTTGTACCTCGCCAGCGGCACCGACGAACCCTACGTGAAACAAGAGGCGGCGCTGCTGGACCTCACGCGTTATTTCGGGCCGCATGTCTATGGCGCGCTGGACGACTTCAAGCAGTTCTCCAAGAAGATGGTCATCGACCGCATCCTCCGCGAAAACGCGATCGATGGCGCGCAGTTGCTCTCGTTCGGCGATGGCTACGTCGAAATCCAGAACACCAAGGAAGTCGGCGGACTGGCGGTGGCGGTGGCCAGCGACGAGGCCCACAACGGCTCCGGTCGCATGGACGAATGGAAGCGGCAGCGGTTGCTCGGCGTCGGCGCGGACGTGGTGATCCCGGACTTCCGGGATGCCGGCGCGCTGCTAAAACTCATCTTGGGCGAATGAACGGCCAACGAGCCTTTGCGTCACTCCGGAGACTTGAAGCCCGCGTCTGAAATCGCCATCCTGCCCCCATGAAGTCAGACCTGCTCCAACGGATCACCATTGAGCCTGGCAAGTGTGGCGGGCGGCCGTGCGTGCGCGGATACCGGCTGCGGGTAAGCGATGTGCTCCAACTGCTGAGCGCGGGCGCAGCATACGACGAAGTCCTGGCTGACTACTCTTTTCTCGAACGCGAAGATATTCTGGCTTGCATCGAGTACGCCGCGCGCCAAACCGATCACGCCGTGCTCCAAGCTGCTTGAGATTTCTAGTGGACAACCAACTGCCGGCGGCGCTCGCGCGCTGGCTTGCCGCGGAGGGCCACGACGCTCACCATGTCCTAGATCTCAACCTCGGACAGGCGGATGACCGGGAGGTTTGGCGGTGCGCCTGTGAACGCGGCGCGGTGCTCATTACCAAGGACGCTGACTTTCTAGACCGTGCGGTGTTCGTTGCGGGTCCGCAGGTGGTGTGGCTTCGTCTCGGCAATTGTCGCAACCCGGCCTTGCTTGATGCTTTCGCCAGCGTGCTCCCTCATTTGCTGGCCGAACTTGAATCCGGCTGCCCCGTGGTCGAAGTCCGTTAAATCACGTCCCCGATGAACTCTGCCTCACTCGATCTCACCCAACTCAAGGTCTTCCCGCTCGCCGAGCGGAAGAGCCTGACCGCGCTGGATGACCTCCTCGTCGAACCCGCCGATGACCCGCCGCCCATCAGCGAGGCGGTGGCCGCGCAGGTGGCCGATTGTGCCAAGCGCATCCGGGCGGCGCGCGCGCGCCAGGCAGGCGTGATGCTCATTTACGGCGCGCATCTCGTGAAGAACGGCGGGCAGCTCCTGCTCATCCGGTTCATGGACCACGGCTGGGTCTCGCACCTGGCCACGAATGGCGCGGGCACGATTCACGACTGGGAATTTTCCTGGCTGGGCCGCTCGACCGAAAGCGTCCGCGAAAACGTGGCCACCGGCACGTTCGGCACCTGGGAGGAAACCGGCGGCAACATCCACCGCGCGCTCTTGCTCGGTGGGATTCGTGGCGAGGGTTACGGGCGCGCGCTCGGCCGTTACATTTACCAGGATGGCGGCACCATGCCGACGGCGGAGGAACTCGAAGCGGCGATTCGCAGCAATCCCGGCGATCCGCTCACCGCCGCCCGGGCCGATCTGCTCGCCGCCATCCGCCGGCATCACCTGCCCGCCGGCCACCTGATCGTGAACCACCAGTGGCGCAATGCGTCGCCGCTGGCCAACGCCTTCCGTCACGACCTGCCGTTCACCGTCCATCCGGGCATCGGCTACGACATCATCACCAACCACCCGCTGTTCAATGGCGCGGTGATCGGCCGCGCGGCCGGACTGGACTTCCGCCAGTTCGCCGGCTCGGTCGAAACCCTCGACGGCGGCGTGGTGCTCTCGATCGGCTCGGCGATCATGGGACCGCAGGTGTTCGAAAAGGCGCTGAGCTGCGCGAACAACCTCCGCCTCCAGGCCGGCCAGCCCATCGTGAGCGGACACCACATCTACGTCGTGGACCTGCAGGACGGCGGGGGCTGGGACTGGACGCAGGGCGAGCCGCCCAAAGACAACCCGGCGTACTACCTGCGCTTCTGCAAAAGCTACTCGCGCATGGGCGGTGCCATGCACTACGTCCAGTGCGACAACGTGGCGTTTCTGCACCACCTCTTCCATGCGCTGCGCACGCAATGATCTCGCTCCGCCGAAAAGGAAAGGGTAGGGTCGGCGGCGTTACCTCGGATTCTCACCGCCGCAGCCTCATCTGCGGGGTGCCAAAGTGACAGGTGCCTTATGAACCACCGAGCCAAATTCCGCGCTACGAACCGGAACGGTTTCACGCTCATCGAACTGCTGGTGGTCATCGCCATCATCGCCATCCTGGCGAGTCTGTTGTTGCCGGCCTTGTCGCGGGCCAAGGCGCGCGCCAGCAGCATCAAGTGCTCGTCGAACATCAAGCAGGTCGGCCTCGCGTTCATTCTTTATGCCGACGACTACAACCAGTCGTTGCCGGACCTCTACACCAAATGGTGGACCGGCAGTGGCGTGGCGGGCGGGGGCCTTTGGTGGTGGCAGCTTCTCTCGACCAATAGCTACATGGTCGCCTCCAGCGTTTCCAACAACGTCTGGCGCTGCCCGGCCGTGCGGGATCGCGACATCAGCACGGTCTTCGGGGCCCGCTGGGAGGGATACGGGCCGGTCGAAAGCACGATCATTCGTTACGGCTTCGTCGTCGGCGGGGGCGCCGCCCAACACAGCCGCCGCATCACGGAGATCCGCCGCCCGAGCGAGGTCTGGTTGATGGGCGACACCGGCGTGCCTTACGACCCGAACAAGGTGCCGAGCAGCGGCTACATGACCGAGATCGTCACCTTCCCGCCCGATCCGGTCACCCACGACTGGAAAAACTACGTTCCGCCCAAACAACCCGGCTGCCGCCACCTCACGCGGGCGAACGTAGCCTTCGTGGATGGACATAACGAGACCTGGCGCTATCTCGACCTGAAGAACAATCGCAGCGACATTTTCGCCCTCAACAGCCTTTGACCCCGCCCATGCTGGCCCCTCGTTTCCACACCCTCACCGCCCGCTACCCGGCGCTCCGCCTCGCCATCGTGGGCGATTTCTGTTTGGACCGCTATCTCGAGATCGACCCGGCGCGGGCGGAGACCTCGATCGAGACCAGCCTGCCGGTGTACAACGTGACGAACATCCGCAGTCAACCCGGCGCGGCGGGCACGATCCTGAACAACCTCGTCGCGCTCGGCGTCGGCGCGATTTACCCGGTCGGTTTCTGCGGCGAGGACGGCGAGGGCTTCGAACTCCAGCGCGCGCTGCGGGCCAAACCCGGCGTGCGGCTCGACCACTTCCTGCCCACCGCCGAGCGCCGGACGTTCACTTACTGCAAGCCGCTGGTGCTCGAATCCGGCAAAGCGCCGCGGGAGCTTAACCGGCTCGATTCCAAAAACTGGTCGCCGACGCCCGCCGAAGTGGAAGACCGGCTGCGCGCCTCGGTCCGCCAGCTCGCCCCCGACGTGGACGCGATCATCGTGCTGGACCAGGTGGACCTCGCCGACACCGGTGTGGCGACCCGCCGCGTGCTGGAAACTCTCGGCGAAGTGGCGCGGGCGAACCCGACGAAGCTGGTGATCGCCGACAGCCGGCGCGGCTTGCGCGCCTTCCCGCCGGTCACGTTCAAGATGAACGGCGCGGAGCTGGCCACGCTGGCCGGCGTGGGCACGCTCAAGGAACTGGATGCCGTGAAGCGACAGGCCGGCGAACTGGCGGCGCGAAACCGCCAGTCGGTGTTCGTTACACTGGCAGAACGCGGCATCGTGGGCGCGACGCCTGACGGCGTTGTCGAGCACGTGCCTTCCCTGCCCTTGCGCGGAGAAATCGACATCGTCGGCGCTGGCGATTCGGTCACAGCCAACCTCACCTGCGCGCTCGCGGCAGGCGCGGCCCTCCGCGAAGCGATGGAGCTGGCGATGGCGGCCGCTTCGATTGTGATTCATCAACTCGGCACCACCGGGACGGCGTCGGTGGCGCAGATCGGCGAACGGCTCACCGATGGGGCGGAGTAACCTGCGACGAGCCTGTTGCGAGAGGGGACATACAGGGCGGGAGCTTGCTTCCTTCGGCGCTCCAACTTGCCAGTTTTCTTGTGGACGCCGCTCGGTTAGGCTCCGCCCCATGATCAAACGTTCGCTTCTCCTGGCGGCGACGGCCGTCGGGCTGGTGTTGGGTTTGTGCGGTTGCATCTCTCTGAACGGCGCCGAAGCCGCGTCGGAGCCGAAGCCATACGGGCCGGTGCCCACGGAGCGGCAACTGCGCTGGCACGCCATGGAGTTTTACGGCTTCCTGCACTTCACCGTGAACACGTTCACGGACAAGGAATGGGGCTACGGCGACGAAAGCGAAGGCGCGTTTAATCCCACCGACTTCGATGCCGACCAGATCGTCGGCACGGCCAGGGCGGCCGGCATGGCGGGCGTGATCCTAACCGCTAAACACCACGACGGCTTTTGTCTTTGGCCCAGCAAGTACACGGAGCACTCGGTCAAGAACTCACCCTGGCGCGGCGGCAAGGGCGATGCCGTGAAGGAAATCGCGGCGGCCTGCAAACGCCAGGGCCTGCGGTTCGGCGTGTACCTTTCGCCGTGGGACCGCAACCACAAGGATTATGCCCGCCCGGCGTACATCGAGTATTACCGCCATCAACTGCGCGAACTGCTCACCAACTACGGCGAGTTGTTCACGGTCTGGTTCGATGGCGCCAACGGCGGCGACGGCTTTTACGGCGGTGCGCGCGAGATGCGCCGGATCGACAACCGCACGTTCTACGACTGGCCGAACACCTGGAAAATCGTGCGCGAACTGCAGCCGATGGCCTGCATGTTCAGCGACGCCGGACCGGACTTCCGCTGGGTCGGCAACGAGGCGGGCATCGCCGGCGACCCTTGCTGGGCGACGCTCGACATGACCAAACCCGGCCGTTACCCCGGCGGCAGCAGCCAGGGTCTCAACTCCGGCGAACGTCCCGGCACCGCCTGGCTGCCCGCCGAGTGCGACGTGTCGATCCGGCCCGGCTGGTTTTATCACGCGAGCGAGGACGCGAAGGTAAAGACGCCGGCACAGTTGCTGGACATTTACTACAAGTCGGTCGGCCGTGGCGCGTGCCTGAACTTGAACCTGCCGCCGGATCGCCGCGGCCAGATTCACGGCAACGACGTCGCGTCCTTGAAGGAGTTCCGCCGCATTCTCGACGCCACGTTCGCCAAGAACTTCGCCCAAGGCGCACGGCTCGAAGCCAGCAACCAGCGCGGCAAACGCTGGGCTCCCGAGGCCGTTCTCGACGGCGACCGCGCGACGTATTGGCTGACGGATGACGACGTGAAGCAGGCCGAGTTGGTGGCGGCACTGGCCCAGCCGGCGACCTTCAACGTGGTGGACCTCCGCGAGTATTTGCCGCTCGGCCAACGGATCGAAGCCGTCGCGCTCGATCAATGGCAGGGCGGCCGGTGGGTCCAGTTCGCGCAGGCCACCAGCATCGGCAACCGCCGGCTGATCCGGATGCCGGAAAAGGTCGCCACCGACAAGGTGCGGCTGCGGGTCACCCAGGCGGCTGCCGCGCCGGCCATTTCCGAGTTCGGGCTTTACCTCGAGCCGTGAGCGCGCCGCGGCAGGTGCCTTATGCCGGTTACCGCGAGTATCCGCTCTCTGAAATGCGCGCGCGGGCGGCGGCCTTTTGCGAAGCCATGCAGCGCCGGCGGAGCGTCCGCGATTTCGCCGACCGGCCGGTGCCGCGCGACGTGATCGAGACCTGCCTGACCGCGGCCGCTTCCGCTCCCAGCGGGGCAAACCGCCAGCCGTGGCACTTTGTCGCCGTCGGCAATGCCGAACTGAAACGCCGAATCCGTGCCGCGGCGGAGGCCGAGGAACGCGCCTTCTACGAACACCGCGCGCCGCAGGAATGGCTCGAGGCGCTGGCGCCGCCGAGTACGAATCCGCACAAGCCATTTCTGGAAATCGCGCCGTGGTTGATCGCGATCTTCGCGCAGAGCCACACCCTCGAACCTGACGGCCGTGAGTTGCGGAACTACTACGTGGCGGAGTCGGTCGGGATTGCCACGGGCTGCTTGATTGTCGCGTTGCACCAGGTCGGCCTCGCCTGCCTGACTCACACGCCCAGCCCGATGGGATTCCTTAACGGCATCCTCGGACGCCCGCCGCGCGAGAAGCCGTTTCTCCTGCTGGTGGTGGGTTACCCCGCCGCCGGCGTGCAGGTCCCGGACATCCAACGCAAACCGCTGGCAGAGATCGCGACTTTTCGGGAATGACGCCGGCATTCCAACCGCCGGCCTCAGCGCCGGGCCTGGCCTCGCGATTTTCGCTATGATGTTCTTCCTCGAACAATTCGGTGTGGCGGTCAGCGCCGTGGCTGGAGCGTTGGCGGCGCGGGGCCGACGCGTCGATCTCTTTGGCGTGATCGTGCTGGCGCTGGTCACCGCGCTGGGCGGCGGGACGATTCGCGATCTCTGTCTCGGCGCGACACCGGTGTTTTGGATTCAGGATCCGCGCTACGTCATCACCGCCACCCTGACCGGCCTCGGCACGTTCCTGTTCGCCCGCCGGACCGAACCGCCGTTGAACCTGCTGGAAATCGCCGACGCGTTTGGGCTGGCGTTTTTCACGATGGCCGGCGCCAAGAAGAGCCTCGTTTTTGAGGCGGGTCCAGCCATCGCCATCGCCTTGGGCACGATCACCGGCGTGGCGGGCGGCTTGGTGCGCGATGTTTTGCTGAACGAACTCCCGCTGGTGTTCCGCAAGGAAATCCGGCTTTACGCCACGGCGGCCTTGGTGGGCGCGTCGGTCTATGTCGGCTGCAAGGCGCTGGTGCCCGCCAGCCCGTGGCCGCTCTGGGCTGGGATGGTGACAACGTTGCTCCTGCGACTCGCCGCGATCCGCTGGAACTGGGCGCTGCCGGTGTTCGAGTCCAACCCGCCGCCACCGGAAAAGAAGTGAGACGCGCGCCCGCCGATGCTTGGAGAGTTGACAGGCTCGCGCGGCGAAATCCATCTCGACCACGTCCGGCCCAGCTCGCAGTCTTGGCGCATGACACTACGCCGCACCGCCGGCCTGGCCCTGGCTTGCGCCATCCTGGGCGTTCCCCAATTTACCTTCGCCCCCGCTGCGGTTGCCGCGGAGTCCCCCGCGCCGCGGGCAGCGCGCTCGGTCCATCTGGGTTGGTCTTCGGCCGATTGCCAGGCGTTCTACCTGGAGATGGCGGTGAATCAATCCACTCGCGGGAGCTACTTCATGGCCTGCGGTTGGAACACCGGTTACTACGGCATTCAGGAACTCGGCAACGGCCGGAAGGTCGCGATCTTCTCGGTCTGGGACCCGTCCAAAGGCGACGACGCGAAGGCAGTCAAACTCGAGGACCGCGTCGAATTGCTTCACCAAGGCGAAGGCGTGCGCATCCGACGCTTCGGCGGCGAAGGCACCGGCGGCCAGTGCATGACCGATTTCGAATGGAAACTGGGCGAGACCAACCGCTTCCTGGTCACCGCCACCGTGCAGAGCAACAAAACCGCCTACGCCGGTTACCTGTGGCTGCCCGCCAAAAAGGAGTGGAAGCACCTCGTCACCTTCCGCACCCGCACGGGCGGACAGCCGCTGCGCGGTCTCTACTCCTTCGTGGAGGATTTCCGCCGCGACGGCCAAAGCGTCCACGACGTGCGCCGGGCACGCTATTTCAACGGCTGGGTGAAGCCGACCACAACCGCGTGGACGCCGCTGGTCAAAGCGCGGTTTACCGCTTCCGGCGCCGAATGGGAGTCGAAGGAAAACATCGATGCGGGCGCGGAAGGCGGGCAGTTCTACCTCGCCACCGGCGGCGACACCAAGATGAGCCGGGAGCTGCGCAGCCTGATCGAGGCAGCGCCCGCGTCCGCACAGCCGCCGGCGGACTTGCCCCAACCCGAGGCCCCAGCCTCGCGCTGACCGGTTGCGTCGAACCGCACCGATGAACCGACAAAGCAAACCCAGGACACTCGCAGGCGTCTTGCTTCGCCTCTACGCCACGGCTCTGGCCAGCGCGGCACTCGCCCACGGCGCCCCTGCTCCGCCGCGCGGCTATTCGATTCCGCTGATCGACCTGGCCGGCGAGACCAATCGCCAGGTGATCGTGGACCGCGAGCCGGGCCAGTATCTCGGCCATCCGTCCACGGTCCTGCTCGAAGACGGCAAGACGATCCTGTGCGTGTACCCGAAAGGCCACGGCAAGGGCGCGATCGTGCTCAAGCGCAGCACTGACGGCGGCCTGACCTGGAGCGAGCGACTGCCGGTGCCGGACAACTGGGCGACGAGCCTGGAGACGCCGACGATTCACCGGGTCGTGGACGCCGCCGGCAAGAAGCGCTCGATCGTCTGGTCCGGTTTGTACCCGGCGCGGCTCGCAGTGTCGGAGGATGACGGCGTCCACTGGACGCCGCTCAAGCCGGCGGGCGATTGGGGCGGGATCGTGGTGATGGGTTCGGTCGTGCCGCTGCGCACCGGCGCGGGCGATTACCTGGCGATGTTCCACGACGACGGGCGGTTCTTCGCGAAGGACGGCCAGCTCGCCAACCCGGTCGTGTTTCGCCTCTACCAGACGTTGTCCACCGATGGCGGCCTCGCGTGGTCAGTGCCGCGGGAAATCTGGCACGGGAGTGACGTTCATCTGTGCGAACCCGGCATCATCCGCTCGCCGGACGGCCGGCAACTCGCCGTTTTGCTGCGCGAAAACCGCCGCGGACGCAACTCGCATGTCATGTTTTCGAACGACGAAGGCCAGACCTGGTCGGCCCCGCGCGAGTTACCCGGCGCTCTCACCGGCGACCGTCACGTAGGCAAATACACCCCCGACGGCCGGCTGTTCATTTCCTTCCGCGACACCACGCTGGAGTCACCGACCAAGGCGACTGGGTGGCCTGGGTAGGGCGCTACGAGGACATCGTGGCTGGCCGCGAGGGCCAGTATCGCGTGCGGCTCATGGACAATCAGAACGCCTGGGATTGCGCGTATCCCGGCGTGGAAGTCCTGCCCGACGGCACGATCGTCGCCACGACTTACGGCCATTGGATGCCAGACGCGCCGCCTTACATCGTCAGCGTACGGCTGAGGCTCGAGCAACTGGACGCGCGATTGAAATAAACCGAGGGCTTCCCTGCGAACCCATCGCGGGCTGACGGCGGCTGCCCACGCCGCCTCGCTTTGCCTCGGCGCTACCACGGCCAATGTGCTGACCTTGACGCCCGCATCGCCCGCAAACCGGTATCTCCTCTCTGATGGCAACCTTTTGGGCGCAAATCGCGGGGCATGTCCTAAAGGTGAGCGGCCCGCCGGGGAACATCGTGGCCGCTGGGGTTGGGGAAGAAGAGACTCCAGCGGGATGGTGTGGAGCAAGAAAATCTTGGGGGAGATCTCCTGGGCGGGCGCGCAACCACGCCTCCGTTTTTCCTCGCCAAGCCATCCCGGCAAAGGCAGAAAGCTGGCCTTTGTTTCCATGACCGAGCAAATCGTCATTCTGGATTTCGGTTCGCAGTACACACAGGTCATTGCGCGGCGCATCCGCGAGTGCCAGGTGTACTCGATCATCCTGCCGTTCAACACGCCCGCGGCGGAAATCGCGAAGCTCCAGCCGCGCGGCCTGATCCTGTCCGGCGGGCCGTCCAGCGTGTACGCCGCCGATGCGCCGCTGCCCGACAAAGCGATCTTCGAGTTGGGCCTCCCGATCCTGGGCATCTGTTACGGCGTGCAGATTTTCGGGCATTTCCTCGGTGGCAAAGTCGAGCCGGGCGAGAAACGCGAGTACGGCAAAGGCACCTTGACCGTGACCGATCCGGGCTGCGCGCTGTTCCGCAAACTGCCGGCCGCGCTCCAGGTCTGGAATTCGCACGGCGACAAACTCACGCGCCTGCCCGCCGGATTCCGGCCCGTGGCACGCACCGAGAACTCCGAGTATGCCGCGATCCAAGACGGGCAGCGCGGCTTCTTCGGCATTCAGTTTCATCCGGAAGTGGTGCACACGCCGCGCGGCAAGGAGGTCCTGAGCAACTTCGTCCACCGAATCTGCGGCTGCGGCCGGAACTGGACGATGCGGAGCTACATCGACCAGGCGGTCGAGCAGATCCGCGCCCAGGTCGGCGGCGAGCGCGTGATCCTCGGCTTGAGCGGCGGGGTCGATTCGAGCGTGGCCGCGGCGCTGTTGCACCAGGCCATCGGCGATCAACTGACGTGCATTTTCGTCAACAATGGCGTGTTGCGCGCGGGCGAAGCCGAGGTGGTCCGCGAGGTTTTCGGCAAGCACTTCCGCATCCGCCTGCACTACGAGAACGCGGCGACGTTGTTTCTCAAACGGCTCCAGGGCGTCCTCGACCCGGAGCGGAAGCGGAAGCTCATCGGGCGGACGTTCATCGAAGTGTTCGAGGCCGCGCTCCGGCACGAGGCCAGGGCGAAGTTTCTCGCCCAAGGCACGCTTTACCCGGACGTGATCGAGTCGGTGCCCATCGCCGGCAACCCGGCGGCGCTCATCAAGAGCCATCACAACGTCGGCGGCTTGCCGAAAAAAATGCGGCTCCAGCTCGTCGAGCCGCTGCGGTGCCTCTTCAAAGACGAGGTCCGCCAGCTCGGCAAGGAACTGGGCCTGCCCGACGAAATTGTCTGGCGCCAGCCCTTCCCCGGCCCCGGCCTGGCGGTGCGGGTCATCGGCGAGGTGACCCGGCGGCGGCTCGACATCCTACGCAAAGCCGACACGATCGTGATCGAGGAAATGATGGCGAGCGGCTGGTATCGCAAGATCTGGCAGAGCTTCGCCGTGCTGCTGCCGGTGAAGAGCGTGGGCGTGATGGGCGACGAGCGCACCTACGACTACACCATCGCCGTGCGCGCGGTCGAATCGCAGGACGGCATGACCGCCGACTGGGTCCGGCTGCCGTACGAAATGCTCGAAAAGCTGGCCAGCCGGATCGTCAACGAAGTCAAGGGCGTCAACCGTTGCGTCTTCGACATCACCAGCAAGCCGCCGGGAACGATCGAGTGGGAGTAACCCCCCTTTGATTCTTCCGAAGCGGCACTCGCAAAATGGTCCCTGTCCCTGGCTGCACAGCGTCAGCCTTGGCTTTGAGCCTTCTGGGTTGTGGCCTTGCTCACTCGAGCCGTGCACCTATGAACGATCGAAGGAGTTCAATCCATTGCGGATGACTTACACCGACCCGGAATCAGCGCTGCGCAAGGCGAGCAAGGTGGCGACGGAGGCCAGCGCCCAATTCTGCCAGAGTACCGAGTTCAAGGCGCGCTACCTAAAGTCTCTCGGGAGCGGATACTCCCAGGAGCGCCGTCCTCGGCATAGAGTTCATCGAAGAGCGGCGAAAGCTCTTTGAGAACCGCGTCCCCCCGGCGTTTGATGCCACGCAGCGGATGGTGTTGGGGTACGCTGGCGTTGGGGTTGACGACCGTCAGGAAGTCCGGCTGGGCTTGAGGCTTTCCGGGCATGCCTCACTGACACCGCTCAAGCCAACGTGTTCACCCCCCGAGACTTCTTCAACAAACTGCTCGCATCCCCTCCAATCGAGTTCCGACTCGACTGCAGCGGTCGCCGGATTGCGAAGACGCGACGCCTTCTCGCCCCGGTAAACACCTCGGTGTGGCGGTCGCTCCCGCCGTATTCGCGTGCTTGGCGCGGCTCCAAACGAATGGAGTTCTCCTGGCCGACCCGGTGGTTGCGCCGAGCAGGCAGCGCGACCCAGTTCTCGAATTTCAACGCCGGCAGGGAGGGACTCCAGCTCGTACTCGCAGGTGAAGCGCCTTTCGCAGCGCGGCTTCTGGGTACGATTCCGATCGTTTTCTCCGGTTCTCGGGAACAAAAGGGCGTTTGGTGCCTCTGACCTGCATGACCGCGGCCGGTGGCCTTCCGGGGTGGGTGAGAAGGGGAAGCCATCCTGACCGGCCAGGGGCCACCGGCCGCGGCGCAGACGGGCCGGGACGGACTCCCAGTGGGTTCGTCCTGAGCGACTCACGATGCTTATGAAAACGACAGACATGAAGACGAAAACGAATCGACAAACAGTTTGGCGGCTGCCAGTCCGCTGGTTGTGCGGGGTGGTGCTGATCGCCGGGGTTACGGCCCGGGCGTTGGGCGCCACATGGGACGTGGCGATCCAGAACTTCGCCTTTGTCCCGGCCACCTTGACGATTGCAGCCGGCGACACCGTCCGGTGGACGCAGCAGGACGCGGTGACGCACACGACGACCTCCGGCCCCAACGGCGTGGCGGACGGCCTGTGGGATTCCGGCAGCATGACCCTGGCGGCCAACACCACCTTCGCCTTCACCTTCCCGGAGCCGGGCACCTACCCGTACTTCTGCCGGCCGCACAAGTCGTTCATGCGCGGCACCATCACGGTCAACGCCGCCGCCCAAGGCCCGGCCGTGAGCCTGACCGAGCCGACCAACAACGCCGTCTTCATCGAACCGGCCACCATCACCCTGTCGGCGCAGGCGATCCCGGGGGGCAATCCGATCGCGCTGGTGCACTTCCTCTCGAACGCCACCCAGGTCGCGGAGTTGATGGCGCCACCCTACGCGGTGACATTGAGCAACCTCGCGGCGGGCAGCTACACGTTCGCCGCGCAGGCCATCGACGCCGGTGGCCTCAACGCGACCTCCGCTCCCGTCACGGTCACGGTGCAGGCCCCGACTCCGGCCACGTTCTCCGGCATCGCGCCGGTGGGGGGCCTGGGCGTGAAGCTCTCCTGGGAGGGCGGCACGCCACCGTACCTGCTCCAGAAAAAGGCCGCGCTCACCGACGACGCCTGGCTGGACGTCGTCTCCACAGAGGACTCCGCGATCATCGTGGCGCGCGACAGCGATGCGGCCTTCTATCGGGTGGTGAGTCACACAGACAGTGCGGTCACGTCCTTCACCGTCTGGCTGAACGGCGGCGCGGAGCGCCCAACCGCCGTCGATACGCCCGCAACCGGGTTCGGGACGTTGACGCTCTCCGGAAACACCCTGACGGTGAACGTGCGTTTCAGCGGCCTGAGCGCGCCGGCGACGGCCGCGCACGTCCACGGCATCGCCACGACGGCGGAGAGCACCGGCGTGCTCCTCCCCCTGGACGTCCCCGCCAGCACAGCCGGCACAATCACGGGGACGTACGATCTCTCGGGGCTGACCGCCGATCAGCGGGACGCCCTGCTCCACGGCCACACTTACTTGAACATCCACACCAGCAACAACCCGTCGGGTGAGATCCGCGGCCAGGTCGCGCCCGTGCTCTGGGACACCCTCCTGAGCGGGGCGGCCGAGCGGCCGGACCCGGTCAACACCCCCGCCTCGGGCTACGGTGACTTCTGGCTCATCGGCGACGAGTTCACCTACGACGTGGATTACGCCGACCTGACGGCGGAGGCCAAGGCCGCCCATTTGCACGGCCCGGCGGATGCCGAGACGGCGGCGGCGGTCCTGCAAGGCCTCGCCCCCGAGGACAACGCCTTGGACACCACCGGGGCCTTCAGCGGCACCTTGACGCTCGCCCCGGAACAGCTCGCCGCGGTCGTGGACGGCCTCACCTACGTGAACATCCACACGGCGAACCACCCGGACGGGGAAGTGCGCGGCCAGGTGGCGCCTTGAACCGAAACCCGGCGCGAATCGCCCCCGCTCCCCCCATGCACCGCGAACCGTTCACCCCGGCAACCGCCACCCGCCCGCGGCCACCCTCCGCCGGGACGCGTGGCTTGCCGGGGTGCACGTCCGTCGAGGTCGGCGCCAGCATCGATGCCGGGCGACTCCCGCTAATCCTCGATGCTGGCGTGTTCGCTCAACCACCGGTGGTCGGCCGCGTCCTCCGCGGACACAGTGAAAGGCAACGGGCCGGCGTCGGGGATCGGCGGGCGCAACGTCGAAGGCGCGCGCCAGACGTGCCGTTCGGAGTGGCCATCCAGGAAGGCGAGACTGGCGGCGCCCTCGTGATACGAGGCGGGCAGATGCTGCCATTCCAGTTCCTCGCCGGGATTCAGGAAGTACCCGTCCGTGATGCTGTCCGGGTGTTCGTCGAGGAACGAAAACGTGGCGGCCGGCTGCGGCACATCGCCCAGGCGCAGGAACTGCCGGTAACCGGGATTGAGGACATTCTGTCCGGCGAGGACATTCGGTCCCGCGTCGCCCACCATGGCATTGAGCGAATAACTCCGCACCCGGCGGCTCCACCCCGCCCCGCGCTGGATCGCGCTCAGCACGTGGTCTGCCGGGCAGACGAACACCGCCGTACTCTGTCCCAGCCAGGGGCCCAACGGGCTTTTCGCGATGAAGGCCAGGTTCGTGTTGTCCGGATCGAGTTCCCAGCTCAGGACGTTGTTGACCCAATTCAACTCCATCAACTCGGGTGCCACCCGAAAGCCGCGAACGCCGCCGAGGTTGTAAACGAGCCGGTCGTTGTTGTCGCCCGCATACAGGAGCAGCGCCAGGTTCAACTGCCGGACCTGGCTCAGACAGGCAATCGCTCCGGCCTTGGCCCTGGCCCGGGCGAGCGCCGGCAGCAGCAAACTCGCCAGCACCCCGATGATCCCCAGCACCACCAGTAATTCCACCAGCGTAAAACCGCTCCGCGAACACCGCGGCGACGCGGGCAACCGGTGGGCCCGGGGTGAACCGCCTTGCTTTGTCGGGTCTTGTCGGTGCATTTCGCTCTCAGCCAGCGCGGCCTTCACTGGGCACCCCCCATTCCGGACTGGAATTCTGGCCTACGGCCTTGCCGGTAGCATGAATCGTGGCACACGCCGGGACCCTTCGCAAACCTGGAGGCGGCACCGATCGCGCCACCCGCTTCCCCTGGCCGACTGGCCCGTCGGGCCGGCGCCCTCCCGGCGTTTCTCCGTTCCGAACGCGGGCGAAGGTTACGCCGCCCTGGGAGGACCATGAGTCTGGCGGCCACAGTGCGGGCGGACCGGCTCGCCGCGGAGGGGTGGGGCTGGACATGCCCCGCGGTTTCGACGGATGCTGGGCCGCAGTCCCGGCGCGTCCGCCACGATCCGGCGGCGAGGCCGGACCCGCAACGCGTGGAACCGGCCAGCCAGCCCCAGCGCCCCGACTCCGCCCCGTCGGCGGACGCCCGCTTCGAGAACCTGGTTCAAGCGCATTACCGCTCGCTGTACCAGTTCGCCTACAGCCTGGCGCGGAATGAGGCCGACGCCGCCGACCTGACGCAACAGACCTTCTACATCTGGGCGGCGAAGGGAGACCAACTGCGCGACGCCTCCAAGGTCAAATCCTGGTTGTTCAAGACGCTCCACCGGGAATTTCTCCAATCGCGGCGGCGGATCGTCCGTTTCCCCCAGCTCAGCCTGGAAGAGACCGAACCGGAACTGCCGCCCGTGCCGGCGCGGGCCGGCGAACAACACGATGCCACGTCGGTGCTCCAGGCGCTCGGGGAATTGGACGAACCCTTTCAGGCGCCGCTGACGCTGTTCTACCTCGGCGACTTCGCTTATCGGGAGATCGCAGACATCCTCCACGTGCCCCTGGGCACCGTGAAGTCGCGGCTGGCCCGCGGCATCGACCAACTCCACCGGCGGCTCGCGCCCCCAACCGCGCCGCAATCAACCTCCTCCCGGCCATGATCACCCGCGAACAGGCCAAAGACATCTTGAGCACGCGGCGCCCCGGGTCGCCGGCCGCGGCCGATCCCGAACTGGCGGAGGCCCTCCGGCTGGTCGAGCGCGAACCGGAACTGCGCCAGTGGTGGGAGGAACACCAGCGCTTCGACGCCGGCGTGCGCGCCGCCTTGCAAGCGATCCCGGTGCCGCCCGACCTGGCGGGGCGCATCGTGGCCGGGCGCCCGGCTTCGACGCTGCGCCTGCCGGCGCCCCGCCGTTGGCTCTGGGGTCTGGCCGCGGCGGCCGTGGTCGCCTTCGCCGCCTGGCTGGTCTGGTGGTCGCAGCCTGCGGGGCCGCAGTTCCCCACCTTCCGCATTCGGATGGCCCGGACCGCCCTGCGCGAGTACCGCATGGACATCCAGACCAACGACCTGGCGGCGATCCAACGGTTTCTGGCGCAGAACCGCGCGCCGGCGCAATACGCACTCTCGCCACCCATGCAGGCGTTGCCCGGCCTGGGTTGCGGCATTCTGCGCTGGCAGAACCAGCCCGTCTCCATGATCTGCTTCGACCGGGGCCAGGGCCAGATCCTCTGGCTGTTCGTCGCTGAGCGCGGTGCCGTGGCGGGCGCGCCAGCCGGTCGCGAGCCGGTGTTCGCGTCGGTGGGGCGGCTGGCCACCGCCGCCTGGAGCGAGGGCAACCAGGTGTACCTGCTGGCGGCCGTGGGCGATCGCCGGTTACTGGAGAAGTTCTTGTAAGGTCGCCTCCGCTGGCGGCCATGGACTTCTTGCCGAGTCGGGCTGGCCGAAGGTGCGGCGGAAAGTACACGCGGAATTGCGACCTTCGCGGGAACCTTGCGGCCGTTCGAGCCTCCTCTCCCCAGTGAACACGCCTCACGACTGGCGACGCGCCAGCCTCGTCTTGGGCGGGATTGGGCTCCTGGTGCTCGTTTCCTGCGGTACGTTCGAACGGACCGTGCTGACGGTGCCGGAGATTCCGGGCGCCCATTTTGTCGGCAACCAAGCGTGCTACGACTGCCACACGAACTGCGTCCGAGCCTTCCCCTCCAGTCCCCACGCGCGTTTCCACTCGGACACGGCGAAATTAGCCGGCGGAACCGGCTGTGAGAGTTGCCACGGGCCGGGAAGCAAACACGTGGAGGTGGGGGGCGGACTCGGGAAGTTCATCGTGAACCCCGGACGGGACGCGACCGCCTGTTTCAACTGTCATCTGGACGTGCAGGCCCAGTTTCGCCTGCCGCAGCACCACCCGGTGGCTGAGGGCAAAATGAATTGCGTCCAGTGCCACGACCCGCACGGGCAGGACATCTTCAAGCCGGCCGGCGGGTTGACGCTGGGCTGGGCCGACCAGGCGTGCGCGGGGTGCCATCGCGAACAGACGAAGCCGGTGGTGTTCGCGCACGAAGCCATGCGGGAAGGCTGCACCACCTGCCACGACCCGCATGGCTCCATCAACGCGAAGCTGCTTCGGCAGCCCGACCCCAACCTCTGCCTGCGTTGCCACGCGCAGGTGCAGGGTGCGGGGGTTCCGCCCGGCCAGGTGGTGATCGGGGCCGTCAACCACAGCCTCTTCCTGCCGCGCGGCACCTGCTGGACTTCCGGCTGTCACACCGCCGTGCACGGCTCCGATTTCAACCACCACCTGCTCTACTGAAAGGCGCGCATGCAACCGTCCACAATCCCCGTCCTTGGGTTGGCGCTCGGCCTGGGTGGGTGGTTCGCTGCGGCTCGCGTCCGCGGAGCGGAGGTGGACGTCAACCAACTCCCGCCGCCCGCCGCCCGAACGATCGACTTTCGGCGCGACATCCAACCGATTCTCGAGAGCGAGTGCCTGCGTTGCCACGGACCCGAGCGTCCGAAGTCGCAGTTCCGCCTGACCCAGCGCGAGACCGCCCTCAAAGGCGGCGCCCACGGCGTGGACATCCTCCCCGGTAACAGCGCCCAAAGCCCGCTGATCCACTACGTCGCCCGGCTCGTGCCCGACATGGAAATGCCGCCGGACGGGAGAGGCGCTCCGCTGACCACCAACCAGGTGGCCTTGCTCCGGGCCTGGATCGATCAGGGCGCCAGGTGGGACAACACGCCGGTGGTCGCGAACCTGGTCACGAATTGGACACTCACACCGGTCATTTCGTGGACGACGGTGCATGGCGACAAGGCGAAGTTCCGCGAGCTCGAGTGGCAGCCGGACGGTTGGAACGGCGGGATCGAGAAGTTCGAGTATCGGCAAACCTACCCGGACGGTCGCTCGGTTTCGGCCGAAGGCCAGGTCAGCCGCGACGATTACCGGGTGGCGCTCGCGTTCCGCCGCCCCGACTTGGGCTTTGTCGAAACGGGCTTCGAGCAGTTCCGCCGGTACGACGCCGACGCCGGCGGTTACGACGGCGCCTTCGCCCCGCCGTTGTACCGGCTCGGCGACGATCTGCATCTGGATGTCGGGCAAGCCTGGGCCAACGTGGGCCTCACACTGCCCAACTGGCCGAAACTCGTTTTGGGCTACGAGTACCATTTCGCGGACGGCGCGAAATCGATGCTCACCTGGGGCGCTGTCAACGCGCCCAGTGGCGCTTACGCCGACGCGCGAAATATCTATCCGTCTGTGGAACAACGGGACGAACGCACCCACGTGGTAAAGTTGGGTGTTTCGTACAATGTCCAGGGGTTCCAGTTGGAAGACCGGTTGCGACTGGAGTTTTACCGTCTCAACACCGCCCGCACCGATGCGCTCAGTGTGCCGGCAGGCGGCGGTGCGCCGGAGCTCACGATGCGCGTCAGCGAGGAACACCAGCACACGCAGGTGGCCAACGACTTCACCGCGCAGAAGGAACTGACGCCCTGGTGGCTCGCCGGGGTCGGCTATCGGTATTCCTGGCTCGACGGGGATAGCGCCGCCAGCCTCGCGCCGCGCGACGCCGCCGGGCAACCCGCCTCCGGCAGTGCGTGGTCCACAGACAGCATCCTGCTCGACGAAGTCTGGCAGGTGGCGGATGCGAGTTCGCAGTTCCGCCTTCTCCCCACCCTCATGGCCACCGCGGCCGTGCAAGGTCAGTGGAAACGCCAGGATACTTTTGGCGACGTAAACCTCGATGAAGTCATCGATCCGACCGATCCCACCGCCGGCATCTTCCGCATTCCGGCAACCGAGCGCTCCACGTTGGACCTGGCGGGCGCCGAGGAAAACCTCCTGATCCGCTACGCCGGCCTGCCGTTCACCGCCTTGTTCGCCGAGGCCCGGTTAAGCCAGGACGACTACACCCGCGACGCGAATCAGGACAACGGACCGCACGCCTTCGACCTCGGCTCGGAGGCGGCGGCGCGCTGGCAGGATTTCCGCGTGGGATTCAACTCCTCGCCGTGGCGGACCGTCTCCTTCGGCGGTCACTACCGGCACCGCGACCGGCAGACCGATTACGATTATCCGCTCGACCAGCGCGACAGCGCCTACCCCGGGTTCATCCAACAACGCCGCATCGTCGCGGATGAAGTCGAGGCCCGCGTGGTCTGGTCGCCGCTGAGGTGGTGGCGCTCGACCTTCACCTACCAGTTCGCCGACAGCGATTACCGGACCACCACCGGCGCGACCTCGCCCGACGACGTGGGCCCGGACGCCACGCCCGGTGGCCGGCTCTATGCCGGCCGTTACCTCAGCCACACCGTCAGCGGTAACTTCACTCTTACGCCCGTCCGGCGCGTTTACTTCGGCGGCACGGTCTCCTATCAGCATACCGAGACGACGACCGCCGATAACGGCAGCCTCGCCGTGGCGCCGTACCGCGGCGACCTCTGCTCGTTGCTGGCGAACGTGACCTGCCTCCTCGACCAGAAGACCGACCTGACGGCCAACTACCTGTTTTCGCAGGCGCGCTACGGCCAGCACAACGTCGAGGGAGGATTGCCCCTCGGCCTTGACTACGACCGTCACGGCGTCCGGGTAGGAATTACGCGGCAGCTCAGCAAATCAACCACGGCGCGGCTGCAATACGGCCACTTCGCGTACGACGAGCCTTCGAGCGGCCACCTCCGAGACTACACCGCCCACCAGATCCTCGCCGTCCTCAGCGTCCGGTGGCGCTAACTGGAAAACCGCTTCAACACGTTAAACCCGAACTCGAAATTAGGGAGCAATACGCCGCGGGTGTGTGCTGTCCGGTGGCTCGCCGGGCAGGCTTAAACGCTCTTTTCCACCCCGTCTGCGTGGCAACCCAAGCCAGCGCAGCGCGAAAGCGAGGTCGGGAACTGGCCTTTTCGGCGGGCCACTGAAAGTTGCACGCGGGCCGCGTGCGGTCCCCGTCCAACTGCGGAGTTCGGGTTGAACCGAACCGGCCACACGGCAGGTGGTAAAAGCCCCTCAAGTCCCAGCCGCTTCGAAGTTCACCGTCCTATGTCGGCCCGGCAACTCCGTTCCGCCGCGAACCGCTCCCTGGCGCCGCAGTCGCGGCCGAAGCCGGACGGTCAGTGGTTGGCCTTGGCCTTGGCCTTGGCCGGGGGATTCTTCTTTGCCGGCGGGGTCTTCCTCTCGGCGATCAACCAGGCAATGACAAGCGGTGTAAAGCAGATCATCAAGCCGATCGGCATCGTGAAGATGCTCCAGAATTGGTCGTAACTCATAAACCGGCGGAAGTGTGCCGCGGAAACTGCGGTTGTAAAGTGGCGCCTGCCGGACCGCCGAGGCCGCCGCTCAACTTCCCGGCTCGTGCAGACGGTAAAACCGCCCGGCTCCCGAGAGTTTCACTTCCACGGTCACCCGATCGCCATCGATCACCACCGGATTCCGCACCAACTGCCAGTCCGGCCGGATGAGGTCATCGGTGGACTGGAGTTCGAAGCCGGCCGCCGCCGTGGGCCAGGACAACACGAGCCGGTTGCCGTTCCGTTCGGCGTAGAGCGTGGGCGTGTTCACGATCTTGGTCTCGATCCGCGAACCCAGGCTGGGGTTGGCCGGGTCGGCCGCGGGCGAAAACAGCGTGGCCTGGCCGACGAGCTGGCCCAGCCGGATGGGCTGCAAATCCACGGTCAGTCGGGCGGTGCCGCCGGGGGGAAGGTCGCCCAGTGTGCAAACGACCCCCGGCGCGGAGAGGTAATAATCGCCGCCGTCCAGGTCCGCGGCGAGCAGGTCCGTGTTCAAAGAGAAGGCCACCAACATCTGGGTGGCAGGGGCCACCTGGTCGCCCCGGTTGGTCACCACGAAAGCGACCTGAACCCGGTTGCTCAGCAGAACGCTGGCCGGCACCGGTTCGTTGGTGACGAGCAGGAACGCTTCGGCGTAGGCGCGGGTGACGTTCTCCGCCACGTTGTCCGCCAGGTCCGGGTCGGCGGAAAGAGTGCTCACCGAGACGGTGTTCGTCAGGTTGCCGGCTTCGCGGGGTTGCACCACCAGCGTGGCGAAGGCGGCGCCGCCCTGCGGCAGGATGCCCAGCTCGCCGACGAGGGCACCGTCTTGTTCCTGCCAACGGCCGATCGTGGCTTCCACGGACAGGAGTTGGGCGCCCGCCGGCAAACGGTTGGTAACCAGCACGCCCACGGCGTCGTTGGGGCCTTGGTTCGTCACGAACAGGCCATAGGTCAACAGCCGGCCAGCGATCACGTGCGCCTGGTCGGCCTCCAGGGTCACCGACAGATTCGCGCCCGCCTGGACGACGGTGACTTCGTCAACCACGTTATCGGCCGGGTTCGGATCCAATTCCGTCGCCACCACCGAGGATGTGCCCGCCAGCGACCCGACGTCGGTGGCGACCAGGCTGAGCTTGATCGTGGCTTGGGCCCCGACGGCCAGGTTGCCGAGGTGCGCGAGCACAGTGTCCCCGCTCTGTTCCCAATCGCCCTGGCTGATTTCCACCGCGGTCAACGAGGCCAGTCCGGGCAGTTCGTTGCGGAGTTCCACGGCGTTGGCCTCGTGCGGACCACGGTTGGTGATGACCAGGTCGTACTCGAAGGATTCCCCGACGAGCACGGTGGCCGGCGGCGGCGCCAGTTGGAGCGCAAGGTCGGCGCCCAACTGGACCACCGAAACCACTTCGGTCAGGTTGTCGTTCGGATTCGGATCCCCTTCGGCCGCGAAGGCGTTGGCCGTGTTCGTGATCGTACCCAGGCTGAGCGGCCGCAAAACGAGCGTGGCCGCGGCGGCGGCGCCGGCTTCGAGGGTGCCGGGTTGGAAATAGAAGTCGCGCCCGTCGAGCGCGTACGTCCCGTCGGTCATCTCGGCGCTCAGGAACTCGGTGTCGAGTGGCACGAGGTCGTGCACGACCACCCGGTTGGCCGCGTTCGGCCCGGCGTTGGTGACCTGCAAAAGGTAACGCAGCGGCTGGTCCAGCAGGGCGGGACCGGATACGATCTGCTGCATCAGCCGGAGATCGGCGCCGGGCAACATTTCCACCACGACCGTCGCGAAGTTGTCCTCCGGGTGCAGGTCCAATTCCGGCGCGCTGAGGCCGGCGGTGTTTGTCTGGCGACCCAAGCCAACCGCCGTAGCCGTCAAAGTCACCGTGGCCGATTCGCCCATCGCCATTTCGCCCAGGTTCAACACCGACTCCGTGCCGTTCGTCTCTGCCGTCCCGCGACTGGCCTCCACGGTCAACAGGGCCAGGCCGGCGGGCAGTTCGTTAGTGAGGATCACGGCGCTGGCCGGGTGCGGTCCCCGGTTCGTCACGGTAAGCTCGAAGGTTCCTGTTTCGCCCAACAGCAGCGTGGCGGGAGCGGCGGTGAAGGTCAGCGCCAGCTCGGCTTGGTTGAAGACCTGCCCGATCGCTTCGACTTGGTTGTTCGTCGGATCGAGGTCGGCCTCGAAAGCCGCGACCGAGGCCGCGTTGGTCACGAGGCCCGCGCTTTGCGGCGTGATGTCCAGGCGGAGGGTGGCCACCGCGCCGGCCGGCAGTTCGGCCAGTTGCCAGCGCACCAAGCCGGCGTCGTTGGTGGCCTCGCCATCGCTGGGCGTCAAGGCGTCGAGCTGAAAGGCTGCCGGCAACGGATGGACGAACACGACGCTGGTGGCCGTGGATGGGCCGAGGTTGGTCACGGTGAACGTGGAACTGGTCGGCTGGTCGGCGATCAGCGGCGACCCCGGTTCGTCGAGCGTCAGGGCGAGATCCGCCGGCGGACGGACCGAGGTCGCCAATTCCACGCGGTTGTCGTCCGGGACCGGATCGGTTTCCGCCGCGGTGACGGTGGCCACGTTCGTCACCATCCCGGCCACCGTGGGGGTGACCAACAGATCCAAGGTGGCGCTGCTGCCCGGCGGCAAGCTGCCGATTTCCCAGGTCAGCCCGTCTGCGGTCAGGCGCCAGAGCCCCTGGCTGGTGGCCACCGAGGAGAAGCCCAGAGCAGCGTCGATCTGCTCGGTCAACACTGCGTCCGTGGCGGCATCCGGGCCACGGTTGGTGACGGTCAGGAAATACTCCAGCGGCACGCCCAACGCGGCGGGGTCCGGCGTGACCACTTTGGAAATGCCCAGGTCGGCCGCGGGCCGGACCTCGACCACCGTTTCGCAAAGATTGTTGTCCGGCACCACATCGGGTTGAGACGCCGAAACCTGAGCGAGGTTGGTGAATCCGCCCGAAGCCGTCGCCGCAACCGTGAGGGTGACCGTGGCCTCGGCGCCGACCGCGAGGTCGCCCAACCGGACCTGGACCATCTGGTTGGTGGCGTCCCATTCGCCTTGCGTGACGCTCACCGAGGCGAGCGCCCCGGCCGGTGGCAGCGAATCGGTGAGGACCACGTTCGTGGCGGCGAACGGTCCCAGGTTCGTGACGGAAAGGACGAACACGATGGGTTCACCGGTCAGCGGCGAGGCGGGACTGGCGCTGCAAGTCAGGGCCAGATCGGCGTCTTCCTGAACGGTCACGGCCAGGTTTGCCGTGTTGTCCTCGCCGTTTAACTCCGTCTGGACGGCGGCAATGGTCAAGGTGTTGGTGAAGTCGCCGACCGCGGTCGCGCGCAAAATCAGATTAACCGTGGCCGTCCCTTCCGGCGCCAGGTCGGCCAGAGTACAAACGACGGTCCGGTCCACCAAATCCCACGTTCCGCCTTCGCTCTGGCCCGCGATGAAGTCCCAACCTTCCGGAAGCGGGTCGGTGAGGGTCAAACCCGTGGCGGTTTGCGGGCCGCGATTGGTGACCGTGATCTCAAAGCGCATGTCGTGGTTCACTGCCGCGGGCGCAGGGGTCAGCGTCTGGACAATCGCCAGGTCCACTGCCGGGAGCACTTCGACCGCCACCGTCGCCAGGTTGTTCTCGGGCATCGGGTCCGGTTGCTCGGCGGCGACGGCGGCGGTGTTGGTCAGCCAGCCCAACTGCGCCGCGACGGTCTGGACCAAACCCGTGGCGGTGCCGCCCACCGGGAGTTCGCCGAAGTTGAAGACGACGCGATTCAACTCGAGCTGGGCCGTGCCTTCCGTGCTTTGCGCGGCGCCGCCGGTCAGCCCGGCGGGCAACGTGTTGGTCACGCTGACGCCGGTGGCGGCGTACGGTCCGTGGTTGGTGACCACCAGCAGAAACTCGACCTCACCGCCATACACGACTTGGGCGGGCGCCGCGGACATTTGAATTTCCAGATCCGCCGGCTCTTCGACGAGGAACGCCGCTACGACGACATTGTTGTCCGCGGCCAGGTCCACCTCGAACGCCGCCGCTTCGACCGTGTTCGTGAACCCGCCCGCGGTCTGCGGTTGCACCTCGACGGTCACGCTGGCGGCCTCGCCGACGGCCAGATCGCCCAGCGCGGCGGACACGCGGCCGGCTTCGTTGGTCGCGGCCCCCTGGCTGGCGGTCAGCGAGAGCAACGCGAAACTCGCGGGCAATTCGTGAACGAGCGTGACCTGCGTGGCGGGGTTCGGCCCCAGGTTGGTGACCGAGAGCGTGTACCGGGTGGCCTGGCCGATCGCGATCCGGCCCGCGGGCGGCTCCAGACCCACCGCGAGATCGGTGTCGGAACGCACGTCGGTGATGGCGGCGGCGGTGTTGTCCGCGGGCAACAGATCGAATTCGTAAGCGGAAACGGCCGCGGTGTTGGTGAACAGCCCCAGGCTGCTCGCGCGCAACACCAGTTCCAGTGACTGTTCGCCCGCCGCGTCGAGCGCGCCGACCGGCCAGGTGACCACGCCCGCGTCTTGCGTGGGTGTGCCTTCAGTGGCGGTGACCTGCACGAACTCCGCTCCGGGCGTCAACGCGAGGTTGACGGCGACTTCGCTGGCCGCGACCGGGCCACGGTTCGTGAGCGTCACCACATTCGTAAACATCTGTCCCAGCGCGACCGGTGCTGGCGGCGTCTGCCAGCTCAATGCCAGGTCGGTCACCGGCCGGACGGTGGTGAACGCTTCCGTGGCGTTGTCGTCGGCGTTCGGGTCCGGCTGATCGGCGGTCACCGTGACCCGGTTCGTCACCAGGCCGAGGACATCGGGGACGAGGTTCAGTTGGAGCGACGCGGCGCCACCCACGGCCAGATCGCCCAGGCGGCCGAGAAACACGCCGTGGTCGTTGGTCCAATCGCCCTGACTGGTGGTGGCGGAGTCCAGCTCCAGCCCGGCCGCCAGTTCGCTACGCACCACGACATTGCTGGCCAGGTACGGCCCGGCATTGGTCACGGTCAGCGCCACCGAAAATGGTTGGCCCACCGGCGTGGGGTCGCCGCCCGCCTGGGAGGTCAGCGCCAGGTCCGCGGTTTCGAGGATCGGGAAGGCAAGGCTCGACAGGTTGTCGTCGGGCGTGGGCTCGACTTCACCGGCCCCGGCGGTGACAAGGTTGGTCACCCACCCGGGCAGCGGAACCCGCCCGGTCAGCGTCAGGACCGCGCTGCGGCTTTCCGACGATTCGCCGAGTTGTCCGAGTTGCGCGACGAGCTGGGTGGCGTTGGTCACGAGGGTTCCCTGGCTGACCACGGCGGAAAGGAGTTCGAGGCCCGCCGGCAGGGCGTTGGTCAGCCACACCGCCTGGGCGGTGTTGGGACCGCGGTTGGTGACCGTGACCGTCAGGGTGAAGGTTTCTCCGTAAATCGGCGCGGCGGGCTCCACGGTCTGGCTCACAGCCAGGTCGGAGGTGGGCGGCCGCACATCGACACTCACGGTGGCCGGGCTGCTGGTTACGTAACCGTCATTCACGGTGAACGTGAAACTGTCCGGGCCTTGGTAGCCCGTGTCAGGCGTGTAGCGGACGGTGCCCGCGGCGGAATCGAAATCACTCAAGCTGCCGTGCACTGGCGGCGTCACGATCGCGAACGCGAGCGGGTCTTCGTCCGGATCCGTTGCCTGGAGCGTCAGCCACGACGAAAGCCCGTAATAGGCCAGGGCCTCATGGTCTGGCGCGACGGGCGTTTGGTTGAAGAATTCGCAGCGATACCCGACTTCCGCGTACTGAATCTCCAATTGCCAGCACAGCAAGGTGCCAATGTCCTCCAGACTCGTGTCCGCGATCCGAAGTCGCCAGTTGCCCGCGAGGGGGCGGTTGGTCAGGACGTCCAACGGTTCGTCGGGCAGGAACGTTCCCACGTAGGGTGCGGCACCGTCGCGGATGCCCTGGCTCGCGGCATCGTCGAACTGGGTCCAGGCAACCTCCGTCCC
This sequence comes from bacterium, assembly GCA_021823625.1. GTDB lineage: Bacteria > Verrucomicrobiota > Verrucomicrobiia > Limisphaerales > J093 > DSVZ01. The sequence goes on along the minus strand of JAKANS010000041.1, from coordinate 4,439 downwards.
GCAATCTCCCGTGCCGAGGTTCGCGCTCGAATCGCCGATGTGGCTGAGGAGCGTGACCGATGTGCCGTCGGGATGGCGCAACCGGATGTCCAAATCATCGAGCCAGGTGTGATCCACCCGCACCTTCGCTTTCACGCCGAGGACCATGCCGGTCACGGTGACCGGCAAGACCGAAGTCACGGAGCTGATGTCCGGGATGGGCAGCGGCACGTTCGTGGCCGCGAACACCCGGCTGGTGACATTGGTCACTTCCAGGCGCCCGACCGCGCGCGTAAACACGTTCGTGTACTGCCTCTCCCCCACGGTGGTGAGGTGCTGGAAAACGATCTGCTGGCCGCACTCGGCGTCCTTGCTCACCCGGTAACTGAAAGGAACCAGGTTCGTGGCAGTCGCGCCGGAAAGCAGCGGCGGGTAAGCGGCGTCGGCCTGCAACAGGCGCACCGCGGGCGAATCGGTGACGAGGCGCGCGGTCACGTTGGACACGCCCGGTCCGTCGGTGTTGCGCAAGACGACCTCTTCTTCGATCACTTCGCCGCGGTCCACGTCGCCGTTGCCGTTGCCGCTGGCGTCGCTGAACCGGGCTGTTTCCATCGCCAACAACGGCGTCACTGCCATCACGGCGGGCGTGAAGATCAGTGCGAATTTCTGCGGTTCCTCCGACGCCACGTCCGTGCCCGCGACCGCGATGGTCCACTGGCCAGCCACCACGTCCGTGTCCGCCAGCACCTGTTCGATCACGTTCACATGATCCTCACGAGTCCGCACGGCAGGCGCCGAGGGGTGCGCCGGGTCGAGCGTCCAGGGGTAATGCCGCGTGCCGTTCGGATCGGTCACGACCAGGTCCAGATCGTTGACCAGCGTCTTGGCGGCGTTTTCGGCGGCGGCCACGTCGTCCCAGACCAGCGTCACCTTCACCGAGGCGGTATCCGGTGGCACGTCCAGCGTATAGACCGCACTGTCGCCCGGCGCTACCACACCCACCAGCACCCCGCCGGAGCGCAATTGGTCCACCGCGTCCTTGACCTGGATGCGGCCGTAGCCGGTCGCGTAATCCGGCCCCGGTTGGTACCCGCTGCTGCCGTCGCTCAGGTCCGCCGCGGTATGGGCGAGCAAAGCCTTCACCATCGCCGGCAAGGGCGTCTGGTTGTTGTAGTGCGCCCGGTAATCCTCGATGAGGAGCGCCGCCGCGCCCGAAACCACAGGCGCCGCCATGGAGGTGCCCGCCAGGACGCCGTATGTCTCGTTCGGTTGCGTTGAAGTGATGCCGCCATCGCCGCCCGCCTCGTCGCCCGGCGCGACGATTTCGGGTTTCAGGCGGCCGTCGTCCGTCGGTCCCCAGCTGCTGAAAACGGTCATGGAGTTGTCGTCGGAGTTGATGGCTCCCACCGTGATCATGTCTTTGCCCGTGGCGGGCACGCCGATGGTTGAATAGTCATCGGAGGGACAACCGTTCTGGTCGCGACGCCCCCGTGCGTTGCCGGCGGCGAACACCACCAGGTAAGGGTCCCCGTAAAGGCCGGTGGCCAGGTGGTCATAGTCGGGCGCGGTGCTGGTGTAATCGCCCAACAGGTGGCAATTCCCGAAGAACTGGCTGAGCGTGAGACCCCAGGAATTCTGCGAGATCACCGCGTTGAAACGCTCCCGCGCGTCGCGATGCTCGTCGATCAACGGTCCCGTATCGACATCGTAGGAGATCAGCGTCGCGCCGGGGGCCATGCCCCGCCATTGAAACGGCGTGCCCCCGCGCGCCTCGCTGGCGGCTCCGCTGCCCACCAGCGTGCCCGCGACGTGCGTCGAGTGCGCATGCTTCTTCGCCGGCACGTCCGCCTCGCCTGGTTTCACGCGGCCGCCAAAATCCGGATGCGCGAAGTCCACCCAACCCGCGTCCCACATCGCGACCACGACGTTCGTGCCCGAAAGGCCATACGGCGCCGCTTGCGCGAGATAGGCCTGGGTGTTTGTGCGGACGCCGTCGTTGAACGTCTCCATCGGCGGTGGCACTTCTTCGATCCAGCGCAGCGCGTCGAGCGCCGCCAGCGATCCGACCGCGCCCGCCGCCACCTGGATTTCCAGTTGCCGCGTGGACGCCATTTCGGTCGTCACGACCGCGCCAGTTGCCGAGACCGCAGCCTTTGCCTCGGCGAGCGGCACGTCTGCGAACACCCGCGCGCGCAGCTTCACCGTACCGTCCGGCAACGTTGCCCAAACGCCGGGCGTCCCGGCGTCGAGGGTGGCCGACAACTTGTCTTCCGGGTAAATCGGGCCCAACCACCGCGCCCCCGCGGCCGCCAGCAGGGCGAGATCGGCACTGCGCGGGACACTCACGAAGAAGGCGCGGTCGGGCAAATAATCCAGCAGTACGATGCCGGCATTGGCCAGGCGCTCCCGCGCGGCGGTGGTGGGCAGCCGGCCGAACTGGACCAGCACGTGTACCCGCCCCGCGCCGGGCGAAACCGCGAACGCGTTGGCGAGGTTCGCCGCCAGGTCGCCTGCTCCCACGAACGTGCCGGATTTGAGCCGGACCGGCCGGAGCACCGGCGACGAAGCGAGTTGGCGCGGGCCGAGCGTCTCCGCCACGGGAATCCGGTCGGGCCGAACCGGTGCCGCCAGGCCGCCGGCGGCCATCGCCAGCGAGCACAGACAACCCACAGCGAGCGCACGCAACCGAAAACGAATGCGGCGTGAAACCGATGTGGACCGCGGCGAAGGCGGGCGTTCGCCCGAAAGCGGCGCAAGAATGGCGACCTGACTTGAGAGCATTCGCGCGGCTATATCAGGCCAACCGAAAAAGGAAAGACAAAGGTGGCCATCGACCGTACGCATTGGCGCGTAGCACGTTTTGAATTCCATGACGGCTGTCACGTGGCAGCAGCCCGCGTGCCGGCAATCGTGGTCGGGAGTTGCGCGTCGTGCGCCCGGTCCGCACATGTTGGCCGCTGGTTTTTCAATTCGCACCGGGTGTGCTGCCGGTGCTATGAATCGCGCCATGCGTGATCGCCAGTCAACGCGTGGCCACGATGGTTTCTTCCGGCCGGTCCAGCCGACCCGCCGGTCGCTCGCCGTGACCCCGCTCAAACGGGAGACCCGTTCGTGAGTGCCGCGATTCCCACCCTCGAGCCCATCGCCGAGAAACCGGCCCAGCCAACCTGGCTGCACGCTTTGCGGCGGGGCGAGAATCTCCTGGTGGTGGCGGCGCTGGCGGCGGCGGTGCTGCTGCCCTGCCTGGAAATCGCGCTGCGGAAGCTTTTCAAGTCGGGCGTGCCGGCTTCGGCCACCCTCGTGCAGCACCTGGTGCTGGTGATCAGCATGTTGGGCGGCGCACTGGCGGCGCGGGAGAACCGCCTGCTGGCGCTCTCGACGTTCACCACCTACCTCAAGGGCCGGTTCAAGTCGGTGGCGGTGGCGTTCAGCAGCGGCTTTGCGGCGGCCATCAGCGCGCTGCTTTGCGGGGCCAGCGTCGAGTTCGTACTGGCCACGAAACGTCTGGGCAAGGAGCTCGCCTACGGCGTGCCGCTGTGGTCCGTGCAGGCGCTCCTGACCGTGGGCTTCGCGTTGATCGCCGTGCGGGTGATTTGGTTTGGGGGCAAAACGTGGCGCGGGCGTTTGGTGACCCTCGCGATTGGGGCGACGGTGGTGGCCGTCGGTGTGTGGTCCCCGATCTCGCCGGAAAAAATGCAGTGGCCGGGAATCATCGCGCTGCTGCTGGCGACGGCGTTGGGCGCGCCGCTGTTCACGGCGCTGGGCGGCGCCGCGCTGATCTTGATTTGGGGCGGCGGCGACCCGGTGGCCGCCGTGCCGTTGAATCATTACCGGCTCACGGTGAATCCCACGCTGCCGACCATTCCGCTTTTCACGCTGGCGGGCTATTTCCTCGCCGAAGGCGGCGCGGCGCGGCGGCTGCTGGCGCTGTTCAACGCCTGGTTCGGCCAACTGCGCGGCGGGCCGGCCATCGTGACGGTGTTTCTCTGCGCCTTCTTCACCTCGTTCACCGGCGCGTCCGGCGTGACGATCATCGCGCTGGGCGGACTCCTGATGCCGATTTTGATTTCGTCCGGCTACCGCGAGCGCAACGCGCTGGGGCTGCTGTCGGGCGCGGGTTCGTTGGGGCTGTTGTTCCCGCCGTGCCTGCCGCCGATCCTTTACGCCATCGTCGCCAGCAGCGGCGGCGCCACGAGCGTGACCATCGAGCAGATGTTCCAGGGCGGCCTGCTGCCGGGTTTGCTGATGATGGCGATGGCCGCCATTTGGGGCGTGGCCTGCGGGCCAAAGCACGAGAAACGCGAGCGGGCATTCGACGCGCGGACCGCCTGGGCAACGGTGTGGGCCGCCAAGTGGGAATTGCTCATCCCGGTGGTGGCGCTGGTGGCCTTGTTCAGCGGCTGGGCCACGCCCGTGGAAGCCGCGGCTGTCACCGCCTTTTACGCGTTCATCGTGGAGAC
>JAKANS010000222.1 GCA_021823625.1 bacterium | reverse complement strand
ACGCCACTTTTTCGGCGGTGGCCTTTGTTGGTGCAGCCGGGCCGGCGGCAGGTGGCTTGGGTTTGGCCTTGGCCTGGGCCTTGGCGGCTTCGGCAGCCAGGCGCGCGTCGGTCTCGGCGGCTTCGGCAGGGTGGAGTTGGCGATAGTAGGCGTTCGGCCGGACGAGGTCGCGTTTGTGCAGCAACAGGCCGCCGAAGCGGTCGGTGGCGCTCAACTCGAAGGCGGTGTCCATTTTGATGGCGTCAAAGGGGCAGACTTCCACGCAAATCTGGCAGCTCATGCACACCGCGAGGTCGAGATCGAAGACCTGCGGGTGCTTCTGCGGTTTGCCGCGCGCGTCGCGCTCCAGGACGATGTAGATGCACTGGGGCGGACATTCCTTTTCGCAAATCTTGCAGGCCACGCAGCGCAGGCCCTGCTCGGGATCGTCGCCATCGAAGACCAGCATCGGGAAGCTCCGGGCGTTCTCCGGCAGGGGCAGGCGTTGCTCCGGGTACTCGACCGTCGGCAGCCGCGCCGGATCGTGGTAACTGCCCATGAAGTTCCGCGCCGTTTCCACCATGCCTTTGAGAAGTCCAGTGCCAAGCATCTGCGCAGATGCTAGCGCAGCCCTGCGGCGCGACAAAGGGAATCTGCTGAGCCGCAGCCAGACAACTGATGGCCCGCGAAACACGCGAACCTCGCCAAAGCGGCTACGGCCCGACGCGCCAGTTGCAGCGAGCGTTCAGCCCGAAGTTCCAGAGCGTCACCAACCCGATCGCGAGCAGATTGGCCACGTACAAGTTGAATCCAAGCCAGATGTGGAACAGGTGAAGAAAGAGCACCGCCAACCCAATCCCCGCGCCACAAATGGCGTGGAATCGCCAGAGCCGACGCAGCGCGCCGCGATGCGCACCGCGCGCGAGAACGCCCCTTGTGGTCGTGAACCCGGGAGGGCCGGGTTCCACCCCGGCCCTGCAGTGCAGCAGGGACAAGGTGGAACTTGTCCCTCCCGGGCGGAATTCGCGCAACGCCTCACGAAAGGTCCACACCTCGTTCCAGAGGAAGTTATTGAGCATCGCGGTTTCTGCCGAGCCCACCTTGCTCAGCGCAACGTTCCAGCCCAGCCAGACCGCGAGCACGTGCAGCACCGCCATGTCCACGACCACGCCGCTACCACCAACCAGGCAGAACTTGACGAACTGCCGCAGCCGCGGCGAAAGCACAGCATTGTGGATGAGACTGGTCATTCGACATTCAACATTCGGCAATGGCCAGGCGGTCCGTTGTCAGTAGTTCGTGGTCCCTGGTTTCTGGTCCGTGGTCCCTACTCCTTCCCCGCCCTCCACGTCGCGTGCTGTTGCATCCAGAGCACGTCCGAGTTGCCCGGCATCGGCGCATCATTGCGGGGTGCTTTGACTGTCCGCCCATCGTGCCAGCGATGCGGTTCCACATGTCCGTCGGCAAACGTCAGGTTCGCGCCGCGGCTATGCCGCATGCCCGGCTTGTCCCGCAGAACCCATTGGCCGGGCTGTGCGGCGTCGAAATCCCATTGCAACGCGAAGGAACCGTCGTTGATTGTTTCCACCCGCTCTTCTATGAAAGTCATCGTCTCCGCCGGCGAAGGTTGAGTGACCTCGGCGAGGCGAAGATAGGTTGTCGCCACCGGGCTCCTTACCGGCGAGCCCATGAAGCAGTTGAGCGAGACGGTTCGCACCCGCGGCATCGTCACGCTGCCGACCTTCACCGGCTCGGCCGAGGGACAGCGCCAGAGTTTCGGATCGCCCACATACGGCCCCAGGAGACTCCGCCGCAGGTAGAGCGTGTTGGTGCAGTCCGGTCCCGGCAGACCCAGCCAGCCTTCAACCCACTTGGCGCCCAGCGCCTCTTCGCGTCCGTCGGCATTGGGCGGCAGCCGGTCGTCGTGGTCGTTGGCGTAGAGTTGCAGCGCCACGCCGAACTGCTTGAGGTTCGACACGCAGGCGATCCGGTAGGCGCGCCCTTGGGCCGTCGAAAGTGCCTCCAACACCAGTCCCGCCAGAACTCCGAGGATGGCAATCACCGTCAGCAGTTCGATCAAGGTGAACGCGCTACGACAACCACGAATGGACACGAATGAACACCAATGAGGGCGTGTAGAGAAAAGCGGTAGCGCGGGCGACCCGCCCGCTCCGCTCGGCGACTCGCCGAGCGGAACCGCGGCGACTGACGTTACTGCAAGGTCATTCCCCTTGGCTCGAGTCGTTCCTCCCGTTCCGTCCGGCGGGTCGCCGGACCGGACAGGCGAGTCGCCTGTGCTACCCGAAGCACGACTGCGAACCAATATGCCGCGCGTTTTCATCGAGGCTCCGGGCCGGCATGGTTGTCGGCGAACACCGCGTTCCTTCGACCTCGCGCGTGCCAGCCTTCGCGGTCCCGCAACAGGAACACCGTGCTGGCGCTCTGGTCGCCCGGCGCCTGTCCTATCCGATGCAGCAGGCGCCCGTTCACCGCGACGTTCCATTCGTAGCTGGACCCTACGCGCCCGAACACGCCCTGGCGGTCTTCCGGACATTTGAACACATTGCTGGCCCCACTCACGTGAGTGGCCAAGACCTCTTGAATTGCCGACATCCCATTCGAGGCATTGGTTTGCGAGTCCCGAAACGCCCGCGCCACCGGCAGGCTCCCCTCGTTCTCATCCGCATACAGGCGTACTGCGATTCCGAGCTGACGGAGGTTGCTCAAGCACTGGACCGACCGCGCCCTTCGCTTCGCGGCCGACAAGGCCGGCAACAACATGCCCGCCAGCACTCCAATAATCGCAATGACTCCCAGGAGTTCGATCAAAGTGAAGCCATGATGGGAACTGCGAATCAACACGAATGAACGCGAATAGCCGCGACGCCGACGAAACGCGCCCCGAGAGGGTGCCTGTGGACCAGCCCAGGGCCAGCGAGTCGGCGAGCGCCGCTCTGGGGGCGCGACCCGCGGGGCAGACGCGCACCCTGAAGAGGTGCGAGTGCAGCCATCGTGTCCATTCGTGTCCATTCGTGGTTGACTTGAGTTGTTGCAGTTTATCCTGCCCAGCGGAAGTTCACAAACCGCCAGACCAGCACCACGTGGAGCACGGCGAACACCGCCAGCAAGCCCCAGCGCAGCCAAGCCCCCATCTTCGAGCTTCCATCTTCCATCTTCGGGCTTAGGAACGCTCCCAGCGCGATGAACATCGGAAACGCGCACGAGGCAAACCGCGAGTAGCTGGTAAACGTGCCGCTCATCGCCGGCAGAATACCCAGCCAATACGTCCAGACCAACAGCCCTTTGTCCAACCGCCAGAGCACCGGCAGCGTGTAAAGCAACAGCACAAACACGCACCGGTCCAGCAGCGACCCGGTGAAAGCGTGCCATTGGGTGGGCGTGAAGAAACCGATGACAAACTTCGGCACATTGACCAGATTCCAGACCGAATGCACGCCCCAATGTTTCTGCGCCTCAAACCCCTCGAACGGATTCCCCGTCCAATGCCACATCAGCGCAAGATAGCATCCCCACCCAATCAGCGGCGCCGCCAGCAGCAGCCAAGGCGACCAACGAAATCCGCAATCCGAAATCTTGAATTTGGAACTCAGGGACTCAGGAACCTTCTGGCGTTCTTGATTTCCAAATCCGAAATCCGCCTTCCGCCTTCCGCAATCGAGTGTGGTGGGGCGAGACTCCGTCGAGCCGCTGCCGACCTCTGCTCTCAGACCGCTGCTCTGTGGCCCGAGTTCTCGGTCCTCCGCCTTCCGTCGTCCGTCTTCCGTGCTCAGTCCTCCGTCCTCCTCCTTCCGTTCCCCACCTCCTATCTGCCGTCTGCTATCTCCTTGCCTGAGCCACCCCGTCTCGCGCAGCGCATGCCACGCAATGGGCAACACCGCGAACACCCCCACCGCCCGCGTCAACGGCAATAACCCGGCCGCCAGTGCAGCGACCCCATATCTCCGCTTCTCCAGCCCATACCACAACCCCATCACCAACAGCAGAAACAGACTCTCGGTATAGTTGAATTGGAAGAAGAGCGAACCCGGAAATGCGAGGAGGAACGCCAGCGACCAGTTGCCAGCCCGTTGGCCCCAGCGCTGAGCCGCGAGCTGATAGAACAACACCCACGCCGCCAGAGAGATGACATTCGATAGCATCAACCCGCCCCACATCTGACTGCCCCCAGTCAGACCCGAAGCCCCGCTCACCAGCAATGGCCAGAGTGGATAAAAGGCGCACGACGGCATCCCAGGTTGGTATCCCTCTTCACCGAGAAACAAGTAATGCGCTGCATCCCACGTTCCAAAGTGGCTGGCGAACACCGGGTCGCCCTCCCGTGGCCAGCGGGCCACTGCCGCCTGAGCGTAGAACTTGCCGGTGTCAAAACCATCCCCGAGCCAGAGCGCGCCCAACAGGACCAACCAATAGACCCCTTTGAAGCCGATCAACCACCGCAGCAGCGGTTGCCTCGCCACCAGGCGCGCACGTTGAATAATCCAGTCAGCCTTCACACGCGGTTGCAGCCAAGGGGGGTCGTTTTGGGTGAATCCTTCAACCTCAAGTCGGTGTAGATCCCGCGCCGCCGATTGCGCCGCACCCGTAGCAAACCCTTAAGGTCCGCCCAGGCGGTCGAGAGCACGCGAACGCGGCTGTCTGGGTCGTCAATCCACGTGACCGGCAGATCGCAAATGCGATAGCCGCACTGCTCGGCAACAATCAGCAGTTCGGTGTCGAAGAACCAACCGGGGTCTTCGATCACCGGGAGCAGTTGTCGGGCGGCGGTTCGCGTGATCGCCTTGAAACCACATTGCGCATCGGGAAAGCGCATCCCGAAGAGCGCCTTCACCAGACGGTTGTAGCCGCGCGAGATGTACTCCCGCCGCCAACCGCGCTCGGTGTGCGCGTCCTTGTGAAGTCTTGAGCCGATCGCCAGGTCAAACCGCTGCGACGCCACGGCTTCAATCAGCGGCGGGAAGGCGTCCAAGCCCGTGGACAAATCCACGTCCATATAGCTCACGATGTCAGCAGCGCTCTCACTCCAGACCTGCTTCAACGCACGGCCACGCCCCTTCTGATCCAAATGCACGACCCGCACGTTCGAGTACTTCTGGGCCAACGCCAGGGCAATGTCCAAGGTTCGGTCCGTCGAACCGTTCTCGGCGATGACGATCTCATGCTCAAACCGACATTCACGCTGAAGGTAGCTGTGGAGCGTCGCTATGCTCGCTGCCAGTTGCCTCTCCTCATTAAACACCGGAATGGCAATCGAAACCATCATATTGTGTCCTGCCAATGGCCGGCTTGGCTCAGACGCCATGACGAGTGGGGCCGAATTGTTTTGATCTGCGATTGTGACATGGCTCTCGGCTTCCAGTTTATGTCGCATTGGCGGTCCGGCAGTGGGCTGACACCGGGCGTAACCGACCAAGAACCAGCCACTCGAAGGCGGCGACGACCGCAAAGGGCAAGATAGTCTCCGGGATCGGCGCCGTGCCGAACAGGAACGAAAAATAGGCGAACCCGGAGGCAAACTGCATCAACAGTACCACCACCCATCCGCGTGCGGCACCGAGGGCATAGACGACCGCCAACACATCGGCGGCAAAGAAGTACCGTTCGTGCATCCCCGGCAGGAGAAAGGGCGGAAACAGGACTGACACCAGCGCCGCGAGCGCCAGCCACTGCGAATCGCGCAGGTCTTCCGGCGGACCCTTACACACCCAACGCACGAACAGCACCGCAGCCAGAAGAGTGAGCGCAATCCCGGCAATCCGGAGCACCGCGGACTCCTGCGTGCCAACCCATTGATACCAGTTTGGCGCGTGCAGCGTGAGGCCGGGCAGGTTCTTCACCAGCGCCCAGTGTCCGAGCACCTCCAGCACCGGCCGGCCCGCGAGCAGGGACGGCACGCCACACGCCGCATACACCGCCGGCGGTATCCACAGCCATTTCCACGGCAACCGTCCACTGAAGAACAACCCCGCCAGCAGCGGGCACCAGAACACGGCTTGCGGCTTGAGCGAACAGGAAATCCCGAAGGCGACGAGCGCCGCCACCGGCCGCCCCACCATCACATAGTACAGCGACGCCAGGAAACCGGTCGTGTACAGGACATCGCACTGGCCCCAGAGCGCGCCATTGAGGACGACGGTCGGCAGAAAGAGAAACGCCGTCACCGCCAGCCATGCGCGCCGGGGCTGGTCGGGACACAGCGTCCGGGCCAGCCGCCAGACAAACCCGGCCGCGAGATAATCTCCGGCGATGGAGAGCAGTTTGATGGCATACAGCTTGGGCAGCGGCAGCAGCGTGCCCAGCGAGAGCAGCGTGAGATAGAGCGGCGGATAATCGGCCACCTCGACCGTCACGGCGCCCAAGCCCTGCCAGCGCCCTTGCTCGACGAAGAAGTCATACCAGCGGCTGAGGAACACCCGGTAATCAACACTCTCGAAGTCAAACAGGCTCACCCTCAACAGCAGCGATCCCATGAGGGTGACGCCCAGCCAAAGCCAGGGAACGGCCGGGCCTTCCCTTGTCTGCTGAGAGCGTGTCTGGAAAAGTAGGGCAGGCTTCCAGCCTGCCGGTTCACGGGGCGTCCCCGCCCCGTCATTCGGGCGGCAGGATGCCGCCCCAACCGGCAGACAAGATGTCTGCCCCACATTTCCAGGCACGCTACGGGGCCGCCGGGCGTACTTCGCGATACAGTACAGCGCGCGGAGGCCGTCCCTGATCCCGATCTTCTTGCCCAGCCGATGCGTCCGCGGTTTATAGGAAACCGGAACCTCGATCCACTTGAGGTCGGGCTTCCGGGCCAGCTTAGCGCTGACTTCAATGCAGACGCCGAAGCGATCCTCTTTCAATTCAATCGACTTGATGAGATTGGTTCGAAAGAGTTTCAGGCAGGTATAGACATCGGTCAGCCGTGATCCGCTAAAGAAGTTGGTCAGCATCGTCAGCCCCCCGTTGACCAGCCGGTGGAACGGCGCGGTCACTCGTTGGCCCGAAAGAAACCGTGAGCCATAGACAACGTCCGCCTCTTGCTCGACCAGCGCGTCCACCATTCGGTGATAATCACGCGGATCGTATTCCAGGTCGGCGTCCTGGATCAGGATGGCGTCGCCCGTCGCCGCGCCGAGGCCCAGGCGCAGACAGGCGCCCTTGCCCTGGTTGGCTGGCTGCGCGAGGTGCCGCACCGGACAGGACGCCCCCTTGCCGGCGCAGAAGGCGTTCACCACCGATTCCGTTCCGTCGGTGGAACCGTCGTTCACGATGATCAACTCCTTCGTCCATTCCGATGGCAGCGGGGCTGCCTCGACGCGCCGCAGCAACTCGCCGAGCGTGGCCGCTTCGTTGAACACCGGGATGATGATGGACAGCGTGGGCATCGGTCACTCTTCCGGCTTGCGAATCCAGATGTCATGGTCGGCCTTCTCGTAACGGCTTTGTACAAAGGCCATAAAGCGATCCGACAAGCTCCGCAGGTTGTTATCCATCACGATGAGCTTGGGTTGCACCGCGCCTGACTCCAACCGATCGAGGAATGTCGCCAGTTCGGCTGGCGGGAGCATCCCACGCACCTCCGGGTGCAGGAAATAGTAGTACCAGGCATGCGGTCGGAACACGCCCAACCCTCGCCAGCCATCCATGACCTGGTCCGTCGGCGTCGTATGCGTCAGGACAAACTCGAGGCTGCGAAGCTGACCGTCGTTCCGTCGATGCCCCCGCTCCAAGGCCTGGGACACGGGGCTGATCTGCAGCAGAATCAGCGCGAGGCCGACGTAGGCCCAACGCAAGCCCGAAGGCAAGTAGCCGGCTAGAAAAACCAGAAACCGCCCGGCAAACAAGGTGATCAACGGCAGCAGCGTGAGCAGATACTGCGCGTAGGCGACCGGGATAACCAGCAACCCCAGCAACAACCCGCTGGCGCTGGCCAGAAACACCAGTCCCAGCCAGTCCGGTCGTCGCTGCACGAAGTTCGTAGTCGCGGACGTGAGTCCGCGCATCCTGTTTGCTTCGAATAGCAGCGCCGACTCACGTCGGCGGCTACGATCGTCGTTGGACACGAAGTCCCGGCCCAGAAGCAGCACCCCGCCCCCGGCCAGTAGCAAGATCGGCCAACTATCGCTGACGAGCTGTTGGAGCAACGGCTGGGGTGGTTCCGCCGCCTTCCAGCGGGCGTTCAACAGGAAGTTGTTCTCAATAAACACCCATCCGGCCTGGTGCGTGGCGAACCATGCCCATGTCGCCAGGAACGGGATGAGCAGGCCGAGCGAGAACCAACCCACGCCGGACAGCCGCCGTTTCAGATGTTCCCGTGGGCCGCCGAAGATCACCCACGCCAACCCGGCGACCCCGAGGCCTGGCAAGGTGAACAGCGCCTTCTGCGTACATAGTGTCTGGCCGGAAACGCGTGTTTTTTGAAGTGGCGCGGGACGCGGGGGGGGCCGCGGACGCGATCCGCGACGGTTTTTTGCGCCAGGCACTGTCCAAACCACCAAAATCCTCAACGCCAGTGAC
>JAKANS010000040.1 GCA_021823625.1 bacterium | reverse complement strand
ATCGCGCCAGCCGCCGAGTCTATCGATCGGGCTTGTCGCCTTGGTGCTCTCCCAAGCCCTGGGTGGCGCGACGGGGGCGCAATCGCGGGCACATCAAATGGCCGGGACGCTTGCGCTTCGTCGGCCGGGCGTTTGTCGGACAAACCGTGGGCTTGCGGGCGCTGGACAGTCGTTTGCACGCGGTTCATTTGGGCAAGTTGCCGATCGGTCATCTTCACGACTCCGACCTCGGTGGCCTGCGCCCGGCCCGTTGGCTCCGACACCCCCATCGCAACCTCGAAGTGTAAACCATGCCCTGTCTCCCGCGTGTCAACCCTGTCCTGTCCCCGTGCCGTTGGCGTGTCCGTTTTGGCGGCTCGCCGAAACACTGTCCAGTCCACTATCGGCGTCCGGCGCGGAAAGGCAGCCGCTGACTGACGTCAGCAGCCACCGGGATCACACGGGACGCGTCCGCTCCCCACTCAACTTCAGTCTTCGGGATCAGACTGACCGCCCGCAGGCTTGAGATCACTCCCCGCGATTGGTGCCGACGCGTCCGCCCAAGGCCCGCCTCAGCCCCGCACCAACCGCTCGATCTCGCGTCGCTTCGGCGCGGAGGGTTGGGCGCCCAGGCGGGTGACCGAAATCGCGGCGGCGGCGTTGGCGAACCGCACGGCGTCGAGCAGCGGCCGGCCTTCGCCCAACGCCACGGCCAGCGCGCCGTTGAACACGTCACCCGCCGCCACCGTGTCCACCGGCTTCACTTTGAAGCCCGGCACGAGCTGGCGAACCTCAGCCGAGGCCACGAACGCGCCGCGAGCGCCCAGTGTCAGGATCGCGGTCTGGACACCGAGCTGAAGGAGCTTCGCGGCGGCCTGCGCGGCGGTGGCGTCGTCGGTGACTTTCACGCCGGTGAGCAAGTCGGCCTCGGTCTCGTTCGGCGTGAGGATCGAGACGCGGCTGAGCAGTTTGGCGGGCAATGGCTGGGCGGGCGCTGGATTGAGAATCACGGGCACGTGGGCCTTCGCCGCGAGTTCGGCGGCGGCTAACACGGTTTCCAGCGGCGTCTCGAGTTGCATCACCACCGCGCTGGCGCCGGCAAAAGCCGGTTTTGCCTTGCGCACGTCGGCGGGCGAAAGCCGTCCGTTCGCGCCACTCGCCACGGCAATGCAGTTCTCGCCATCTTTGGCGACGAAGATGAGCGCCACGCCGGACGGCGCCTGGCGGTCGCGGACCACGAGGCTCACGTCGATGCCATCACGCCGGAAGCCAGCGATGGCCTGGTTGCCGAACATGTCCTGGCCAACACGCGCGATGAAGGTGACCTGACCGCCGGCGCGGGCGGCGGCCACGGCCTGATTCGCGCCTTTGCCACCGGCGGCGGTGACGAATTCGCCGCCCAGGATCGTCTCGCCCGGCCGCGGCAGGCGGTCGAGCTGGATGATCATGTCGGTGTTTGAGCTGCCGATGACGAGGATGCGGTTTGGCATATCGTGGCTCTGTCCGGTCGAGAGTTCGTAGGTGGTTCTTAGCGCGGAAACAGACCGTAAACAAAGAGTCTTGGCCAAGTAAGGACAAGGAGCATGGCGGAAGTCAGGAAGATTCCGGTGGAGATAAAAAATGAGACGGGAGAAAAGCCCTGCAAGTGGCGGGTGCGAAGTCCGAACACCATCGCCGCTCCCGAACATATCACCGTAAGAATATGCAGAAACTGCCCAGCGTTCAGAACGTAGGCATCCAATGGCCAGAGCGAGTTGTCAAAAGCCAGCACTAATCCACCGAGAACCGTCAAAAGCGTGGCCAACACTGCGAGGAGAACTGCTCCCAAAGTCAGACGGTCTTCGATTGATTTTGGTAAATGCATGCCAGTTTCACCAGGTGGGTTCTTAGGTCGATCTGCCTCTCTCCAGCCGATGCCGGTATTGGTCGAGGATGACCGCGCCGATGATCACCGCGCCGGTGACGAGGCGCTTGGTTTCGTCGCGTGCGCCGATGGCCGCGAGGCCGGAGTTGAGCACCGCAATAATCAACACGCCGAAGAACGTGGCGACGACGGAGCCGCGTCCGCCCATGAGGCTGGTGCCGCCGATGACCGCCGCGGCGATCGCCTGCAACTCGAGGCCCAGCCCCGCATTCGGGTTCGCCGATTGAAACCGCGCGGTGTCGATCACGCCCGCCAATGCCACGAGCAGGCCCGTGAGCATGAACACCGCGAGTTTGACCGGGCGCGGATCAATGCCGCTGAGCCGGACTGCTTCCTCGTTCGTGCCGACCGCCACGACGTAACGCCCGAAGACCGTCCGGGTGAGCGCGAACTGGCTGGCGGCGACGATGGCCAGCGCCACCAGAAACGGCAGCGACAAGCCGAGAACGTTCGTGCCGGCGACCCAGTCAATCGCGGAGCCGAGATACTGGGTTTGCGAGCGCGTGACCGCGTGCGCCGCGCCGCGCGCCATTTCCAGCACGCCAAGCGTAACGATGAACGTGGGCAGCCGCCAGCGAATGGAGACCGCGCCGTTGAACGCGCCGCAGAACACGCCGGCGCCCAACGCCGCCAGCATGGCCAGGCCGGCGGGCCATTTCCACTGGGTGATCGCCACGCCCAGCACCGAACCGCACAGGCCGAGCACGGAGCCGACCGACAAGTCGATCTGGCCGAGCACGAGCACGAAGGTCATGCCGGTGGCCACCAGGAGGAGCGCGGGAATCTGGTTGGCGATGGTGGTGAAGTTGGTGGTCGTGAAAAAGTTTCGCGTGCTCAGGCTGAACACGAGCACCAGCAGAGCCAACGCGGCGGCCAAGCCGAGGTATTCGGTGAGGCCGGCGTGCCATCGAGATCGGTTTTGCATGGCTTGAGCGGGGGCGGGGCGGTCAGTTGCGGGCGGCGGGCGGCGCGTCGTCGCTTCGCGACAGCGGCTTGGTCGTGAGGTGTTCGCGGAGCGCAGCGGCCATGATTTTGTCCTGCGTCCATTCGCCGCGCGCGAACGTGGCGGCCAACCGCCCCGCCGACATCACGGCGATGCGATCGCAAATGGCCATGAGTTCCATGAGGTCCGAGGAGACCACGATCACCGCCTTGCCCCGGCCGGCGAGTTCATTCAGGAGCCGGTAAATCTCGAACTTCGCGCCGACGTCGATGCCGCGGGTCGGCTCGTCGAAAATGAGGATGTCGCAGTCGCGGAACAGCCAGCGGGCCACGACGACTTTTTGTTGGTTGCCGCCGCTGAGTTCGGCCGCCGGCTGTTCCTCTGAGTGACAGCGAATGGCGAGCTTCTGAACCCAATCGCGGGCAACACCAGCTTCGTCCGCGCGGCGAACCAGACCCCACTTCTCGGCAACGGCGCGTAGCGCGGCGAGGGTGATGTTGGCGCGAACCGCCAGCGGCAGCAGCAAGCCCTGCGCCTTGCGATCCTCGGTCAGCAGTGCGATGCCTTGCCGGACGGCGTCGCGTGGCGAACGGATGCGGGCGGGGCGCTCGCTTCCGTGCAGGTGAATTTCGCCTCGCTCAAGCGGGTCGGCCCCGAACACCGCGCGCAGGGTCTCGGTGCGGCCGGAACCCATCAGCCCGGCGAAGCCGAGGATTTCGCCGCGGCGAACCTCGAAGCTGACGTCGCGCACGCAGCCGGCGCAGGTCAACCCGCGCACTGCCAACGCCACTGGCCCGGCGGTGCGCGACTCGTGAAGCGTTTCGGAGTCCAAATCCCGCCCGACCATCAAACGCACAATCTTTTCGAGACTCACATCGGAAACAGCGCGCGTGCCGGTCATCCGGCCGTCGCGGAGGACGGAGAGGCGATCGGCAATCCGCTGGATTTCTTCAAGGCGGTGCGAGATGTAAACGATGCCGGTACCGGCACCGCGCAGACCCTGGATTAGAGCGAACAGCAATTCGACCTCCGGATCGGTCAACGCCGCCGTTGGTTCGTCGAGGATCAGAACTTCGCAGCGCCGCCAGAGGCTGCGGGCAATTTCCACGAGCTGCTGCTGCCCCACGCCGAGCTGGCTCACCGGCAGGTTGGGATCGAGCCCGCCCAACCCGACGCGTTCCAGCAAGACCTGCGACTCCGCGCGCAAACGGGCGCGGTCGATCCAACCCCAGCGGTTGGGCAGGCAATCGAGGAAAAGGTTCTCGGCGATGCTCAACGTGGGGATGAGGTTCAACTCCTGCATCACCATGTGAACGCCTTGCCGCTCGGCGTCTTTGCGATTCGCCGGCGCATACGGCTGGCCTTTGAATTCAAGCCGCCCGCGGTCCGCGGCCGTCAGGCCAGCGACGATGCGCGAGAGCGTGCTTTTTCCCGCGCCGTTCTCGCCGACCAAGGCGTGGACTTCACCCGCCCGCAAATCGAAATCCACATCGTTCAGCGCCTGAACCGGGCCGTAGGATTTTCCAAGAGTGGAAACGCGGAGTAAGCATCCGGCGGAATGCATTGACTCAACTGCCTCCATGCCTTTGGCGTTTACGCTCGTCCTCACCCCGGCCCTCTCCCCCAGGGAGAGGGAGGAACACTCCCAGCACGGGAGAACCTTCGCGGGTTCGTGATGCTTCCCGACGCGACGACCGCTGGTTCCCTCTCCTGGGGGAGAGGGTTAGGGTGAGGGCGAGGCAGCACTCTGACTGCATACTTAGGGCTCAGACCGAGCCGTTCGCCAGCGCATGGCCTACTTGCCGGCAAGGGATTCAGCAGTGATCAGGTCCACCGGCGTCTCGCGGTCGGCGGGCGCGGTCTTGGTCTTGAGCAACTGCAGCGCGTACTCAATGCCGAAGACGGCGATCTGGTCGGCGTGCTGGTCCGCGGTGGCGAGGATTTTGCCTTCCTTGAGCAACGTCTGGACCGCGGAGATATTGTCGTAGCCGACTACCTTGACCTGGTCGAGCTTACCGGCGGCGCGCAAGGCCGCCACCGCGCCGAGGGCCATGCTGTCGTTCGCGCAGAGGAATGCCTTGAGGTCCGGATTCTCGGTGATGATCGCGGCGGCGACTTGATTCGCTTTGTCGGTCTCCCAATAGCCGGATTGCGAACTGACGATCTTCATGCCGGCCGCGTTCATGGCGTCGTCGAAACCCAGCCCGCGCTGCTGGCCATTGAAGGCATTCGGGGGGCCCTCGATGACGGCCACCTTGTCGCCGGGCTTGAGTTGCTTCGCCAGGTAATCGCCGACCCTCCGGGCGCCCTTCCGGTTGTCCGGGCCGACGAACGGAAGCTTGATCTTCTGCCCGGCGAGCACGGCATCGTCGAACTTGTTGTCGATGTTGACCACCACGACGCCGGCGTCCTGGGCCTTTTTGCAGACGCCGATCAAGGCCTTCGAGTCGGCGGGGGCGATGACGATGGCGTCCACTTTCTGCGCGACCATCTGCTCGACCAGTTCGACCTGCTTGGCCACATCGAGCTCGTCTTTGATGCCGTTGGCGAGCAGGTCGTACTCGTCCGCGTGGGCCTTCTGGTGCGCGCGCGCGCCGTTTTCCATGGTGAGGAAGAACTCGTTCGCGAGCGATTTCATGATGAGCGCGATGCGCGGCTTGCCGGGCGTCTGGCTCTGCGGACCACAAGCGGTGAGTGCCAGGCCGAGAGCGACGAGGCCAAGCGCCGCAGCCAGCGGCCAACGACGCGGCGAGCAAGAAGATGTCGAGGTGTTCATAAGGATTGGATTTCGCGATTTGGGTTCCAGCAAGGCCTCGGGAGATTCATCGGCTGGCCCGGTAAACGACGGCTTCGCTGATGGCAATCTGCCGGTCTTTGGAGCGCGCGTCCGCGGCATCGGTGGTCACGATGCGCAGCGTGTGCGGCCCCGGCTTCAACCCATAGGCCTGCCAGAGCACATTGTCGTGCGTGTTCGGGACGATGTAGGCATCGAGCGGGAGCTTCTGCTTCCGGCCGTCGAGAAAAACATCCGCGCGCCCACCCGCTTGGTCGAGCCGGCCGAGCACAGCCACGGCCACGCCGTTGAATTTCAAGGTGGCTTCGCCGCCGGCACTGATCGAGAGCATTGTATCCTTGTCCGACTTCCAGGAACCGGTCCAGGTCCAAGCCGTATCCTTCACGTCTATTCGGCGATCCGGTATGCCGGGACTCCACTGCTCGAGTTTGGGCGGTTTGGGCGTTTGGATGGGGACGACGACTTCGGCCTCGCCAACTTTTCCGCCAGCCATCTGGATGATTTTCAGCGCGCGCGTCTCGGTGGATTTCACGATGTCGTCAAAAGAGTACTGGGTGTAGTCGAACTTCCGGTTTTCGAGCGCCGGCAGATCGGCTTTGAACTCCGCGGGAATCCGGTCGTAACCCAGCATCACGCCCAGCACGCCCGCCGCGCTGGACGGGTTGCAATCGGAGTCCTGGCCGCAGCGCGTCGCGATTTCGGCCGTCCTGGCAAAATCCTTCCCGCCGAACAACAGGCCGAACGCGATGTACGCGCCGTTGATCTTGGCGTCGATGTTGAACGGCTGCTGAAAGCCGTCCGGGCACGGGTCGTCGCGGTCCCACTTGGCCTCGACGAGCTGCCAGACCTGCCGCCAATCGTTCGGGTGCTGGGCCGACCAGGTCAGCAGGTCGCGGATGAGCCGGCCGTATTCGCTTTGCGCCGGGATGCACGCCAGCCCGGCCTCGACCACCTTGCGCGGGTCGTTCTCGAAATACGCGGCGGCGTACATGCCACAGACGAACATGCCGCCGTAAAGGCCATCGCCGTAATTCATCACCCGCCCGACGCGGTCGCAGTACTGGTTCGACTCGCGCGGCAGGCCCGGACACATCAGGCCGATGAAGTCCGCCTCGATCTGAAAGTCGATGTCGTTGGCGTGAAAGTTGTACTTCGGATGCCCCGACCAGGGCGCTTCGATGCCCTGGTTCAAAGCGCGGCGGGCGCCGGCGTTGGCGTGCCACAGGTGGTACTGCGAGTCCTTGAACGCGCGGCCGTAATCGGCGCATTTGGCGTTGAGACCGAGATCGTCCATGACCTTGGCAAAGGTCATTTCCACGTAAAGGTCATCCTGGTGGATCGTGTTCTCCAACATGCCAGGCTTCCACTGAATCTCGGCCTCGTTGATCTTGGCGCAGGACCGGAACTCGGTGGGCGCGCCGTAGGCCACGCCGATCATCTGGCCGGCCCAGCCCCCGCGGATTTTGTCGAGCAAGGCGGCTCGCGACAGCGTGCGGTTTTCAGCGTGAACGAGCGGGCCGAGACAAAATGCGGCAAGAACCAGCAGGGGCGGACTGGGGAAGGCGACGGTTTTCATGGCTGGCGACATGGTGTCGGTCCCCGTCCGCCGAGGTCAATTCAGTTTCCGCAGCCGCGAGAACCATCGGGCCGGCACCCGGCGGTGGTTTCGCGGCGTGCCGTGCGGGAAACCCGGCTTGCCAAGGCGGCGGAGCGCTCGTTTAATCCGCGGGCGTGGTTCAGAAGCAAACTCTTCGCAACCCAATCGGCTTTTCCGGCGTCGGCCTGCACAGCGGGAACCGGGTGAACATGAGGTTCGTGCCGGCGCCCGCGAACGCGGGCATCCGCTTCCGGCGCGTCGATCTCGAGGGCAAGCCCGAAATCCCGGCCCGGTTGGAGCACGTGGTGGACACCAACCGCTCGACCACCCTCGCCAGCGGCTCCGTCAAAGTCCAGACGGTCGAGCACGTGCTGGCGACCTTCGCCGGCTGTGGCGTGGACAATGCCATCGTCGAACTGGACGCCAACGAACCTCCCATCGCCGACGGCAGCGCGCGCGAGTACTGCCGGATGGTGGACGAGGCGGGCGTCGTGCCCCAGGGCGAGCCGCGCGAGAGTTACGCGGTATCGGAGGCCATCCAACTCCAGGCGGGCGAATCGTTGATGTCCGTTCTCCCGCATGACCGCCTCAAGGTCACCTGCACCAGCGCCGACCGGCAGGGGCGGTACACCCAGTATTTCAGTGTCGAAGTCACGCCCGAGACGTGGCGACGCGAACTCTCGCACGCGCGCACGTTCTGCTTTTTCGAGGAGATCGAATACCTGATCAAGAACGGCCTCATCGAAGGCGGCAGCCTGCAGAACGCGATCGTCATCCGCGAAGATGCCGTGCTCACCACGGAGCCGTTGCGCTACCCGGACGAATTTGTCCGGCACAAGATGCTCGATATCCTCGGCGACCTGGCGCTGCTGGGAGTTCCGTTGGTCGGGCACGTCGTGGCCATGCTCCCCAGCCACGCGGCGAACGTGGCCCTCGGCCGGCAAATCGCGGCGCAGATCCAACGTCCGTTGCTGGCGGCGCAAACCTTCTCCCCGCCCCCGTTGAAGGCCACCGAGAAGCTCGCGGCGGGCGAATCGCCGGTCGTGGATGGCGCGACCCTCGACATCGAACTGGTCCAGCGCATGTTGCCGCACCGCTACCCGTTCCTCATGGTGGACCGCGTCACGCGCATCGCGGGCAGCCAGATGGCCGCGATGAAGAACGTGACCGCGAACGAGCCTTACTTCCAGGGCCACTTCCCCGGCCACCCGATCATGCCGGGGGTGCTGCAATTGGAGGCGATCGCCCAGGTCGCCGGCATCCTGATGATGCGCCAGGCCGAAAACGCCGGGAAGCTGGCGTACTTCATGTCGGCCGAGTCGGTGAAGTGGCGCAAGCCGGTACGCCCCGGCGACACGCTCATCATCGAGGTCGAACTGACCAAGACGCGCAGCAAGATCGGCCGGGCCAAAGGCACCTGCCTCGTGGACGGCGAGGTCGTCAGTGAAGCCGAGGTCACCTTCATGTTGGTGGACCGCTGAGCGCCGGCCAACCCGTCCGCACCGTCTATGCCCGTGAACGTCAGCCCCCCTTCCGAGCCGCCCTTGAAACGCCGCGTCCGCATCAAGCTGCCGCCGGTCTTGTTCGACCGCACGCAGAAGTTGGTCGGCCGGCTCGAAGCCGAGCTGGGCTGCCGGTTTCTGACCTACTGGAATTCCAACAACGGCTCGGTTTGCCAGAACGACGTGCTGGGCATCTACGGCGTGCTGCGCCGGCTGGGGCCGCAGGAGCAGATCGCGCTGTTCATCAAGTCCGACGGCGGCTCCGGGCAGGCCTCGTTGATGTTGGTGAACCTGCTCCGCCAGTTCGCCCAACGCCTGGTCGCGGTCGTGCCTTTGGAGTGCCAATCCGCCGCCACCATGCTGGCCTTGGGCGCGGACGAGATTCAGATGGGGCCGCTGGCGCACCTCTCCGCCGTGGACACTTCGCTGGCGCACCAACTCTCCCCACTGGACCGCGACAACGACCGCGTCAGCGTCAGCCAGGACGAGTTGATGCGCGTCATCCGGCTCTGGCAAAAGGAGGTTCGCAGCGACGTCGTGAACCCCTACCAGGCGATCTTTCCGTACATCCACCCGCTGGTGATCGGCGCGGTGCACCGGGTCAGTTCACTCTCGGTGAAGCTCTGCATGGAGATCCTTTCCTACCACCTGAAGGACCCGCGCAAGGCGGCCGCCATCAGCGAATCGCTCAACTCGAAGTATCCGTCGCACAGCTACCCCATCACGCTGCGCGAGGCCCGGCGCATCGGGTTGAATGCCCGGCCGCTGGAGGGGCGGATCAACGAATTGCTGCTGGAGCTCAACGAAGTCTATTCCGAGATGGGCCAGCGGGCGGTCACCGACTACGACACCTTCAACAACCACGACAGCCAGATCTACAACATCATCGAGGGCCGCGACATCACGATCTTCTACCAGTCCGACCGCGACTGGCATTATCGCAAGGAGGAGCGGCGCTGGGTGACCCTCAACGACCACAGCACCTGGCGCAAGGTCGAGCGCCTCGGCAAGCGCACGCGCACCTCGGTCTTCCACATCAGTTGAGCCGGCCGCTTTCCCGCATGATTCATCCCACCGCCATCGTCGAACCCGGCGCGCAACTGGGCGCGGATTGCGAGATCGGCCCGTACTGCGTCCTCGGTCCGCACGTCGTTTTGGGCGACCGCTGCAAGCTGCACGCGCACGTCGTCATCGGCGGCCACACTACCCTGGGCGAGGGCAACGAAATCTTTCCGTTCGCGAGTCTCGGCCAGCAAACGCAGGACTTGAAATGGAAGGGCGGCGTGACGCGGACGCAGATCGGCGACTTCAACACCTTCCGCGAATCGGTGACCGTGAACAGCGCCACCGGCGACGGCGAAGTCACCGTCGTCGGTTCGCATAATCACATCCTGGCCTACTCGCACATCGCGCACAATGTGGTGCTCGGGAACCACATCATCATGTCGAACGTCGCCACGCTCGCCGGCCACGTGACCGTGGAAGACTACGCCGTGGTCGGCGGCCTCGCGGCGGTGCACCAATTCTGCCGGATCGGGCGAATGGCGATCATCGGCGGCTGCTCGAAGGTGGTGCAGGACGTGCCACCGTTCATGCTCGCCGATGGCAACCCGGCCGTGACGCGCACGTTGAACAAGGTCGGCCTGGAACGGCAGGGCGTCCCGGCCGAGGCGCAGGCGGCGCTCAAACAGGCGCATCGGTTGTTGTTCCGCGAAGGCTTGACCATCACGAACGCGCTCGCCCGGATCGAGAAGGACCTGCCGCCGCTGCCCGAAATCCAGCACCTGGTCGCCTTCGTCCGTGCGAGCGAGCGCGGCATTTGCCGATAGCGTTCCCGTTCCCCGGAACGCCTTACTCGCGACCTCCCGGCACTGCCCCAGCTTTCATGACCGACCGCGCGCTCCGCCTCAAAGCCACGTCCATGCTGGTGCTCTCGACCGCGTTCTGGTCGCTGAGTTTTCCCACCATGAAAACGATGTCGCTCGCCCAGCAGGCACTCCTGCCCGGCGTCAACTCGTGGTTCACGTCCTCGCTGTGCGTGCTGTACCGGTTCGGCGTGGCCGCCGCGGTGATGGCCATTTGGACCGTGCCCCGTCTGCGCGGCCTGACGCGGCGGGAATGCTGGCAGGGCGTCGGTTTGGGGCTTTTCGGCAGCGCCGGCCTGTTGTTTCAAATGGACGGGCTGGCCTACACCTCCGCCTCCACGTCGGCGTTCTTGACGCAATGCTATTGCCTGATCATCCCACTGGGACTCGCCGCGTGGGAGCGCCGCCGGCCGTCGGCCGTGGTGATCGTGTGCTGCGTCCTGGTCATGACCGGCGTGGCGATCCTGTCGGATTTCGACTGGCAGGAATTCCAGTTGGGCCGCGGCGAAATCGAGACGCTCATCAGCTCCGTGCTGTTCACCGGGCAAATCCTCTGGCTCCAGCGCCCGGGATACGCGGGCAACGACGTCAGCCGCTTCACGCTGGTGATGTTCGTCGTGATGGCCCTGGGCGCGCTGCCGGTGGCGATGGGAACCACGCACGCGTCCGCGGACTGGCTCCGCGCGTACAGCACGCTGCCGCTGGTCAGTTTCATGGCCGTGCTGGTCGGCGTTTGCACCTTCGGCGGCTACCTGTTGATGAACCGCTGGCAACCGCATGTCAGCGCCACGCAGGCGGGCCTGGTCTATTGCTCGGAGCCGGTTTTCGTAAGCCTGCTCGTGCTCTTCCTGCCCGCGTGGCTGGCGCGGTTCGCCGGCGTGGACTACGCGAACGAACGCGTCACCTGGCAACTCCTCGCGGGCGGCGGCCTGATCACCCTCGCCAACATCGTCCTGGCGGTCGTCCCGCCGCCGCACGGCCCGACCGAGCTCGTCGCCGTTGTGCCGCAGGCCGGCCCCAAAGCCGCCGAAGGTTGACTCTTGTCGCCCATCATCTGAGCTTTTGAGGCAACCGCGGGCCGGACTTGTCAGGCCGGGGCGAACTGTGCTTCCTTGAACGCGCACAAAGGCACCAACCATGTACCTCACCGGCATCGGCGACGAAGCGGGCGCGCCCATCGACGCGCAGATTCAGGCCACCCAGCAACTGGCCTGGCAATTCATCGAGGCACGCACCGTCCAAGTGGCGCCTTACCCGAAGGCGAACTTGCACGACCTCGACGACGCCGCATTCGACCTGGTCGCCAGCCGGCTCCAGGACGCGGGTCTGCAGGTCTGTTGCTTCGGGTCCACGATCCTGAATTGGGCCAAGACCATTGAAACGCCCTTCCAGGTCACCCTCGACGAAGTGCGGCGCGCGATCCCGCGGATGCAGCGCCTTGGAACGAAGCTCGTGCGCATCATGAGCCTCAAGCCCGCCGCTGACGAAGACGCCATTCCCGGCATCGTCATCGAGCGGGTCCGCGACGTGACCCGGATGTTCCTCGACGCCGGCCTGCAACCCGTTCACGAAAACTGCATGAACCACGGCGGCATGAGCCCGCGGCACGCGCTCCAGTTGCTGGCCGAAGTGCCCGGCCTGAAATGGGTCTTCGACACCGCCAATCCCATCTTCAACCCCGACCGCTCGCAGCCCCGGCCCTGGCCGAAGCAGGATCCGTGGGCGTTTTGGTTCGCTGTCCGCGACCAGACCATCCACATCCACGTCAAGGACGCGACTTGGAACCCGACCAAGAACGACGCCGACTACCATTGGCCCGGTGAAGGCCAGGGCCGCGTCCGCGACATTCTCAAGGACGCCCTCGCCCGCGGTTACGACGGCGGCATTTCGATCGAGCCGCACATGACGACGGTGTTCCACGACGCGACAGCGCCACAGGCATCGGCCGAAGCGCAGCTCGCGAATTACGTCGAATACGGACGACGCCTCGGCCAGTTGGTGGCCGAAGTGCAGGCCGAAATCGCCGCTGCGAAATGACGGGCCGGCCCGCCCGAGTTCCGCGCACGCCCGGCCGGCGATGAAGCAACTATTGACCCGGATCGGTGTTTGACTCGGCAATCTGGCTTCTGGAATCGATGCGAAGTCTCCGAAACTTGTTGTTTGGATGTGGCGCCTTCCTGCTGGCGGCGCAGTTGCACGCCATTACCCCGGGGGAACCTCCGGCTGTCCTGCCCGCCGCCGCGGAGGACAATGGCAGCGAGGATTCGCCGGATGCCGGCACCGGGGCGAACCCCACGGACGCGAGCCAATCGCCTGCCCCGGCGAACCCCGCGAATCCGTACCAAGCCATCATCATCCGCAATGCCTTCGGTCTGAAAGATCCGCCCCCCCCGCCACCCCCGCCGCAAGAGACCAATCCGCCTGTAAACGTCGGCGCGCTGAAACTCACCGGCATCACCACCCTGATGGGCAAGCGGGCGATGTTCTCCTTAAACGACGGCAGGACGAACATCCTTTCCGACCTCGTCCGCGAAGGCGAGCGCGACCGGTCGATCACCAACCTCGAGGTGCTTGAAATCGACGCCAAGGCCCGGACGGTCCGGGTGAATTACGGCGGGCTGGACCTGAAACTCGATTTCGTCAAGAACGGCATTCTTCCGCCCACCAACCTGGTCCTGGCCGGCGGACTGCCCGGCCTGGCTCGACCCGGGATGCCGGGCGCTCCCGGCCTGGTTATCAACTCCCCCCACGTCGGTTTTGCGCCCCCGACCATCCAGGCTGGCAGCAGCGCCTTCCGCGCCGGCGTGGGTTCCATGCCCGTTCGGCCAACCCGCCTCGGGAACCGGGGCGCCGGAGTCGGGCAAGGCTCGGCGGGAATGCCACAAACTCAGTCCGCGCCGGGCCTGACGTCGGAGCAACAGATGATCCTCCTGCGCGAACAGGAACGAGTCGCAGCCCTACAAGGCATCCAACTGCCGCCACCGCCGCCGGTCCCCGGCTTCGGCGGCGGCGGCGGCCCGCCGGCCTTGCCCGGCCAACCTTGAGCGAGCCGCTCACCACGGCAGCGGGTGGACCCGCCACTGCGCGGCAGTCCCGTCGGCTCGCAGGCGCAGTTCCCCAAAGCCGCCGTCCTTGAGCAACTGGCAACCCGCCAGGGAATGGCAAAGCGTCACCTTGAAGTTCCGCCAGTACCGCGCCTCGTTCAGGGCCGTGGTCATCCGCCGCACGGAGTTGCCCAGGAAACCGATTGGGGGCATGCCCGCCAGCAAGCGGCTTTTCCACAGAATCAGCGGCGTGTGCAAGTGACCGATGATGGTGCGTTCCAGTTGGTCGAGACGCGACCTCACCTCAGGCTCGCGCCAAAGAAACGGCACCGCGGTCGGGTCGTGACAAAACAACACCACGCGCTGGTCCGGACGCAACCCCGCGAACGCCTCGCGAATGCGGGCCAGATGCGCCGCCCGGAGTGCCTCCCAGCCCGCGCGCTCAGCCGGCAGGGTATCCGGCCCGAAGACCGGCAAGGCGATCAAGGACGACACCACCCCCAACAACACCCACGGCCCCAGCTCGCGACGCCAGAACGGCTCCAGGCCCAGTTCGCCGCATGACCGCTCCCAGCTCGCGAGCCGCAAACCGCCCACGCCGCCGAACAGGCTGGTCTTGCCCAATTCGTGGTCACCAAACCCCGCCACCAGGCGGTCGGCAAAGCGTTCGCGCAAACGGCCAAGCACGAATTGCGCACTCGCGAACGCCGCGTCGTCGCTCAGCCCGACAAAGGCGGAGTCGCAGGAGTAATCGCCGTTGACGACGACCAGGTCCCCCGCACCGGCGGCGGCAAGGAAGCGGTCCAGCAGGTGGTTGTGTCCCAACGGATCCTTCAGCCAGATGAACTGCCGGAACAGTCGCACGAAAAGCTTCTGCGACCAGTTCTGGATCACCCTGGCCTCGTAGCCGCGTCGGGCTTGCTCGCCCTCGCTGGCATAATGGATGTCGCTGACAACAACGACGCGGTAATCGTCCGGCATGATGGTCTGATCTGGCGCCGCCGACCGGCTGCGCGCCCCCGCATTAGCCGGGCCGGCGGGCCGGGCGGCAAGCGCATTCGCGGCGCAGGTCTGCCGCGTGGCATTTTCATTGCCGGCACTGCGATCGGGCCTTATTCCGTTGCCGGTGCCGCCCACGGTGGAAACGCGGCGAACGAAACCGATCGAAGCCATGCCCCGCGAAGCCAGGATTCTTGCCAGCGTCCTCACCGCCCTCCTCCTTTTCTCTCTGCTTGGCGTGGCTTATTGGCGCCGCGGGCAGGCGCTCGAACAAGCGCAGGCCGAGCGCGACGCAACCCGCGCGGAACTCCGGCGCGCCCAGACGCGGCTCGCCACCAACTGGACGCAGTTGACCGCGCTCACCTCGGTGGTTGCCGAGGCCCGGCATCAAATCGCCGCGCTCGAAGCCGAGAAAGCCCGGCTCGCCCGCGAGAAGGAAGCCATCGCCCGTTCGCAGCAAAGCCTCGAAGCGGAAATGCGCCGCGCGCTCGAATCCAAGGACGTCACCATCTCCGAGCTTCAGGGCAAGCTCACCGTGGACATCCTCGACCGCGTGCTGTTCGACTCCGGCGAGGCGACCTTGAAGCCCGAAGGCGAGCAGGTCTTGCGGCGCGTGGCCGAGGTGCTCGCGCAGTACCCGAACCGGCAGATCCACGTCATCGGCCACACCGACAATGTGCCGATCCGGGCCGACGCGCGCGGCAAATATCCCAGCAATTGGGAACTCTCGACCGCGCGCGCGACTGCCGCCGTCCGCTTCCTGAGCGAGCAGGCGGGCGTGGCCCCGCACCGACTGGGCGCCGTGGGCTACGGCGAGTTCCACCCGGTGGCGGACAACAGTACAGCCGAAGGTCGCGCCAAGAACCGCCGGATCGCGCTGGTCGTGCTCTCCGAGGAAATGGTCGGCGTGGACACTGCCCCGACCGTTCGCCCGATCGCAGCCGACACGAACGCCCCCGCCGCCACCGTCACCAACCCGCCTCCGTCCGCCGTCACCAACGCACCGGCAACCGAGCCCACGGGCGCGCCGCCGCCCCCACCCTGAGCGCTTTGGAGATTCGCGGGCACGGGCGCCCGCGGCCGAAAGCCTTGAAGCGCGGGCGAACGGCGCCTTAAATCCCGCCGTGCCTACCAAAGTCATCGCGGTCGCCAACCAGAAGGGCGGCGTCGGCAAGACCACCACGGCCGTCAACCTCGCGGCCTGTCTTGCCGTGCTCGGGCAGCGTGTGCTCATGCTTGACCTGGATCCGCAGGCGAACGCCACCAGCGGCCTCGGCCTCGAAAAGACGCCCGGCGCCAGCGCGTACGGCGCATTGCTGGGCGAGGAAAAACTGGCCGCCAAAGTCAAAGCCTCGGCCTATGAGCGGTTGGCCGTCATCCCGAGCGAACTCGACATGTGCGGTGCGGACGTCGAACTGGCACGCGTCGAAAACCACCTCCGCCGGCTGGCGCTCGCGATCGAACCGCTCCGCACCGGCCCGGCTTACGACCTGATCTTGATCGATTGCCCGCCGTCGCTGGGCATCCTGACTTTGAACGCGTTCGCCGCCGCCGATTACCTGCTGGTGCCCCTGCAATGCGAGTATTACGCCCTGGAAGGCATCTCGATGCTCACGCGGTTGCTGGGCCAATTGCGGGACGGCGGCACCAATCCCGGCCTGGAATTGCTGGGAGTGGTGATGACCATGTTCGACGGCCGCACGCGGTTGTCGCAGCAGGTGGTGGGTGAAGTGCGCGAGCATTTCAAGGAACTCGTGTTCGACACGGTCATCCCGCGCGCCACGCGGCTCGCCGAGGCGCCCAGTTTCGGCAAACCGATCATTGCGTACGATCCGTACAGCGCCGGCGCGGCGGCTTACGAAGTCCTCGCGCAGGAAGTGTTGACGCGCCTCACCGAGCGGACGGCCAAGGTGCCGGTCTAAACTGAAACAGCGGCGGCGTGGGTCTGGCCGTGCCGCGCGGCCTTGGACTGAAGTAATGCCGAATGTGGGTTACCGATTGGCTCGCGGCTCGGGACTCGCGATTGGACTCGCCGTTGGTTTGACGCCGCCACGTTTGCAGGCAAACTCTCGCAATTATGAATTACGCGCTCTTGCACCCGGTCGCGCGCCTCCTGGGCGGCGTGGCCCTGACGCTGGTCGTCTCAGCGTCGCTCGCGGCCGAGTGGCCGCAGTTTGCCGGCCCGAACCACGACGGCTCGACCCCGGACAAGGTCGCCGGCGCCTGGCCCGAAGGCGGACCCAAGCGGCTTTGGAAAGTCCCGACGCCGACGGGCTTCAGCGTGTTCTCGGTGGCGGGTGGTTGCGCTTACACGTTGGTGAGCCGTGAAGCCGACGGGGCTTTGCAGGAGGTCTGTCTGGCGTTGGACGCTGCGAGCGGCAAGGAGTTGTGGGCCACGCCGCTGGGAATCGCGAAATATGACGGCGGCGGCGATTCGGGCGCGCCGGATAACAAAGGCGGCGACGGCCCGCGGTCCACGCCCACCGTGGACGGCGACCGCGTGTACGCGTTCGATGGGCGGCTGAAGCTGCATTGCCTCAACGCCACCGACGGGCAGCCGGTCTGGACGAAGGACTTTGTCCAGGAACTCGGCGCCAAAGGCATCCAGTGGCAGAACGCCGCGTCGCCGGTGATCGAAGGCGATTTGATCTTCGTCTGTTGCGGCGCGCCGGGGAAATCGTTGCTCGGCCTCAAGAAGACCGATGGCAGCATTGTCTGGAGCGGCGAGAGCGACGTGCCCACGCACGCCACGCCCACGCTGGCCACGTTGCACGGCGGGCGGCAAATCGTCTTCTTCACCCGCACCGGGCTGGTGGCCTGCGAAACCCAGACCGGCAAGGTGCTTTGGCGGCAGGCCTACCGGTTCAGCGTTTCCACGGCCGCGTCGCCGGTGGTTTCCGGCGACATCGTCTATTGCTCGGCGGGTTACGGCGTGGGCACCGGCGCTTACCGGATTGCCAAAGATGGCGACCAGTGGACCTCGACCGAAATCTGGCGGATCACCGGGGACGATCTGGCGAACCATTGGAGCACGCCGGTGGTCAAGGACGGCTTCGTGTACGGCATTTACGGCTTCAAGCAGTACGGCAAGGCGGCGCTCAAATGCGTCGAACTGGCCACCGGCAAGGAGAAGTGGTCCGAGGCGGGTTTCGGTCCGGGCGGCGTGGTGCTGGCGGGCGGGCAACTGGTAGTGCTCAACGACCGTGGCGAACTGGTGTTGGTGGCAGCCCAGCCGGAGGGCTACAAAGAACTCGCCCGCACCCAAGCCGTGAGCGGCAAATGCTGGAACCGCCCCGTCGTGTGCGGCGGACGCATTTACGCGCGCAGCACCGCGGAAGGCGCCTGTCTGGAAGTGGCGCCCGCCGTGGCTGCCCGGCGGGAGTAGTCCGCAACTCGCGCGCGCAACTCAACTGACGCAAGCCGCCCCGGCCTTGCCAAGCCGGTCGCGCCTCCCTACCCTGCGCGCGACACGAAACTCCATTCATGCCATGAAACGATTCGTCCTCACTCTCTGTGCCATCGCCTGTTCGCTGTTCGTGCTCGGGGTTTCGGCTGCGGAAAGCCAGAACCGGCCGGCCCGGCCCGCGGCGCGCGGGTCGGTGATGCACGTGGTGTCCTTCAAGTTCAAAGCCGACGCCGGCGCGGACAAGATCAAGGAAGTGGAGAAGGCGTTCGCCGCGCTCAAGCAGAAGATCCCGCAGATCGTCTCGTACGAGTGGGGCACCAACATCAGCCCGGAGAAGCTCAACAAAGGATTCACGCACGCGTTCGTCCTCACTTTCAAGAACGCCGGGGACCGTGACGCTTATCTGGTTCACCCGGCCCACAAGGAATTCGGCAAGCTGGTCGGCCCGGTGCTCGACGACGTTTTCGTGGTGGATTTCGTGGCGAAACACAATTAGCCCGCGCGGGCATGACCCGGTGCCCGCACACGAAGCGAGCATTTTGAGTCCTGCCGGGAGCGGGGTTGAACTCGCGGCAGACTAAAGAGACGTGCTCCCTGCTCTGCTCGCGAACTGGCGGTTCAACGCTTGAACGCGAGCTCCACCACCAAGGCCGCGAGCGTGAGGATCAACATCAAGCCGGCGGGCATGAACTTCTTGGTCTTCAAGAACCGCGCGACAAAGACGACCAGCAGCGCACCTTGGAGCGCCAGCACGATCTCCGTCCCTTTCGGCACGGGCGCGTATCCGCACACAGCGAGCGCCACCGCAAAAACCGTGGACGTGACGAGCGACACTTTGCTGCCCGCCTTGAGGTAGCCCATCAGGCCTCCCACCAGCAGCAGAACGATGTACACTGGCAAAACGTAGGACATCATGCGCGCAAGATTTTCCGTCAGGCCTCCCCGACTTCCAAGGACAGAATCTTGCCCGGTTCGCACTCGGTACGAACCTCGAACGGCCGGCAACACACCTCACAATCAGTGATGAACCGGGGGGGACGCCTGGCTGGTGTCCACCGCCAAGACATTCAACTGGCCGCAGAACGGACACGCCGCGTTTTCAGTAAGTTCCATTCCCATGTTTCCGCTTCGTCGGGTGTCGGCTACGCCGCCGCGGGATCGCTTTGCATCACGCCCAGGATATTGCCCTCCGTGTCTTTGAGGTAAGCCAGCCAGCCCACGCCCGGAATGGCCATCTTGGGCAGCGTGATCTGGCCGCCAAGGCCGGCGATCTTGCCCAACAGCGTATCGAGAGCGTCGGTCTGCACGGTGCAGACAAAAGCATTCACGCACCGGCCTTCGACCGGCGGCGGGCCTTTCCGTAAAAGCAGGCCACCGTCGATGCCGGGTTGGTCTTTGGCCCCCGTGCTGACCAGCCAATACTGCGCGGGCCCGGCCCATCGGGTGAAGGTCCAGCCAAAGAGTTCACGATAGAAACGAATGGCGCGCTCGGCGTCGCCGACATGGATCTCGAAGTGGGTGACACGATTCATAGGTGGTAATGGGGGAAGCTAGCGCAAAAAGAGCGACCCGCCAGCAGCAATTCTGCGGGCGGGTCGCAAAACCGAAACGCTCGAGTCGTTTACGCGAGCGTCTTGCGCAGGAACTTCACGCCTTTGGTCGCAATCTCTTCCCGGCTGGGCTCGATTTGACGCCAGATGGCGGCCGCACGGGCAATGATCTTCACGTCCTTCGTGAATGATTCGATGACGACCGCCCCGTCATATTTGGCGGCCTTCAACTCCTTCGCGATCGAGTCCCAGCAGATGTGGTCGTTGCCGGGAGTCCCCCGATCGCTGCCGCAGGCGTGAAAGTGGCCGATCAGCTTGCCGGCTTTTTTGATGGCGTCTGCCTGGTGCTTTTCCTCGATGTTCATGTGGAACGTGTCGAGATGGACTTTCAGCGCCGGACTCCCGACGTCTTTGATGAGTTGCAGCACCTGATCGACGGTGTTGATGAAATCCGTCTCGAAACGGTTCAAGGCCTCCACGCAAATGGTGATGCCTTTTTGGGCCGCGTATTTGCAGAGCGGCTTGAGGTTCTTCACCACGGTTTTCCACTGCTGCTTGTATTCCTTGGGCTCCGCTCCGCCGATCCGGCCGACCGCCGAATAGACCGGGCCGGCCACGACCGGCGCGCCGAGAATCACCGCCTGATCGATCAACGCCATGATGTATTGCCTGGAGCCATCCTGGGCTTCCGGCGTGCCGCGCAGGTCACGTTCCGGCCCGAACGCCCCGCAGACTGAGCAACACGTCAAGCCGGCCTTGTCAAGTTGGGAGCGGATGTAGGCCGGATCGATGGCCGCCGGGTCGTCGATCGCGATTTCGACCGAGTCGAAGCCCCACTTCTTGAAGGTCGGGAACCATTTCGTGCTTTCGTTGGTGAACGGGAACGTGAACAGGAAGGTGTTGATGCCGAATTTCATAATGGTTGTGCTTGCGTGGAGGCTAAGGACTGCCCATCCGGTGTCAAAGGATTTTGCCGGGAAGAGCCGCAGGAGCTCGGTTGGCGCGTGGGCAGCCGACGAATGCGCTTTCGCGATCCCTCGGCAATGGCACCTCAACGAATGACCTTCAGGGTCCCATCTCGCGCGATCTCCACCTCGCGAACCTCCGGCGGCAGCGGCGAAAGCTTCGGCGCGGCGTTCGGCCAGCGTACCTCCACAGCCGAGGCTCCGGGTAGCCGGGCAAGGACCAGCATGGCACTGTCGGTGGACCAATAGCCCGTGCCGGCGCATAACGTCCGCGCCGGCCCTGCGTTGTTCGCCGTGCGCAGCCGCACCGAGGCCCCAATGCCCGCCGGGTTGCCCACGCCGCCGCGCAGCCGTATCCGCAGACCGGGGATGGCGGTCCGGTTTCGGAAAACGCGCGTGGGCCCAGCTTGTTGCGCGACCGCGAGGTCCACCCGCCCGTCGTCATCGAAGTCTGCCACGGCGGCTCCCCGGCCCTCGCCAATGATCTCGATTCCGCTCACGCTTGCGGACACGGGCTGGAATCCGCCGTGGCCATCGCCGCGGAGCAACAGCCCGCGGCTCGCATCATCGCGCGTCAGAGCGAAGTTCTGGCCAAAAAAGTTTTGCGCGAGAAACGCATCTTCGTTGCCATCCCCATCGAAGTCGGCGACCGCGATGCCGAAGGTGGGCGAAAACTGGACTTCCGCCGGCAACCGGCGGGCGTCGAAGCAATCGCCGCGGTTCAAAAGCAGCGTGGTTGAGAACCACCGCGCTTCGAGCCGATGCGCCGCTGCAGCGTGTTCCCCGAGCATGGCCGGCAGTTTGGCTTCAGCCAGGGAACGGTATGTCGGGTGCTGCGCGCGGAGCCAGGGCAGTGCCGCCCCAAGCCAACCCAGCGAGCGCTGGGGCCGGACATCGTCGCACGAGCCATACCCTTCGACGATCTGACACGAGGTCGCGTCGTACAGTGGTCCATAAAAGACCACCAGCGGCACGGCATCGGCGCCGCGCGCGGCGGATTCCCGGTACAGTTCGTAGTATGAATTCTCACCCCAATTACCGGCCAGGAGGTCCGCGCGACCGTCGCCATCGAAGTCGCCCACCGCGATCCCGGTCCACCAGCCGGTGAGCTGGGACAGCGTGAACCGGGCGCCACCCAGGGTGACCGGCGGATCCCACGCGACGAGTTTGCCGCCCTCGTTGCGAAACAGTTTGAGGGGACCCCACTCGCAAGCGAGCGCGAGCTCCGGGTGGGTGTCGCCATCCAGGTCCGCAAAAGCGGCACCGCTGACCATGCCAACTTCATCAAACGTCTGCGCAAGCCTGAAACACCCGCCGTCAGACCGGAACCACCGGGAAGTCGCAGGCTGCGGCCATTCGCCGGGAATAACTCGGCCACCCACGAACAAATCAAGGTTGCCGTCACCGTCCACGTCAGCCAGAGCGATCGGCCCGGTGGCCTCGACCGTACCGGGCACGGCGGCCGAACCGGCCGGCCGGCGCACCGCCGCGATGTTGGTGCCCCCGCCACCGTAATTGGACTGGGCAAGCAGGAGCGAGCGACCCGTCGCCACCGCCATGGTGATGTCGCCGCTCGCGAAGAGATTCGTGAGGTTCTGAAACCGCGCGCCGTCCCAGTGAAAAACGCCCACCGGATTGCCGGCCACCACGAGCGCGTCGTTGCCGTCGCCGTCGAGGGCGAGCCAGCCGATCCCCGGCCCGAGCGTGCTGAGCCGGCGCGGCAGCAAAACCTGCCGACTCAACTCGTCCGAGGTAACCGCGCGGTGCACCTGGCCCAACATGTCCGAAATGTCTTGGAACTGGGCATCCGCCGCGACCGGTTGGGCGGGACGCATGGGAACCGCTTTGGTCTCGTCAACTTCGACGAACGAGTTGGGCGACACGTTGCTGACCACGCTGAGCCGGCCGGCCGGCCAGCGTACCTCCACGGTGAGATTCGACGCGCTCCCGGCGGCAAACGTGCGCCGGGGATCGTCACCGCTCAGGTAGCGCCCCCCAGCGACCATCTCCTGGCTCTGCTGCACTGGCCCCCCGCGAACGCCGATCTTCGCCCCGATGCCACGCGTGTTGCCGCCTGCGCCGCGCAAGCCGACCGTGATTCGTGGCACACTGGTGTTGTTGCAGTACACCAGCGCCGGTCCGTTCAATTGATTGAGCACCAGGTCCAGATCGCCATCCCCGTCCAGGTCGGCCACGGCCATGCCTTGGGCGACCGCGCGCGTGTCGAACCCCCAGACAGCACCGGTCTCGACGAACCGCACTTCGCCACGCTCGCCGGTCAGGTTGCGGAAGGCGTATTTCGGTGAGGCGAATCGTGGATATTTGCGACGCTCGCGGAAGAACTCCGCGTCGCTGTGATGACCGTTGGCCCGAAAGCGGCGCAGTTCCCCGGCCACGTCGGCATCGCGGGCGTCGCGTTCCTCGCCGTTGGCGACAAGCAAATCCTCCCAGCCATCAAGGTCCACATCCAGAAACACGGGCGTCCAGGCCCAATCGCACGCTTGAATGCCAGCGAACGCGGCAACCTCCGCAAACGTACCGTCGCCACGATTGAGCTGAAGAACAGTGGCGTCCACTTGCGGCCGGGCGAGCGGATCGCGTGCGAGAAGCGCAAGATATGCAGGCACGTCTTCGAGCTGCGTGAGCCGCTTCACCGGATCCCGGCTGACCATGTCCACCACCACCAGATCGTCAGGGCCATCGCGGTTCACGTCGGCGAAGTCCAGGCCCATCGAAAAGCGGCTGGTATGGCGGATCGCGGTCCGCCGCGCGGCGCGGAAACGCACGTGGCCGGGCGTGGATGCGTTAAGCCACAAGCGATCCGGCGACTGAAAGTCGTTGCACACGTAAAGCTCCGGCCGGCCGTCGCCGTTCAAATCGCGGAACATCGCCGCCAGACACCACTCGAAAAGTGGCGCCTTGAGGGGCTGCCCATCTTCGTCGAGAAAGGCGCCGGAGGTCCACCACACGGCGGTGAAGTTCGTGCCGGAGAGGTTGCGAAACAACACGTCCGCTTCGCCTTGTTCTTCGACGACCCCGGAGGCGGTGACCACGTAGCGGTTGGTCAAATCCGGCTCGGTGGTACGACGTCCGTCCACGGTCTCGACCAGTACCTGGTCGTGGATCCGACGGAGCGTGGCGCGGGCATTCGGTTTGTCCATCAGGGCGTCGGTGCGGTAGTTGCAAACATACAAATCCAGGAAACCATCGCCGTCCACGTCGGCGATCGCCAGCGAGGTGCCGCCCCGCGCCAGATTCAGCGGCGCGAAACGCGCCGCGAAGAGGCCGTGCCCATTGTTGAACAGAACGTGCGTGCCTCGGCCCAAAGTGTTGAGCCCCAAGTCAGGGGCGCCGTCGCCATCGAAATCCGCAAAGGCGCAGCCGGTGATGTCCGGCGGCAGCGGCGCCGCGAACGCACCGGCCGTAATGTTGGTAAAGTGCCAGTCGCCCAGGTTGCGAAACAGCGCCGCGCCGCTGAGCGCGCCCAGGAACACATCACACTGGCCGTCGCCGTCCACGTCGCTTAAGGCGACGCCCGAGCCGTTCAGCAGGATCTGGTTGGTCAAGTGCCGGGATTGGGGAACGCTATTGGTGAAGCAGATGCCCGTTTGCTGCGGCGCCAGCAGCGTGAAGCCCGGGCGGCCTTCTGGAGCCACCGCCAGCGGCCGAGTCTCCTGGGACTGTGCCCAGCCAAGACCGCAGCCAACGATAATCAGGGCGAAGGCCCACCTCCCGTTGCGCCCGAACGCCCAGCGCGGACCGCCGTTCGATTCGGCGGCGGAGCGCGCACACGCGCCTTGGCTCGGGTTCGGCGCGGACATATTCATCAGCCATTTCGTTGCGGGATTAAACGAATACAGATGATCAAGCAAACGCTGGCAAGCTGAAAAGCGCTCGGCAAATGGGAGGCCGCGGCGAATTCACGAAGCGGTTGGGAAGCTTGGCCGACGGGCATGGAGGCAGATCATGGCATAGCGATGATGTTCGGCGTTCAGGGCGCTGAGCAAGTCGGTGGTGGTTTTGTGCTGCGGTTTGTTCTGCCGGCTGCGCCAGTGCAGGAACAAACTGTTGCCGAACCGCCTAAACATACCCCTCACCCGCATCGCCTGCGGCTGGCGCACCCGGCCGAAGCCCTCGGTCGTGCCCAGTTCCTGCCAGCCATTGGCGGTATAAACCGTGCCGCATAACTGTTCGGGATCGACGAAGGTTTCGACCCGCACGACGGAATGGCCATAACGCGCCTGCCAGTCGGCACTCAGACGCGCCAGCGTCAGCCGCAGCGAACGGGAAGCCCCGATTGGAAAAGGTTTAGTGCGGCAGCCGCAGGAAGCGGCAGTTGTTGACAAGGAGCGGCAGGCGGCGGCGTTGCTCTTCGGTCCAGCCGATCCAGCGGTCGCGGGCACGCAGGCGGCGGGAGGCGGCGCGGAAGACCAGCACGCCGAGCCAGTCGCTGCGGCCATCGGTGAGGGCGTAGAAGAGTTGTCCGCCGACGGCGCGGACATCGCCCAGATAATGATGTTTGGTCAGGAGGCGGCGGGCGCGGGCCTTGGCCTTGAAACTGGAGAACCGTTGGATTTGCATCTCCGCCAGCGCGACTGACGCGGTGGCAGGGGTGACGCCAGAGTGTACAATCCCAGCCAGGGGGTGAAAAACTCCGGGCGGCAAGTCCAGCATCAACGGTTGTCGTGGGGACCCCAATCATTACGATGCGATTGGAGTTGACGCTTCTGCAAGTCGAAGTGCCCGTGCGCTTGAGTGGAGCGGCATCGTTGGCGTAGGTTGAGCCGGCCCGCGCTGGTCTGGCATTCCTGCGACCGGCCCAGAAACCGAGACGCGCGGCGCGTTTGCGCTTTCTGCTTTTGCGCGGGCGGCGCGCAGGCTAGAAGTTCGGGCATGGCGCAACGATGCTGGTTGGTGAAGCAGGAACCGGAGACGTACGCGTGGTCGCAGTTCGCAGCCGACCGCGGCACGGCGTGGACCGGCGTGCGGAGTTTCGCGGCACGTCTGCACCTGCGCGCCATGCAGCCGGGCGACGCGGTGCTCTACTACCACAGCGGCGAGAGCCGGGAGATCGTCGGCCTCGCGCGCGTCGTCAGGGCGGCGTCTCCCGATCCGACCGCCACGGAAGGCGACTGGTCGGCGGTGGATTTGGAACCGGTCCAAGCCTTGCCCCGGCCGGTGAGCCTGGCGACGATCAAGGCCGATCCGGCGTTCGCGAATCTCGCGTTGATCCGCCAGTCGCGGCTTTCGGTGATGCCGGTTGGCGAGGCGGAATTCGCGCGGTTGCTCGAGCTGGGCGGCGTGGCGGCGAAGACACTCCGGGGCCGCGTCAAATCTTGCTGATCAAAGTCATGAATTTTCGCCTGGAACATCTCGGCTTGCCGGCGCGCGATCCGGTGGCGCTCAAGGACTGGTATTGCCACGCGTTGGGCACGCGCGTGGTTTTCGACAACGGCGAGACGCCGCCGGCCTTCCTGCTCCAACTGCCCGGTGGCGGTGCGCTGGTGGAAATTTACGCGGCCGAACGCGCGCTGCCCGAGACCGTCAATAATCGCCTGGCCGGCTGGCGGCACGTCGCGCTGCGCGTGGACTCGATCGAAGCCGCGCAGGCGGAACTTAGCGCGCGCGGTGTGGCGTTCTCCGAACCGATCAAGCTGGCCGGGGGCGGCGGCCGGGTGTTGTTTTTCGCGGATCTCGAGGGCAATTTGTTGCATCTGGTCGAGCGGTCGCCGGGCGGGTTCGCTTGAGCCCGGTCAGTTCGGCGTCCGCCGTTTAGCTCCCTACCATCGCAAGACCATGAAGCCATTCGCAGCCATCATATTCGACATGGATGGTGTGATCGTGAACAGCGAGCCGCGGCACGAGCGGGCGTTCCTGGAGGTCTTCGACGAGCTCGGTTACGGCGATCGCCACGGTATCCATTTTGCGTCGTATATCGGCCGGTCGGACCGCGTGTTGTGGCAGGACTTCGTGGCGCGTCACCGGCCGCCGCAGCCGATCGAGCAACTGTTGGCGGCGAAACAGAACCGCCTCATCGAAATCCTCCGGCGCGAGCAACCGATCTTCGAGGGATTGCCGGACCTGCTCGCCCGACTGGCGCGGCGTTACCAACTCGCCGTCGCTTCCGGCTCGAACCATCCGGTCATCGACGAGGTGCTGGCGATGAAGCAACTCCGGCGGTTCTTCCCCGTCGTCGTGAGCACGCAGGACGTGGGGCGGACCAAGCCCGCGCCCGACGTGTTTCTGCACGCGGCGAAACTGCTGCGCGTGGAGCCGGCGCAGTGCTGTGTCATCGAAGACTCGGCCGCCGGCGTGACCGCCGCCCGCGCCGCGGGCATGGACGTGATCGCCATCACCAACTCCCTGCCGCGCGAGCAACTCGCGGAGGCGACGCAGGTGGTGGACACGTACGAGGAAATCGAGCGGCTGCTCCTGCCCATACCACCCGCCGGGGCGCCGCCACCCCCAGCCAGGCCGAGGCATTCCGAGCCGTTGATGTGACGGCCGGCAGGGCCGGGGATAAGTCGCGCGGCAGTGCCGCAAACTTGGCTCCCCCCCGCCGCGTTTCGTAGAGTCGGCGCCATGAACGAATCCACGGCCGCCCGCCACGAATCCAATCGCGCGTTTTACGACCGGATCAGCGTCGCGTACGACCTCCTGTCGGACGCCAGCGAGCGGTCGGCCCGGCTGGCGGGTTTGGAGGCGCTGGCGTTGCAGCCCGGCGAACGCGTCCTGGAACTCGGCTTCGGCACCGGCAACGAAATTCTTGACCTGGCGGCCAAGGTTGGCGCGGGCGGTCAGGTCTGCGGAGTGGACATTTCGACCGGCATGTTGGCGGTCGCCCGCAAAAAAATTGAGACTGCCCAACTATCCGCACCTGTGGATTTGCGCGTGGCGGACGCGCGGAGTCTGCCGTTTGCGGACGCGGGGTTCGATGCGGTCTATACCAGCTTCACGCTGGAACTCTTCCCCGACGAGGACATACCTCTCGTTTTGGCGGAAGTGCGTCGCGTCCTGTGTGCCGGTGGACGGCTGGGAGTCGTTTCGATGGCGGTGGTTCCACCGGGTGAACAATCCAGTGCGCTGGAGCGGGCCTACGTTTGGATGCACCGCCACTTTCCGCACATCGTGGACTGTCGCCCCATTGACCTGGAAACAACGTTGAAAGCCGCCGGTTTTCGGCTCGCCAGGACCATTCCGCTGGAGATCTGGACCCTGCCCGTGACGGCTGCCCTGGCCACCGCGCCGGCGTAATGACTGGCGGTCTGCCCACTGCTGGCAGCGCGGCGAGAGGAGCGTGCCCGACCCAGTACCACAATGACCGGCGCGCTGGGGAGTTCCTCCGTGGCCGAGCCTGACCTTGCCGGGTCTGGCGGTGCGCGATACGTTGCCACCATGTTCACGGCCGTGTTCAGAAAGTCCGGGGAGTGGTGGGCCGCCTACGTGGAGGAGTTGCCCGGCGTTAACACGCAAGGGGCCACTTTGGCGGAGGCTCGCGAGAACCTGCGGGAGGCGCTCGCGCTAGTGCTCGATGCCAACCGCGAACTCGCGCGTCGCGACGCCCCGGCCGACGTCATCCGGGAAAGCATCGCCGTACCCGCGTGAAGCGCGCCGATCTCGAGCGCCACCTGCGCGGACAGGGTTGCCAGTTTTTGCGCGAAAGCGGCCGTCACAGCATCTGGTGGAACCCCGCCAACCGCAAGGTGTCGAGCATTCCCCGTCACCGTGAGATCAACGACTTCACCGCGCGGAAAATTTGTCGCGACCTCGAAGTGATCCCTCCCGGTTGAGGCAGCGCCCGCTCACGGCCACTTGTGCTTCGGGTATTTGCGCTGCAGCTCCGACTTGATGCGCGGGTAGTGTTCCTTCCAGAAATTCGCCAAGTCCTGCGTGACCTGCACGGGTCTCATGCTTGGCGCCAGAATGTGAACCAGCACCGGGACGCGCCCCAGCGCGATCTTCGGCGTCTGCGTGACGCCGAAAAGTTCCTGAATCCGCAGGGCGATGTGCGGCGGATTCGCGGCGTCGTAAGTGACCTTCGGCTGGCGGCCGTTCGCGAGTTCGAGTCGCTCCGGCGCGTGCTGGTCCAGGAGGTCGCGCTGCGCCGCGCTGAGCCAGCTTTGGACGAGCGACCGGACCGGTTTGTCCTTGATGTCTTTGTAGGTGAACGCGCCGTGGCAGAACTGCTCCACCAGGTGCCGGCGATTGGCGTCGCCGATGGGCGGCAGCTCGAACTCGGGACACCAAGCGCTCAGCCGGTTCAAGCGCAGAATCCATTGCTCGATGGCGTGGTCCCACTCGTTGAGCGCGAGCCGGCCAGCGAGGACTTCTTCCGCGAGGAGCCGGGCCGCGGCGTCGGACGGCGGGGGTTCGATCGCGCGTTTGTCCAAGGCCAGGCCGCGAAAGCGGAATTGCTCCTCCGCATAAACGCGTCGCGCGGTAGTATCGTAAAAGACACGCGTGTCGCGGGCGAGATCGTCCGGGAACAACTCCGCCAGCCACGCGGGGTCGATGGCGGTGGCCAGGCTGAGGATCGTGTTGGTGTCGCCGCCGGTCTGGCCGACTTCGCGCACCTCCGTCGCCACCAAGAGCGGGCTGTGCTGAACCACGCTTTCGCGCGCGAGCACCCCGCGCCGGCCGTGGACCAGTTCGCAGCGCAACGTCCCGGAATCGAGCCGGCGCGCCACGCGGTCGCTGAAGGCGATGAGCAGGCACTTCTGCAGCGCCTCGTCGTTGAACCGCCCCGGCTCCGCGTTCAAACCTTCGTCGCGGGCAATACGGCGAAACTGGTCGAGCAGCGGCGCGACCTGCCGCGCGGTCACGGCGTGGACGCCGAGCCTGCGGTAGGCGTCGAGGCGATAGTCGTTCTTCGCGGCGTAATTCCAGGCGCGCATCAAAATGAACAGGTCGGACGGTGCCTTGTCGCCGAGCAGATCCTCGCGGAATTCGCGGACGTGCTTGTCCACTTTGCGAAGCAATAAATCGCGGCCTTGCGTGAGCGCTGCCACGAGACAGGCTTGATAAACACAGCCGTAATCCTGCGCTGCCAGCAGCATCCGCCCGTAACGCGGGTGCAGCGGAAACGCCAACATGCGCCGGCCCAGCGGCGTGATCACCGTGGGCGACGCCACCGGGCCTTCGATGGAACCCCGCGAAGCCGGGGCCGGCTGGTTCGTTTCGCCGCCCTCTGACGCAGTCGGGACTGGCGCGCTCGCCTTCAGCGCACCCAAATCCAAAAGCAATTCCTCGGCGTGCGCCAGCGCTTGTTCGGACGGCGACTCCAACCAGCGGAACTTTCGCAAATCCGCCACGCCGGCCGCCTTCAACGTGAGCACCACCTCGGACAGGTCGAGCCGTTTCACTTCCGGCAGTTCCTGCGCCGGCCGCTCGAAGTGCTCGCGTTCGGTCCAGAGCCGCGCGCAAACGCCCTGCGCCGTGCGACCCGCGCGGCCGGCGCGTTGCTCGGCCGCGGCCTGGCTGATCTTTTCGACCAGGAGCGTGTTGATGCCCCGGTAAGGATCGTAACGCGGAATGCGCGCCAGCCCGCTGTCGATCACCAGCCGGACGCCGTCGATGGTCAGCGAGGTTTCCGCGAC
The DNA here is from genome assembly GCA_021823625.1 of bacterium. Classification (GTDB taxonomy): domain Bacteria; phylum Verrucomicrobiota; class Verrucomicrobiia; order Limisphaerales; family J093; genus DSVZ01. The sequence goes on along the minus strand of JAKANS010000040.1, from coordinate 7,934 downwards.
GTTGGTCGAGACCACGACTTTGCGGCGGTCGTAGCGCGCCACCGCGGCGTCCTGGTCGCGGGGCGGCAGTTCGCCGTGAAGCGGCAGCAGGATGAAACCTTTCGATCCGTCGGAGTGGCGGATGGCCTCGAGGGTCTGGTTGATCTCGAAACCGCCGGGCATGAACACCAGCACGTCGCCTTCGCCGCCAGCCTGTACGTAGCCGGCGAACGCGTCGGCCGCCTGTTCCCAAACCGGGCGGTGGTCGGTGTAGCTGGGCGTGCGCACATACTGGATTTCGACCGGGAACACGCGACCGGCGGCGCTGAGCGTCTCGCAAGGTTTGAGATAGTCGGTCAGCATTCGGGCATCGAGCGTGGCGGACATGACGAGCAGACGCAGGCCGGGCCGGGCGCTTTCCTGCAAGTCCAGCGCGCGCGCGAGCGTGATGTCGCCGTAAAGATGGCGTTCGTGAAACTCATCGAAAATCAGCGCCGAAACGCCGCGAAGCTCCGGGTCGGCCAGCATCTGGCGCAGGAGCACGCCTTCGGTCACAAAGCGAATCCGCGTGGCCTCGCTGGTGACGTTTTCGAAGCGGATCTGGTAACCCACTTCACGGCCCAACGATACGCCCAACTCGGACGCCACGCGGGCCGCGAGCAGGCGCGTCGCGAGCCGCCGCGGTTGGAGAATCACCACCTGGCCGTCGCCCAACAGGCCGTGCTGGAGCAGCATTTGCGGCACCTGCGTGGATTTGCCCGAGCCGGTGGGCGCGGAAACGATCAGGCGGCGCTGGTTTCGCAGGTGGGCGACGAGCGCGTCTTCGATTTCGTAAATGGGCAGCCGTTCAGGCATGGCGCGGTTGTCTTAGCCTGCCCGGCGCGGTTTGGGAAGGTTGGCGGCTACGGCAATAAGCGCAGCCGGTAAAACCGCGCGTCGCCGCCGACGTCCGCTGCGGTCAACACCAGCGCCTCGAGGTGGTGGGTCGCCTCGCGCGGCAAACCCGGTCCTTCGAGGGCCAGGAAGACTCCGTTCGCGTCGGCTGCCCACTCGAACTGGTAGCGCCGCCCCGGCACCGCGGGCCACTGAAATTCGGTCTGGCCATCCGGCAGGCGCCGGGCGGTGAGGCGGAACACCGACGCCGGGTTCTGCGGATCCGTGCCGGTGGCGAATTCCGCGGCATTGTCCAGGCCGTCGCCGTCCGGGTTGCCCTGCGCGCCGTCGCGACCTTCCGTGCGGAGCGGGCTCAGGCTGTGCGCCAGTTCCCAGCCGTCGGGCAGGCCATCGCCGTCGGTGTCCGCCTTCTCGGGATTTGTGCCGAAGGTGAGTTCGTCGTCGGTCGTCAGGCCGTCGCCGTCGGGGTCGAGGTCGGGGCCGAGCTGCACGGAAATGCCTTCCAGAACCACGGATCCCATTCCGGAACCGTCGAGGCTGGCGCCAAGGTAACTCGAGTCCAGCCAGCGCGTTTGGGCCTCGGCGTTCGTGGCGAACGTGCCCCCGCCCACCACAGCGCCAAGCTTGACGGTCTCGCCGCTGTGCAGGCCCAGCGCCGCCAGCGGAATGGCAACGCCGATCAAATCGGCGTTCTGCTCGTTGGGCGCGGTGCCGGATTGCGGCGAACGGTTGAACTGTTGGCTCCGCGCGCCCGCCACGTCACTGAACGTGGCGTCGAGCCGGAATACTCCCTGGCCGATGTCCAGGGCGAGGTTGGTGGTGACGGTCGGCGGCCCGAGCGGATGGGCGAGGATGTTCGTGCGGAGAAAACTGCGGAATTGCCCGTCCGCGAACTCGTCGCCGAGTACGCAGGCGATGTTGGGTTTGAATTCCTTGAACGCGAGATTCTCCAGGAAGTCGAGGCCGTCGGCGCCTTCGCCGGCCGGATCCACGACGCCGTTGCCGAGCCCGGCCAGGGTGCCCACACCGGCGAGCGCCGGGTTTTCGACGAACAGGAACACGTTGCCGTCGCGGGGAATTTCCACTTGCTCGAAGCCCACGTAGAGATGGTCGTGGTCCTGGTTCACCCAGACCCGGCCAAGGTTCGAGAACTCGCCGGTGGCGGTGGGAATCGGCTCGCCCACGAAGTCGAACCGCTGCCCCGTCAGGTTGCCATCGCCGTCCGGCAGCGTGTCCGGTTCCAGCAATGGCGTGTGCCAGGCCGTCTGATAAACGCGTGGCCCGGGGGGCACGCGCTGGAGAAACAGTTCGTCAAAACGGGCGCCGTTCGCGTCCAGCGCCTGCAGGTGCAACGCATCGCCGGTTACGTCCACTTGGAGGCAATGCCAACGGGACTGGAACTGCGCGCTTTCCGGGGCGGGGGTCGCCGCCGGATAAAGCGCGCCGCCGCCGCCGCCGCTCACCACGCACTGCACGCCGTCCACCGGGTGGAATCGCTCGTACCCGTGATCGTGGCCGGAGAAGATCATTTGCACGCCGTGACGGCGCGCCAGCGGCAGCAACACGGCCGCGAGTTCGTCCGAATCGCGAAGACCATTGAAGTTATAGTCGTCGGTGGCGTGCGGGCCGGAACTCATCAGCGGCAGGTGCAGAAAGATAAATTTCCATGGCTTGGCGCTAGCCGCGAGATCGGCGTCGAGCCAGCGCCATTGCGGCGAACCTTCGCGGAACTCCAGCCAGGTGTAGTAAAGCGGCACGTACAAACCGGTGAAGTGCGCGTCGCCGTGGTCGAACGAGTAGTAGTACTCCGGCCCGGTGCCGGCGAGGGCGTGGTCCACGAGTGGAACGGAATTCGTCGGCAGGTAGAACGCGTCGAAAAACGGCCCCGGCGGGCTGTAAACCACGTCGTGGTTGCCACCGACTAGAAAGAATGGTGTCCCGGTCATCTGCTGCCGGTACACGCTGAAGAAGCGCTGGTCCGCCAGCGCATCCGAGAAGCGCGGATAAACCGTGTCGCCCGCGAGGAGCACCAAGTCCGGGGTCGCCGCGCGCATCGCCGCCGCCACCCCGAACTGCGCGCGCGCGCCGCCGCCGGTGTCCGCCGTCACGACGAAACGCAACGGCCCCGCGGTTTTGAGCGTGCGAAAACCTAGCACGGGCGACACGGCTTCGCGGGTGCCGTCGCTGCTGCGCAAACGGTAGCAATAGGTGCGATCCGGCTGGAGGCCGGTCAGGATTGCGGCGTGATTTGTGACCGCCGCCGGATCGGTGAACCGCTGGCCGAGGGCGTCGGTTTCGCCGAACTCCACCTCGGTGCTGGCCAGCACGGGCGTCCGCCAGGCCACCACTTGAGAGGTCGGGGTCGTGCATTGCACGAATGGCCCGCGCGTGAAATTCGCCAGCAACTCAGGAACCAGCGACGTGCCCGACACACCCGGCGGCGGATGCCACTGAATGGCCAGCACGTTCTCACCTGCGCGCAGCACCGGGATGCCGGCCGTGCAATCTAGTTCTTCGGCAGCACCCGATGCGTGCGCCGAAGGCACGGCATCGAACGGCACCGGTTGTCCGGGGGCGCCGTCGAGATTGCGCCGGGCGATTTCCGCGCCATTCAGATAGGCCACGAAACCGCCGCTCCAATCGGCCCGCAGTACCAGCCACACGACGCTCGCCGGATTGTCCACGTGGAAGGTGCGGCGCAAACACACCGGGCCGGCGCTCACGACCGTCGCCTCGCGACCGTAGGCGAGCACGGTAAAACCGGCCGGGCCCGCGGGCCACGCACCGTCCGCAAACCCCACGTCCTGCCAGCCGTCCGCGATCGGCACGGAGTTTTGCAGCGCCGGCTGCCAGCGCCAGACATCGGCCACGCGCACCAAGCCCAAGTCTTGGGCCGCCAGGCCGCCGCAAAGCGCGAGCATCACCAAATAGACAAGGCGAGGCATCGGGCGGCAGGCTAAAGGTCGGGGCCAGGGCTGTCAAAAGCTGAGGCCGTCGGGTTGTGTTCTGATCTCGAATGGGTGGCTGCGCCGCTGCGGCGGCGCGGGGCGGTGCAGCAGCACCGCCGCCACCAAATCAAGATTCTACCGGCAGTTGCGACGCTGTGAGATTGAGCCTATCGCGACGCCCCGGTAGCTTGCGGCGGCCAATGAAAGCCGCCCTTTACGAACAGTTCGCCGGGCCGATGCGGATCTGCCAGGTGCCCGACCCCACACCGCCGGCCGACGGCGTCGTGGTCCGCGTGGCGGCAAACGGCATCTGCCGCAGCGATTGGCACGGCTGGATGGGCCACGATCCGGACATCCGCCTGCCGCACGTTCCCGGTCACGAACTGGCGGGCGTGGTTGCGGCAGTCGGCGCGGATGTGCGCCGCTGGCGACCGGGCGAGCGCGTGACCGTGCCCTTCGCGGGCGGCTGCGGGCGCTGTCCCCAATGCCAGGCGGGTCAACCGCACATCTGCGACGACTACTTCCAGCCCGGTTTCACCGCGTGGGGTTCGTTCGCGGAATACGTCGCGCTCCGTTACGCGGACACGAACCTGGTTCGCCTGCCGGAGGAACTCGATTTCGTCGCCGCGGCCAGCCTGGGCTGCCGGTTCATCACGTCCTTCCGCGCGGTGGTGCATCAAGGCCGCGTCGCGCCCGGCGAATGGGTGGCGGTGCACGGTTGCGGCGGCGTGGGCCTGGCGGTGGTGATGATCGCTGTAGCGGCGGGCGCCCAGGTGATTACCGTGGACGTGAAGGACGAAACGCTGGCGTTTGCCGAAACGCTGGGCGCGACGCACACGCTGAACGCGCGACAGGTGGACGACGTTCCGGCCGCGATCCACGACTTGACTGGCGGCGCGCACCTCTCGCTCGATGCGCTGGGCAGCCACGCGACTTGCGCCAACTCGATCGCCTGCCTCCGCAAACGCGGCCGGCACGTGCAGGTCGGATTGCTCCTGGCCGAAGACCGTGACCCGCCGTTGCCGATGCACCTGGTCATCGCCCGCGAACTCGAAATCCGCGGCAGCCATGGGATGCCGGCCCATGATTACCCGGCGATGCTCGACCTGATCCGCGCTGGCAAACTCGACCCGCGCAAGCTGGTGCGAAAGACAGTCAGCCTCGAAGAATCCGTTGCCGAGCTGACCGGCATGGGCGAGTTCCAAGGTGTTGGCGTGACGGTAATCGACCGGTTCTGAACACCGGTGGGCGAGACTCTGTCGAGCCCTGCAATCGACCTGAGCCAACAGTCAGGGCTCGGCGGAGTCGCGGAGACACAGAGAGTCAATTAGGAAGTCAGGAACTCAGGAACCGCGGTCTCTGGTTTCCGGCTTTCCTGAGTTCTTAATTCACACTCCGAGCCTCGGTGCCTCTGTGGCGGATATTGCAGGGCTCGACAGAGTCTCGCCCCACCCGGGTTGTCGCCTGCCGCGATGCCTCAGAAGCTCAGCAGGCACTGCCAGATGAAGACGTTCCCCAGCGCATCGGTCTGCTGCCACACGCGCTTGACCAAGTCGGGATCGCCGGTGATCGGCGGCAGTTCCTTGACCTTTTCCTCCCAGGGCAGGCAGGTGCCGGGAGGTTTCAGCGTCTTCGCGGGATTGGCCAGGCCGGGCCGCTGGAGATCCTCCGCCGTCGGTTGTGGGCCGATCGTCTTCTCCGGCGGCGTGACCACGTAGCCGGGACTCTCGTAACCGCCGAACTCGCGGGTCGTCTCGGTCAGCGCCTGCATGTTCTCGACGCGCACGTCGTCCTGCATGATCGCGCCAGCGTCCATGATGTACCCGCCGTCTTTCGCCACCTCCGCCAGCACGCGCTTCACGAAGTCCCGCACCTCCTCCGGCTTTCCATAGCTCAGGAGCACGTTTGGGATGCCGCCGCTGATCGCGAACTTGTCGTGCAGCTTGCGGTGCACCTCGAAGATGTCGTCCTGGTCGCAGTGATAGACGATGCTGCGGCCCGGCAGTTCGCGGAAGGCGTCGAAGTGATGCCGCCACTTGCCTTCGCCGTAGAAGAGCGTCTGGTGACCCTGCTTCCAAAACTCCTCGATGCACGGCTTGAGCGTCGGCCAGTAATGCGAGTCGAACTGCCGCGGGTTGATGAACGGCACGCAACCGCGGTGCATCCAAAAGCCGATCGGCACCTGCTTCGCCGGGTCGGCGGTGGTAAGGCCCACGTTGACCAAGTGCGGCATCAGCGCCTCGCAAGCCTTGAGCACCTTGTTCGGCTGCGTGTGCATGTCCATTGTCAGGCCCACGTAACCGCGCAGCTTGTCCGCGATGATGTCGAACGGTGCCTTGAAGATGCCGGCGATGGCGGACGCCGTACCGCATTCGCTCCGCAGCCGGGCGATTTGCGGGCCGAACGCGTAGAAATACTGCATCATCGCCATGCCGCCTTTCACGAACGCGAGGTTGTTCCGGTAAGTGTTCGGCGACCCCGGCTTGACCGCATCGGCGCAAACGCGCGGGAACCACACCTCGTACAGGAATCCAGTGGGGTCGGCGATGAGGTGGTCGTACTCGTCCTCGCGCATCCAGGCCTGGGCTTCGGGCGGCTCGATGTAGTTGAAGCCCTTGTCCGCCGGGATGCCAATGCCGGGAATGCCGTAATACCGCAGGTTCATCGCCTGGGTCAGGCCGGTCCAGACATAGACCATGTTCGGCACGACGGCGTCCCAATCGAAGTCCTTGGCGCACCTCACAGCCGCCTCGAAGGCGCGATTGTAGTCGTGGACGACTTCCTGGCAGGTCATGCCGGTGGCGGTGGCGGTGAACTCGGCTACGAAGGGCCGGATCGGCACGCGGTCCGGCTTCTCGTTGCGCATCGCGGCGACGTAGCGGCTCAGGCGTTCGCGGTAAAGCTGCTCGGTGTTCATGTGCATGGCTTCGTTCGGCAGAAAACTGCGCTCCTGCCAACTCGCTGCCCTTGACTGGCGTCAAGCGCCGCCTTTAAACCGCGTCCCGTAGCCGCCGACGTCAGACGGCGCATACTTCCTCTCACGGCCCTGAGGCTACACCGGGATCTGTGCCTTGGGGCGATATCGGCACGGACTGACGTCCGTGGCTGCGCCCGCGGTCGCCGTTGTGAGACAGCGCTGACGCCGTCACAACACGCTGAGCCATAAACAGTTTAAAGACATCGGCCAATGTTCCGGGGCCTGCTGGAACCGGCTGAAGCGCTTGGCGGTTTGGCGACAACCGTCGGTCCGGCTTACACTCGCCAACTTGTCCTGATAGGCGACTGCACGGCAGAAAGATACGCGTTGAGACTGCATCGAGATCACGACCGGTGTCGGCAAGGCTTACAGTCTGGCCGGCGACTGGCTTGGTTCCCGACCATTTCGCGCAAAAACTGGATCGGCAGCAACCTGTTAATCTCCAATGTATTCCAGATTTGGAACCCTTGCGATTGCCAACCTGCGCCATGCTCAGCATGGCTCTTGCTTATAGGGTCAGAAACGCGGTGGCGGCGAAACGACAAAACAACTTGGTGTAAGACAGACAAACGAGGACAACGAAAGGGATGCCTATGAGGAAACTGATGCAACTTATACTCGCGACTGCAACGGTGGCGGCGATGGGCTTTACGGCCCAGGCAATAACCATCGACTACGGCAACTACTGGACCAAAGCTAGCTTGCCTCCAGAAGTTTGGTTAGCGCCTGTTTGAAAACTCTCGAACGGCATTGGTCGCTCAGGCCCGGCGGCGGAGTTGAAGGCGAAGCCTGGCCAGGTGAATCCAGGCCTCCGCCCGCGATTCGGTGCGCGCGTCGTCCCGGACCAGACGCCGGGGGCGCATCCGCCCGCCCAACGGCCGCTCGCCCACCCGACGCCGCGGGAGGACGCCGCCGCCGCGGACCTTGTCCGAGCGCTGGACCACCGCAACTTCCAGACGGGGCCACGGCTCCCTCCCCCAGCCGCGGAACGCCTCGCCGGTGTAGCTCTCGTATAGCCTCTCCGGCGTTGTTCACCGGCTGGGGCCGAGCCGCCGTCTTTGCTCGACCCACCAGCCGGTCAACAACGCCGCCGGCCCGGCGCCCGGCGCCTGGATCGGCCTGGACTGGGGTCATGA
>JAKANS010000039.1 GCA_021823625.1 bacterium | reverse complement strand
TGGAGCTGTTGACGACGATCATGGGAGTAATTCTGGTCTTGCTCATCGCGGGTCGCTCCTTCGGACCCAGGATCTCTGTTCAACCCTCCGAGTTTCCGAAAGCGGGGCTTTTTTGACGGGCTGCTAACGGATGTGTACGGGCGATGGGCCACCATTGCCACTAATGGTATTGTCACCTTCTCTACGAATGACTTTCGCCTCACGACCCAGAGCTTTCCGCCGGCGTTCTCTGGGTCGCTGGTGGTAAACACCAACAACGGCCACTATGATCCCGTTTGGTCACCCGAAGGCGTAAACCTGCATTGGTGGTATGATTGGTGGCCGGCACCCGACCCCGATATACCGGAAGCCAACCTAACAGACGCAACCTACGCGCACGAAGCTGGAGAACACAATGGCGCTTGGGCGGATAGGGACCGCGTCTATTTCGTCTGGTCCGACAACCGAGTCCAGTGGACGTATCACGGCTCGAACACCAACGTACAAGGCGTGGCTCGGCACCAACCCGATATTCAGCTGGCGAGATTACCCTGGCCACAACCGTAACAGTTGAGCAGACCGGATACTCCAATTGCAGTACCAGAGGAATCTAAGCATGAAAAGATGCGCCCATCCCAAGGCGATCACGCAAACCGCCATTGACATGAGTCCGGCCTGCCTGAAAGGCGCGCGGGAAAACTTTGGCAACGCGCACATCGTGTTCGACAAATTTCACGGCGTGAGCCAGGTGGCCAAAGCGCTCGAGGCAGTGCGCCGCCAGGAAGCGCGGCCGGCGGCGCGACGTTGCTCTCGTGGCCAACGACCGCGGTCGGCTACTCACTGGAAACCACCGCGACCTTGTCACCGTCGGCGTGGATGCCGGTTACAAATCCGCCCACGATCCTTGGCAGCCAGTACGTCGTGACCAACGTTTGGCCGGACCAAACTCGGTTCTTCCGCTTGCGACAGGAGTGATTCGAGCCCGCTCGACAGATTCTCAGCCCCACCGGAGCGCTGGCTTGCAGCCGGCTTAGTGCTCAAGAACCAAGCACCGGGGAGGGGTATCACAGCGGCGCAGGCGCTTCCGCAGGATTTGAGCCGCTTACAAAGCGGTGCTCCGTCCAACGCTGCGAACGGTCGCTTTTTGACTGAGCAGTCAGGGCTTGGCAGGAGCCTTGCCCCACCATCGAACGGCCCCGGAGCCGCGGAGCCGCAGAAGTCCAATTAGGAACTCAGGAACCTCGGTTTGGGGTTTCCGGCTTTCCTGAGTTCCTAATCCAAACTCTGAGCCTCGGTGCCTCCGTGGCTGGGATCGCAGGGTTCGATGGAGTGTTGCCCCGCCGCCGGTTGGTTCCGACTGCTTCGGCGAGAATATCACCGGTGCCCTCCGAAGATGCCGGACACAAGAGAATGCTGGCCTTCGGGACCGACTCCGCGCTACAACCACCCGTCACCATGAAAACATCGAACGTTCCTCCCGGCGCGCTGCAACGGCGCGCCTTCCTCAAAACTTCCCTGCTGGCCACCGCGGCGGTCGGCCTTGCGCCGCGGTCCTGGGCGGCGGTGGCCGGCGCCAACGGCGACATCCGCATCGGCGTCGTCGGCCTCAACGGTCGCGGCGAGGCGCACGTCTCGGAGTTCAGCAAGCTCTCTGGCGTGCGCGTGGCCGCGCTCTGCGACGTGGATCTGCGGGTGCTCGAACCGCGGGCCGCCAAGCTGCCGGGCGTCGCCAAGTTCCAGGACATCCGCCGGTTGCTCGAAAGCAAGGACGTGGACGCGATCTCCATCGCCACGCCGAACCACTGGCATTCGCTCGCCACCGTCTGGGCCTGCCAGGCCGGGAAGGACGTGTACGTGGAAAAGCCTTGCAGCCATAACATTTTCGAGGGCCGCCAGTGCGTGGAGGCCGCGCGCAAGTACAACCGCATCGTCCAGCACGGCACGCAGAAACGCGCTGGCGGCGGCGCGCCGTTTGCGGCGCTCGCCAAGAGCGGCCAGTACGGCAAGCTGCTGGTCTCGAAAGGCTATTGCTGGAAACCGCGATGGAGCATCGGCTTCAAACCCATCAAGACCCCGCCGCCGGAACTCGATTTTGACCTGTGGACTGGACCGGCGCCCAAGCAGGGTTACCACGAGAATCTCGTGCACTACAACTGGCACTGGTTTTGGGACTTCGGCTGCGGCGACATCGGCAACCAGGGCGTACACGAAATGGACGTGGCGCGCTGGGCCATCGGCGGCACGCTGCCCCGCAGCGTGGTAAGCCTGGGCGGCCGTTACGTGGACGGGCCGGACTTCAAGGATCAGGGCCAGACGCCCAACCAAATGGTCACGATCATGGACTTCGACGGCGTGCTGCTGTTGTTCCAGACCCTCGGTTTGGTGGGCAAGAACCCGCGTTACCCGGGCAAGGTCACGAATGAGTTGTTCTTCACGGACGGCGTGGTGCGGGACGGTAAGTTTTTCCCGAAAGGCAAGACCGAGGGCGAGCCGCTGGTGGCCGCGCATTTCAACGTCCAGGAAGCCGGCATTTTCCAGAATTTCATCGACTGCGTCCGCAGCCGGAAGCGCGAGAACCTGTGCGCGGAGATTCTCGAAGGCCACCGCTCCAGCGCTTGTTGCCACCTGGGCAACATCTCGTATCACCTGGCCAAGGAACGGCCGTTCGAGATGCCGGCGGACCTGGGCAGCAACCAGGTCGTGGGCGACAGCATCATGACGATGCTCGAAAACACCAAGGCCATCGGCGTCGATCCAGCCAAGGCGACGCTCTGGGTGGGGCCGAAGCTGGCGTTCGATCCGGAGAAGGAGCGGTTTCCGGACAACAAGGCGGCCAACCGGCTCCTCAAGCGCAACTATCGCGCGCCGTTCGTGGTGCCCGACCGTGTGTAACCAAATCCCGAGAAGCCGCAGTTCTGTGATTCGTGCGCCGAGCCGTCCTTACTGAGGTGGCTGCGCTCGTCAGAGCGCGGCACGCTTCGCCGAATTGCGCCTCGCCTGACAAAGACGCGGCACAAGAAAAGACAGCCGCTGACTGACGTCAGCAGCCACGGGGAGTGCCCGCCGCTGCCACGCCAGCCGTCCGGTCAGGCCATTTTGTGCTGATCGAGCAAGTGGCTGAGGTGGGGCGTGAACAACCGCGGCTCGAGCAGGAAGGAATCGTGACCCTTTTCCGAGTGGACGGTGATCCACATCGAGGGCACGTGGCTTCGCTTGAGCAAGCTCACAAGTTTCGCCTGTTCCTGCGGGCAAAACATGATGTCCGAGTCGATGCTGAACACCAGGAACTCCTGTTGCCGGCAACGGGAGAAGAGGTCGTCGAAATCCTGCGCCTCGCCTTCCTTGACCAGATCGAACCACTGCCAGGCGTCGAGGATGCGCAGGTAGGAGTTCGCGTCGAAGCGCCGCACGAATTTGACGCCCTGATGGAGCATGTAGCTCTCCACCGGGTGGTTCATTTCGTACCAGCCGTACGGCGGTTTGTTGCTCACCACCTCGCCGCGCGCGCGTTCGCGCAACGCATCGAGCGACACGAAGGTCTTGTGGGCGATGCGCCGCGCCAGCGCCAGACCGAGGTGCGGTCGCGGCCCGTCGTAATAGTCACCGCCCTTGAAGTTCGGATCGGCCTCGATCGCCGTGATCTGCTCGAAGTTCAAGATGCGCTGGTAAATCGTCGTTTCCACGCCGGTGCCGATGGGCACGACGATCTTCACGCGCTCCGGATAGCGCGTTGCGGTCAGGAGACAAAGAAACCCGCCAATGGACGCGCCAATGACGGCGTGGAGCCGGGTCACGCCCAATTGGTCCAGCAAGCGCATCTGGGCGTCCACCAGGTCGCTCATCCGCAACACCGGGAAACTCGGGCCCCACGGTTTGCCGGTGGCCGGATTGATGGACGCCGGACCCGTGGAGCCGTAGCAGCCGCCGAGGTAATTCGTGCAGACGACGCAATACTTGCGCGTGTCCAGCGCCTTGCCGGGGCCGATGAAACCTTCCCACCAGCCTTCGCGGACTTCATCCGTCCAGCGTCCGTCCAGGCCGGGCACGTGCGGATTTTCGCCCGCCGCGTGCTGGCTGCCCGTCATGGCGTGGTAGAGCAAAATGACGTTCGACCGCTCGGCGTTCATGCGCCCGTACACCTCGCAAGCCAACGTGAACCGGTTCAGTTTGCCGCCGACGCGAAGCCGGAGCGGTTTCCGCGGATTGTCGAATTCGTAGAATTGAGTGCGAACCTTGCCGATGGAACGGGTCATAAACGCGCCGGAAGTTTGCCCCAGCCAGCACTTAGCGCAAGCACGCGAAACCAGACACCGCGGATTCAATCCTCCGGCCGCTCGCCGCTGGGGGCCATCTTGACCAGCCGCGGCTCGAAGCGGCCGAGGATTTCCACCAGGTCGGCCTGGGCCGCCATGACGTCGTCGATGTTTTTATAGACCATCGGCGCCTCGTCCAACCCGGCCGACAGCAGCGTCACGCCCCGTTCGCGCAGGAGGCGGTGCACAGCTTTCCAGTCCAACGTGTCGTGGGCGCGGGTGCGGCTCATCACGCGCCCCGCGCCGTGCGCCGCGGAGTTGAGCGACGCGGGATTGCCCTTGCCGCGCACGAGGAAACCGGGCGACGCCATCGAGCCGGGGATGATGCCCTTGACGCCGACACCCGCGGGCGTGGCGCCTTTGCGATGGACGACCACCTCGCGTTCGACGCCGTCGATCGCGTGCCGTTCCTTCCAGGCGAAATTGTGGTGGTTCTCCACGTCGAGCAGCACTTCGGCGCCCAGATTTGCGGCAATGTGCCGATGGATCAACGCGTGGTTCGCCGCCGCGTAACGGCCCATCAATTCCATTGCCGCCCAGTATTCCTGGCCTTCCGCCGAATCGAGCGAGAGCCAGGCCAGGCGTTTCAATTCCTTTGGCAAGTCGGGGAACTGGCTGAAGGCAACCTTGCTGTAATGGTCGCACACCGCCGCGCCCGTCCCCCGGCTGCCGCTGTGGCTCAACAGTGCGACGTACTCGCCCGGCTCGAGTCCGGCCTCGCGCTCGAGCACGGTGAACCGGCCAAACTCGACGAAGTGATTGCCGCTGCCGCTGGTGCCAAGCTGCGCCCAGGCGCGGTCTTTGTTGCTCCGCGTGATCGGGCTGACCGACCAGTCGGCGTCCATGACCGCGTGCTGGCGGCGGTCCTTGAAGTTGGCGCCGATGCCGAAACGGGTCTCGGCCTCGATGGCGCGGGCAAGCCGGTCTTGCTTGCGTTCCAAGTCCCGCAACGGCAGGTCCAGCACAGTGAGCTTCATGCGACACGCGATGTCCACGCCCACCGCGTACGGGATCACCACGTTGTCCGTTGCCAGCACGCCGCCGATCGGCAGGCCATAGCCAACATGCGCGTCCGGCATCAGCGCGCCGGCCACCGACACCGGCAACAGGCAGGCCTTTTCCATTTGCAGAATGGCGTCCGGTTCGAGGTTGGTGCCCCACTGGCGATAGGCGGCCGGGTGCTCGCGTGCCGGTGGCGGGGCGGCCAGCAAGGCTTTGGCGAAGTCGCCGCGCTGCGGATCGTCGGTGAAAGCGGATGGGTTGCGGAGGACGGCCTCCACTTCCTCGCGCAAGCGTGCGCGGTCACCCCCGCCGAGGCAGTACGCACAGATGAAATCCGTGGCGCGCCGGAGCGGTTCGCCCAGCGGCACGCCGAGGCGGATCAGGTCTTGGGTGTTCATGGGGGGAAGCTAACCGCGTCCCATCTCCGGTGCCACGGCCGCGCGGCACCGTGAAGGCAATCAATGTGCACGCCACGATTCTCGACCGCACCGGCGCGGGAGCAATCCTTGTTTTCCTCCGCGCGAAACGAAAACGCCGACCCAGGCCGCCAAAGCCCGGGCCGGCATTCGCGAAAAACGGGACTTGGCTACGCCCCCGCCAGCGCCTGGTCGAGATCGGCCAGCAGGTCGTCGATGTGCTCGAGGCCGACGCTGAGTCGCACCAGCTCCGGCGTGATGCCGCCCGCGCGTTGCGCCGTTTCGTCGAGTTGCGAATGCGTCGTAGTCGCCGGATGAATCGCCAGGCTCTTGGCGTCGCCCACGTTGGCCAGGTGCGAGAAAAGCTTCAACGCGTCGATAAACTTCTGCCCGGCGGCCTTCCCGCCCTTGATGCCAAAAACCACCATCGAGCCGCCCTTGCCGCGCAGGTAACGGTGGTTCAGCGCGAACATCGGATCTTCCGGCAGGCCCGGAAAGCGCACCCACTCCACCTTCGCGTGCGACTTGAGGTGCTTGGCCACTTTCAGCGCGTTCTCGCAGTGGCGCTCCATCCGCAACGGCAGCGTCTCGATGCCTTGGAGGAAGAACCAGGAATTGTCCGGCGCGATGCAGGCGCCGAGGTTCCGCAGCGGCACCGTGCGCATCCGCAGGATGAAGGCCAGCGGCCGCAACGGGTCCGGCAAATCCACGCCCCAGCGCAGGCCGTGGTAGCTGCCGTCCGGCGTCGTGTAAAGCGGGTGCTTGCCGGCCGCCCAGTTGAACCGGCCGCTGTCCACCACCACGCCGCCGATGCCCGTGCCGTGGCCGCCGAACCACTTGGTCAGCGAGTGCACCACAATGTCCGCGCCGTGCTTCAGCGGCTGCGTCAGGTACGGCGTCGAGAACGTGGAATCGACGATCAGCGGAATGCCGGCGGCGTGCGCGATCTTCGCCACCGCTTCGAGGTCGGTCACCTCCAGCGCGGGGTTCGACACGGTTTCGCAAAAGAGCGCGCGCGTCTTGGCGTCGATCGCCCGGGCGAAGTTCTGCGGATCGTTCGAGTCCACGAACTTCACCTGGATGCCCAGCGTGGGCAGGATGTCGTTGAACTGCGTGTAAGTGCCGCCGTAAAGGTTGCGCGCGGAGACGATGTTGTCGCCCGCCTGGGCCAGATTGATCACCGAGTAAAACACGCCGCTGGTGCCGGACGCCACACCCAGCCCGCCCATCTCGGGCGCGCCTTCGAGCAAAGCGACGCGTTTCTCGAGCACGTCGGTCGTGGGGTTCATCAGTCGCGTGTAGATGTTGCCCAGCTCACGCAGTGCGAACAGGTTGGCCGCGTGCTCGGTGTTGCGGAAAACGTACGATGAAGTGCGGTAAACCGGTACCGCGCGGGAAAACGTGAACGGGTCCGGTTGATGGCCGCCATGCAGGCAGAGCGTCTCGAATTTCATTTGTGACGAGAGCTTACCGGGAGTCGGCAGCCAGGCAAGCCAGTCTTGCGGGAAGTCCGGTCTCGCGCCGCCGGTGTCCTGACTTGAATGCCGCCGGCCCCGGCCCCGACCGCTGTTGCGCTGGCGCGAAGCCAGGCACAGGGCGATCGTGGCGCGGGGCGCGTTCAGGCCGGCCGCGCGTTCGCGGTGTTACTCACCACTTGAAAGCGGCGGCGCGGGTTGTTCGGCTTGCTCGCCCTCATCGTCCGCCGGCCGATGCATCGGGACCCTGCCGTCGTCACGGGAAGCTCCGCCGTCACGCTCGATGCGGCCTTCAGGGCCTGCCGGTCCGCGGCGCCCGGCACGGAAGCCATCTCGCGGCGCGTTCATCGGTTGGCGATCGCCGGCATCGGCTCGTGCGCCCCAGCGCGATCCGCGTCCTTGCGGTGCCACCGCCGGTCCTTCTCGGTCGAGCCAGGCCCCTTGTCCGCGTCCGAAGCCCGGACCGCGGCGTAGCGGACGCTCGCCGTCGCGACCGAATCCACGACCGGGCTGCGCTTCCAGACCGAAGCCAGGACCAGGCTCACCGCCCCCAAAACCGCGGCGCCCGAAGCCAGGCCGCGCGGCCATTCCCAGCGGCCCCAGCGGCCGGCCGCAGCACGGGCAGAAGCCAAATCGGGGACTCGCGAATCCGCGCGCCATCGCCCGCGGGCCCAATCCTCGCTCCCGGTCGCCGGGAAGAAAGTCGGGGCCGCCGCCAAATCGACCTTGCGGGCCGGCGAAGCCGCCGCGCCGGGGCGGCAAAGGCGGCAGATTATCCGTCTCATCGAAACCCTGCCGCGCCAGGCCGCGTGGTCCAGAAGCCGGCCCGCGCCCTTGCGGTCCGAGACCCGCAGCGCCACGACGCGGACCCGGCGGTGCCCAAGCGTCGTCCTCCTCGCCCTGCGCGAGCGGCGGGCGAACGCCTTCGGGGCGGGCGTCGCGACCGGCTTCGCCGGTCAGGGCGCGTTCGTGTCGTGGCGCCCCGCGTTGGTAGCGCGGAGCCTGGTCGCGCGGCGGCCGGTCCGCCTGCTGCGGCACATCGTTGGTTTCCTGAGCCAAGGCGTTCAGCGCGGTCAATCCCAGCGCGAGCGTCAGTGTCATTGCGGTTTGTTTCATACGTTCCGTCCTTTCGCTGTGGGGCTCGCCTGCGGCGACGCCGCCCGCATCGGTCTCGACGCGGTGTTCCAAACGGCGGACGCGAAGGCGAACCGGTGACTCGCCGCTGCTGCCGTGCCGGCTTCGCTGGCGACCCGCGCCAGCCCGGCAACGCTCGGCAAGTTTTCGGCGAATCCGTTTTTCATTACGCATAATCAGACTCCCGCCGTGTTAAGCCCGTATGAGCCGCTGACCGGAATATTGTAAAGGGATGGTAAAAGTCAGCGGCCAAACCCGCCGTGCGGCCGCGATCTCCCGTGCTTGGCGCCGGCACTCCCAACCCGGTTCGCCCGGCAAACCTGAAGCCAACCCTGTCGGCAAACGTCTGAAGGCTGTATGCAATTCCCAAAGGCCCCGGTCTTCCGCCGCTTCATGTTATTGGTTTTCACCGTTGGCTCCGCGCTCGCCGCCGATCCGCCCAAGCCGGTCGCGCTTTACGTCGCGCCCGATGGCAACAACCAGTGGTCCGGCCGCACGGCCGAATCGACGCCCGACCACTCGGACGGCCCGCTGGCGTCACTCATCGGCGCGCGGGACCGGTTGCGCAAGCTGCGGGCCGAGGCGGGTGGCTCGCTGGGGCCGGTGACCGTGCATGTCCGCGGTGGCATGTATCGGATGGAGACGACATTCACGCTGGAGGCGGAGGATTCCGGCACGGCCGCGGCGCCGGTGGTTTTCGTCGCGGCGCCGGGCGGACGGCCAATTCTCAGCGGCGGCCGCGTGCTGACCGGTTTTCGCCAGAACGGCAATCTGTGGGAAACCACCCTCCCGGACGTGAAAGCCGGGCAGTGGTATTTCCGCGAATTGTTCGTCAACGGCCAGCGTCGCCAGCGGGCGCGCGGCCCGAACGAAGGCTATTACCGCATCGCTGCCCTGCTCCCCGGACCGCGCGACGCGCAAGGCAAAGCCGTGGCCCGCGACGGCTTCGGGTTCAAGCCGGGTGACCTCCAGCCGTGGGCGGACCTAAGCGACGTAAACCTGGTGTTGATGCACTCTTGGGAGACCTCGATTCACCCGTTGAAGAGCGTGGACACGGTGTCGAACATCGTCCGCTTCGCGGCGCCGCTGAAGGAATGGTGGAGCATCGGTTACTGGGAAGCGGCACAGAGGTACTATGTCGAAAACGCCCGCGAGTTGCTGGACCAGCCCGGCGAGTGGTACCTGGATCGCCAGACCGGCGTGTTGAGCTACTGGCCGCTGCCCGGCGAGCGCCTCGGCGAAACGGAGGTGGTGGCGCCGCAGTTGACCGAGCTGGTGCGGTTCGCGGGCGACGCAGACAAAGGTCGCTTCGTCCAGCACGTCACGCTGAAAGGTCTCTCATTTCAACACGCCGACTGGGTGTTCGATCCGCGCGGCAACAGCAGCACGCAGGCCGCGGTCGAAGTGCCGGCCGCGGTCATGGCGGACGGTGCGCTGAACTGCGCGGTGGAAGACTGTGAAATGGCGCACGTGGGGACTTACGGCATCTGGTTCCGGCGTGGATGCAAGGATTGCCGGCTTCAACGCAACCGGCTCTTCGATCTCGGCGCGGGTGGCATCCGCGTCGGCGAAGCGAACATGGCGGCAAGCGATGTGGCCGTGTCGAGCCGGGTCTGGGTCGATAACAACCTCATCTTCGATGGCGGACACGTCTTCGCGGCTGGCGTCGGCATCTGGGTCGCACAAAGCAGCTACAATCGGATTTCGCACAACGACATTCACGACCTGCTTTACTCCGGCCTGAGTATCGGCTGGAACTGGGACGACGCGACCAACCGCACCCACGACAACGTCATCGAGTACAACCACGTTCACGACCTCGTTCATGGCGTCCTCAGCGACGCGGGCCTGATCTATTGCTTGGGCGTGTCGCCGGGGAGCGTCATTCGCAACAACATCTTTCACGACATCTGGCCGTACGCGAACCCGCCCTTCGGCTGGGGCATTTACCTCGACGCCACCTGCGGCGGCTACCGTGTGGAGAACAACCTCGTCTATAACACGCGCAGCGGCGGGTTGATGTACAACAACGGCGGCCACGAGCACGTGATTCAGAACAACCTCTTCGCCTTGTCCGCCGACTATGCGCTCTGGCCGTTCCACGAAAAGCGCCCGAACACGTTTCGCCGGAACATCGTCTTCCTGACCCAAGGCCGGCTGCTCGTGCCGTACGGCGAACGCTCGCTCAACGAACGCATCGCCGCGCATGAATCGCCCGGCGACTGGGACAACAACGTGTATTGGGACACTGAAGGCACGGACAAGCTGAGGTTCTACCAACGAAACTTTGCCGACTGGCAGGCGCTTGGACTGGACCGCCACTCGCTCATCGCCGATCCGAAATTCGCGAATGCCGCCGCGCACGACTTCCAACTCGACCCGGCCTCGCCCGCGCTAAAGCTGGGCTTCCAACCGTGGGACTTCAGCCAGGCGGGCTTGTACGGCGATCCGGCGTGGGCCAACCAAGTCCGGCACGAGCGCTGTCCGGTGACGCCGCTGCCGCCGGCGAAGTGACTTAGAGCCGCGCGAGGCAGTTGGAAGGGGATCGGGGGGCGGGGGGCCGGGGATTGCGCCCCGGCCCCCGCCCACACCACCGGACGTGCGGTTTGCCGCAGCCGCGATCTTCATGGCGAGGCAAGGTCTGATGGCGTTCCGTCCGGCGAGTCGCCAGTGCTACCGAAAACGATCGTTTAGACATGCTCTGACGCGTGGCGGGGCGCCGTACACTGGCCGCGCCAAAAGCGTGACAGACCCGGTCGGCGAGGCTACATCTTGTCGGCTTTAACGCTGAACATCATGCACTCTGACATCATCAAAAAAGGCTTTGAACGCGCGCCGCATCGCTCACTGCTCCGCGCCACCGGCTCCATCGAATCCGAAGACGATTGGGGAAAACCCTTCATCGCCATCGCCAACAGCTACACCGACTGCATCCCCGGCCACGCCCACCTGAACGAGGTCGGCGCGCTCGTGAAGCGCCTGGTGCGCGAGGCCGGCGGCGTGCCGTTCATCTTCAACACCATCGGCGTGGACGACGGCATCGCGATGGGCCACTCGGGCATGTTGTATTCGCTGCCGTCGCGCGAACTCATCGCCGACTGCGTCGAGACGATGCTCAAGGCGCATTGCTTCGACGGCATGGTCTGCATTCCGAACTGCGACAAGATCGTGCCCGGCATGTTGATGGCCGCGATGCGCGTCAACATCCCGACGGTCTTCGTCAGCGGCGGACCAATGGCCGCCGGCATCGCCGAGCAGAAGGCCACGCACGACGACCTGGCCGCCTACCTCCAGCCCGCCACCGGCAAGGCCGATCTGATCTCCGTCTTCAAAGGCGTCGGCGAACTCCAGGTCGGCAAGATCACGGAGGCGCAGTTGACCAAGCTTGAACAATCCGCCTGCCCCACCTGCGGCTCCTGCTCCGGCATGTTCACCGCCAATTCGATGAATTGTCTCTGCGAGGCGCTGGGCATGGCGTTGCCCGGCAACGGCACCATCCTCGCCGTGTCGAAGGAGCGCGAGGCCCTCTACGACCGCGCCGCCCGCGCCATTATCAAGCTGGTCGAAAAGGACCTGAAGCCGCGCGACATCGCCACCCTCGAGGCGTTCGACAACGCGCTCATGCTCGACGTCGCGATGGGCGGCTCGACCAACACGATCCTGCACACGCTCGCCATCGCCCGCGAGGCTGGCATTGCCTACGACATCAAGCGAATCGACGAGATTTCGCGCCGCATCCCGTGCCTGTGCAAAGTCTCGCCGTCCTCGAACTATCATGTGCAGGACGTGCACCGCGCCGGCGGCATCCACACGATCCTGGGCGAACTCAAGCGGATGGGAGTGCTCAACAACGGCTGCCTCACCGTCACCGGCAAAACCATTGCCGAGAACATCGACGAGTGGGACGTGCGTTCTGAAAAATGCTCGGCGTGGGCCAAGTCGGCACGCGTTTCCGGCGCTTCGGCGCTCGTGGTGGACCCGAATGACAAGCTCGGTCCAGCCGCGCGCACGGCCAGCGGCAATCTCGTGCCCAAGCCGCTGCTTTTCTTCCCGGCCGATGCGCGGGCGATCACGCTTTGGCGCGATGCCGCCGCCTGGAACGTCGGCGACGTGGACGCGCAAATCGCCCTCTACGCCGAGGACGCCGAGTTGACGCTGCCCGACGGCAACGTGCTCAAAGGTCGCCAGGCCATTCGCGCCGCGATCGAGGCGCAGCAGAAGGAGGCGCAAGGCTTGATGCGCTGCGAACTCGCCAGCCTGAAAGGCACGCCCGTCCTGCTTGCCTGGAAATACGCCAAGGGCGGCGTCAAGGAGCGGCACAGCCTGGTGCGCGTCTCGCGTTTCCGCGGCTGGACCATTGCCCGCGCCTACCTCGACACCCGGCCCGGCCCGCTCGCGGAAGCCGTGCCCAGCGGCCTGATGCCTTACGACTCCGCGTTCATGTTCGACGCGCAGGACTGCATCCGCAACAAGGACACCGCGTACTCACCCGAAGGTGGCCTGGCGATTCTCTATGGCCCACTCGCGCCCGACGGCAGCGTGGTCAAAACCGCCGGCATCAGCGACGCGTTCAAGGCTTACTGCGATCCCGGCTTCGTCTTTGAAGGGCCGTGCGTGATTTTCGAGAGCCAGGACGACGCCTGTGCCGGCATTCTCGCCGGCAAGGTGAAGGCCGGCGACGTGGCCATCATCCGCAACGAAGGCCCGCGCGGCGGACCGGGCATGCAGGAAATGCTCTCGCCCACCAGCTACATCGTCGGCATGGGCCTGGGCGACAAGGTCGCGCTGGTCACCGACGGGCGGTTCAGCGGCGGCACGGCGGGCGCGTGCATCGGCCATGTCTCGCCGGAAGCGGCGGAAGGCGGTCCCATCGGTTGGCTCAAGGCCGGCGACCGCATCCGGATCGACTTCCCGAACCGTCGCATCGACATCCTGGTGGACGAGGCGGAGTTGGCCGCGCGCAAACAAACCTGGCAGCCCGTGAAGCGCGACTTGACCGGCTGGCTGGCGCGTTACCGGAAGCTGGTGACCAATGCGAGCCAGGGCGGGGTGCTCGTTTAACCGCCGCCGCCGCCTCAACGAAACGGATCACGCGCAGCGCCGGGCCTCGGCTCGGCGCTTTTTCGTACACTCGCGGCTTTGCCAACGCCAACTGGCGCCGTAGGCTGCGCTTCACCGGGAAAAGCCGGGCTTGCCCGCGGCCGGGCGATGACGTAACAGAACGCCTGCAAGTCCATGAAAAACTCATTTCGCTCCCGCCCACCGGGCTTTCGTCTGTATCCGAATCGCGTGGCCATCGGCGCGTTGTTGGCGCCTGCCTTGGTCCTGACCGGCTGGCTTTGCTCGGCCGTCGCCGCCGAACTGATCTATGCCAAGGACGGCTCCGGCACTTACGGCTACAAGGACACGCCCAAGTTGCCGTGGTGCCAGTGGCTCGTCCACGATCCCGACCGCCCGGCGCCCAAACGCATCGACCCCGGCCCGGCCCAACCGCCCGCGCCCGCACCGGCCGACGCCGTCGTGCTCTTCAACGGCAAAGACCTGTCGCAATGGCAGGACAACAAGTGGTCCGTCGCGGATGGCGAACTCGTAGCCGGCGAAGGCGAGTTGATCTCCAAAGCCACCTTCGGCGACTGCCAGATCCACGTCGAGTGGATGGCACCGGCGCATTTCGAGGGGCCCTGGTACAACCGCGGCAACAACGGCGTCATGCTCATGGGCCTGTACGAAATCCAGATCTTCGATTCGTACAACGAACGTATCTACCCCGACGGCCAGGCGGCGGCCATCTACGGCCAGACCCCGCCGCTCGTGAACGTGACCCGCCCGCCCGGCGAGTGGCAGACGTTCGACATCGCCTTCACCGCGCCGGTGTTCGACGGCGACAAGCTGGTCAGGCCGGCGCGCGTGACGCTGTTCCACAACGGCGTGCTGGTGCAACTGAACGCGGAAATCCACGGCGGGACCGGCCACCGGATCATCCCGGAATACAAACAGAAGATCAGCCAGGGCCCGCTGGCTTTTGGCGGCCACGGCTGCCCGGTGCGGTTCCGGGACATTTGGGTGCGACCTTTGGAGCAGACAACGACCCCACCCCAGCCGTTACATTCAGCCTTGGAACCGCTGAACACGGTGCCGGGCGGCCCGGAATTCAAGGGACTTGACGACCGTTTCGCTGCTGAACTGGCGGTCTATGAGTTTCTGTTTTCGAAGCACGTCGGCACGAACGACACGCGTTACGCCGCGGTGGCGATAGAGGGCGCTAACTCTCTCGAACGCCCGGCACTTGCGACGCACTTTGCCGGAGCAAACATCCCCATCCTTCCCATTCGGAGAGAGAACTTGCAGGTCAGGCAGGTCCACACTCGAAATCTGATTGAGAACGCCAGCGGCGGTTCTGCCTGCCGCCTTTCCGCGAAGGTCGTGTCTTTGCGTGCCGATCGGGCCTCGGCTAAAGGAACCTGGATTGCTCCGGAAATTGGCGCCGAGGTCTGGAAATTCGAGCTCCGGAAGATCGACGGACGCTGGAAGATCACCAAGAGTGAGTTGGTGGGAAAGGCCTGAAGTCGGTCGTACCATCGCGGAAATCTCCTTCCGGCACCGCGCTGTGTCGCGTCACGGACTGTCGTAAGGTTTGGCGCTGGTTCAACCCGAGCGCAGTTTCGCGCAGTGCTTGGTTTGACTTCCCAACTGACATGGACATTATCCTGTCCAGATGAAATCGATCACGTACACGGCAGCGCGGGAAAGCCTGGCGGCCACGATGGACGAAGTTTGCCGTGACCGTGCCCCGGTGGTCATCACGCGCAACCACGATCAGGCGGTGGTGGTGATGGCGTTCGAGGAATACCAGGCGTTGGAAGAAATGGCGCATCTGCTACGCACCCCGGCGAACGCGCGTCGTCTTCTGGGAGCCATCCGCGACCTTGAGTCCGGCAAAGGCAGGGCCCGCAAGATCGAGCGCAACGCATGAGGCTCGTCTTTGCCGAGCAAGCCTGGGAAGACTACCTGCATTGGCAGGCAACGGACCGCAAGGTTCTCCGCCGCATCCACGAACTCATCAAGGACACCACGCGGCATCCCTTCGAGGGAATCGGCAAACCCGAACCGCTCCGCCACGCCTTGGCTGGCTGGTGGTCGCGGCGGATCACAGAGGAGCACCGCATGGTCTATCGCGTTTCCGGTCAGGATCTCCAGATTGCCCAACGGCGTTACCACTATGAATGAACATTCTGGGATCACGAGATGCACAGGTTCATTCGCTCTGGCCCTCGCCGTTCTCGCCTTCATGTCAGGCGAGGCCCTGGGTGTTCCAGGCAAAGACTGGGGCGTCGAATGCGAGACCTGCTTTGATCCGGTCACCGGCGTGAAGGTCACCGAGTTGACCAAGCCGGGCAGCGTGGCGGACAACTTGTATTTCCACTTCTCGAACTTCACCGCCGACAACCGCTACCTCTTGTTTACGTCCGACCGCACCGGCTCACGGCAATTGTTCCGCGCCGAAGTTGCGTCCGGCCGGATCGTGCAACTCACCGACGATCCGGCGATCAACGTCGGCAGCGCCTGCCCGGACCCGACCGACGCCCGGCGGGTCTATCTCCTCCGCGGGCCGGAAGTGCTGGCGCTGGACCTCGAGCGCTTTGCGACCCGCAAGGTCGGCGAGATTCCGCCGCCCCACGTCGGCGGGTTCCAGCCGATCACGCTCAGTGGCGATGGCCAGTGGCTCGCGCTGGGCAAGCAGCGCGACGCGGCCAATTGGGAGATTGGCTTGATGAGTGCCCGGACTGGTGCTTATCGCACCGTGCTCACCCAGGGTTTCCGCATCGGCCACGTGCAGCACAGCCCGACCGAGCCGGTCATTTTCTACGTTTGGGAAACCGGCGGTTACGCGCCGCAACGCACCTGGCTGGTGAACGCCGACGGCACCGGCAACCGCCCGTTCTACGCGCGCACCAGCCCGACGAACTGGTTCACGCCCCTCAAGGAATGGGTCACGCACGAGGCCTGGGTCGCGGGCACGGGCGACATGACAATGGTGAACGACAAGCTCGGCGTGATGCTGGTGAACAAATCCGGCGAAGCGCGGATGGTCCGCGAAGGCCGGTACTGGCACGCCGCCGCCAGCCCGGATGGCCACTGGATCGTGACGGACGATTTCGACGGCCGGCTCTGGTTGGTCGAGGCCGCGACGGGCAGCGTCCGCCTGCTGGCGACCGGCTTGCGCGACACCGTGCGCGTGCACCCGCACGCTTCCTTCGACCGGCAGGGGCACTACATCCAGTTCCACACCGGTCGCCGGCACGAGACTGTGGCGCTGATTGATCTCCGCGGGTTGCCGTCTCCCGGCAGCCTTCCGTGAATCGTGTTTTGGAGAACCGGCTTCTCCCGCGGCTCTGACCGCAAACTTGGCTTGTTCCAACCCAGCTCAGGGGCGGCAAGCTGGTTCGCAATTCGTCTGAAGCTTCCTGGGCAACTTGGCACACAATCTGTCGCAATTGCGACAGATTGTGTGCCAAGAACCTGCTCCGGCGATTTCGAAAGGTTTCGGCCCGGAACACCAGTCCTGGCATCCCAAGGCCAGGCCGCTTCACGCGCCCGCCGGGAAGCCCATTTCTTCCACGTACACTTCCTGGAACTGCGGGTCGTCCTTGAGCGACAAGTGCTCGGTGCAGCGACGCAGTTCGGCGAACTCAGCGCCCGGTTCCGGCAGGCCGAACAACGCCCGTTTCGCGCCGCGCAAGGCGGTGTTGCCCGCCGGCTCGACCTGTTCGCTCGGGAAGTCGATCAGCCCAATCCGCCGGGCGCTCGCGCGACTGATATAGTTGCCGAACGCGCCCGCCAGGTACACGCGCGCCAAGTCCGCGGGCCGGACACCCCAACGCTCGATCAAAAGCCGGATGCCGGCGGCGATCGCGCCTTTGGCCAGTTGCAGCTCGCGGATGTCCCACTGGATGAGCTGCACCGGGGCGAGCAGCGGCAACGACGCGCCGTTCGCGAGGCGGCCCGAGGGCTTGACCCATTCGAGATCGAGTCCGCACGCCACGGCATCCACCAGACCGCTGCCGCAAACGCCGCGTGGTTCGCCGCCGCCCAGCACCTGGCAGGCTAACCGTCCGTCGCGAAGCGTGACTGCGCTGATGGCGCCGGTCGCCGCCCGCATGCCCATCGAGATACGCGCGCCTTCGAAGGCCGGGCCGGCCGCGGTCGAGGCGCAGAGCAGACGGTCGCGGTTGCCGACCACGATTTCGCCGTTTGTGCCGAGGTCCACCAGCACGGTCGGCTGCTCGCGCTCATGCATGCCGGTGGCGATGATGCCCGCCAAAATGTCGCTCCCGACAAAGCCGCCCAGGCAAGGCAGGAAGTGGATCTGTGCCACGCCCGCCGCCGCCCAACCCAGTTCTGCTGCGGTAAAGACCTTCAAGCCGTCGTCGTTGGGCTCAAACGGGTGGTGCGCGAGCGGCGCCACCGGCACGCCGCAGAACAAGTGGTGCATCGCTGTGTTGCCGACCACGACCACGTCTTGCAGCGACTGGCCCGCAGGCGCGGACGTCATCAGTTCGCCGATGAGCGAACCGATTTGGTCGCGGATCAAGCCTTGCAGCCGCGCCTGGCCGTCGCCAGTCAGCGCGAACTCGATCCGGCTCATGATGTCCGCGCCTTGCTGGGCCTGCGCGTTCAAGGCCGTCCGGACGGCGAGGACGTTGCCGGTGCGGAGATCGAGCAACTGCGCCACCAGCGTGGTGGTGCCGAGGTCCACGGCCACACCGAGGCCGTCACGCGGCGCGAACTCGACGCGCGTGTCGTCGCTGAGAATCGCCGCCTCCCATTGGGCGAGTTCGAGGGTGAGATCGGCATCCGCCCGCGCGCGGCAGGACAACCGCCAACCGGCGGCGCGCTCAGCCGCGGACAGCAGACGCTCGTCTTCGGGCGTGACCGGCAATTCGCCGCGGAGCACGCGGACCCGGCAGCCTTTGCAGCGACCGCGACCGCCGCAGGGAAACTCGACGCCTTGGGCGAACAGCAGGTCGGAGAGCGGCGTGCCGGGAATCGCTTCCAAAGTGCGGCCGAGCGGGAGGAGTTCGATGTGGACGGGCGGGTTCATCGAAGGGAACGGAGGCTGGCCCGGAATCGCGACCGGCGCATAACGATTGGCCGCCGGCCGGCTCTAATGGATTGTGGCTTGATCGCTGTGGTTGTCATGGAGCGCGCGGAGGATGTTTATGAATTCGTGGAAGACCGGGAAAGCCTTAAAGCGGCCTTGACGAACCGGCCGCATTCCTCCCAACGCCGGCGCAAACCGGCGGTTGCACTTGCCGGGGGGGCGCAGGTGCCGCAAGGTGACGCGCATGGATTGGGTTACCGTGCTGGTCGGCGGCGGTGGAATTGCCGCATTCCTGGGGTGGAAGCAATTGAGCTTGGTGGGTGCGACCGCCGCCCGCGAGCATTTGAAGCAAGGCGCGAAAGTCATCGACGTGCGCAGCCCACAGGAATTCGGGTCCCACCACTTGTCGGGTGCGATCAACATCCCACTGGGCGAACTGGCGGAGCGCATCGCTGCCAAAGTGCCGGACAAGGACACCGTGCTGCTGTTGCATTGTTTGAGCGGAGGCCGGAGCGCGCTGGCGAAACGCACTTTGAAGGGGCTGGGTTACACGCGCGCCTTCAACCTCGGCTCGTATCGGCGCGCGGAGAAAATCGTCCGCGGCCAATAGCCCCGGTGCGGGCGCTCAGATCGCGATGATCTTGTCCATCCGGGCAGCGAAATCCTTCAGCGCCGCCAGGTCTTTCGTCTGATCGCCGGGCATTTCGGAAATGAACCAGCCGCGGTAGCCGATGTCGTCGAAGGCGCGGAGAATTTCCGGCCATTGGTTCGAGCCTTCGAGCAGTTTCACGTCGAAGCCCTTCCACTTGTCCTGCCTGGCCAGTTCGAGGCTGTACTCCTTGATGTGCACCCGTGAAATGCGCTTGCCCAGCGTGCGGATCCAGGTGGCCGGGTCGCCGTAGTAGAGGATGTTGCCGGTGTCGAAATGCCAGCCCAGCCAAGGGCTGGCGAACTGGTCCACGTAACGCACCGCTTCCTTGGGGTCGGTAATGAAATCGTTCCAGACGTTCTCGATCGCGATGCGCACCTTGAGTTCGCCGGCCAGCGGCACGAGCTTGCGCAGCTCGGCGGTCGAGCGGTCCCAACATTCCCGGTAGTTGGCGCCATCCCGCGCCACGCCGGGCACCACCAGCACGGAGGTCGCGCCGTAGCCGTGCGCCTCGCGCAGCGCCTGCGCGATGCCTTTCGCCCCTGCTTCGCGCACCTCGGCTTTCGGCGAGGAGAGCGGCTTGGCCCAATGGGTGGAGCAACAGACGCTGCAAATCGGCAATCCGACTACGTCGCGCGCCTTGAGTGCTTCGGCCACGTTCATGTGGCTCTCGGCCTCGACGCCGTCGAAGCCGGCGGTCTTGAGCGCCTTGAATTTGTCGAGCACCGAACCGGGAAAGCCGATGGTGCCGTACATCATCGCCTTCTTGAGGTCGCGTTTCGGACTGGCGGCCCACAGCGAGGCGGGCAGCAACGAAACGGCGGTCAAGGCAGCGGTGCGACTCAGAAAATGGCGGCGGTTGATCATATGTTGGCGGCAAATTGTGCCGGCCGGGGCGCGAACGCAAGCGCGGTTCAGGCCCCGCCATTGCCGTTTGACTCGCGCTTTTCCCAGCGCCGCTGGGGTTTGGGCGGCAAGGACAGATCGACCTTCGCGTAATAGGCCTCCGGCCCCAGCAATTCTTCGACGGCGCGCTGCAACGCCAGCGACGGCAGCACGGCAAATTCGTTATGCGCCTCCACAAACACCATCTCGCCGCCGGGCTGGGTCAGGCACAGGAAGAGCGGGCACTTCCCGCGATGCGCCGCCACCAGGTCGCGCGTCGTCCGCAGCTTCTCGCTCGTAAAGTCAGCCGCGCGAAGGCGGAGATGCACCTGCGTGGTGTACTTCCGCGGCGCGTCATCCAACGGCAGGATCTCGACCGGAAACAGCTTTGGTTTGTCATCGCCGAGATTGACCTCACCGACCACCAGCACCGCCGTGCCCGGCGCGAGCAACTCGCGGAATTTGTCGTAGTTTTCGTTCAGGCAAAGCACCTGGACGCTGCCCTCCAGGTCCTCGATCGTCGCCAGCGAATACGGCTTGTTCGTCTTCTTGGAGATGCCGTTCTGCACCGCAGCCACCAGGCCCCCGAGGCGGGTCATGGTACGGTTCGGCAACGAGGCGAGCTTGCCGGTACTGGCCAATGTGTAGCGGTTCAACACCGGCACATAGGGCGCCAGCGGGTGCCCGGTCACGTAAAAGCCAAGCAGTTCCTTCTCGGCGGCGAGGCGTTGGGCGGCGGGCCATTCTTCGTGACGCGTGAGCGCCTCCACCTTCGCCTCCGCGCCTTCCTCCAACATGCCGAAGAGCGAGGTCTGGCCGCGCGCCCGGTCCTGGGCGTTGCTGGCGGCGCGGGAGAGCACGCGGTCGATTGAATTCCAGAGCGTGGCGCGAGTCTCGCCGAAGCTGTCGCACGCGCCGGACTTGACGAACGCTTCCAGTACGCGGCGATTCACAGCCCGCGTATCAACGCGCTCGCATAAATTCGCCAGTGAAGCGAAACCGCCGCCTTCGCGCCGCACCTGGAGCACCGACTGCACTGCAACCTCGCCGACGCCTTTGATCGCCGCCAGGCCGAAACGGATCGCGCCACGAGCGCCGGGTGTCGCGTCCGCCCCAGGTTTCGCGGGTGCGGGCGCAAAGAAGACGTCGCTTTCGTTCACGTCCGGGCCGAGCACCTCGATGCCGAGGTCGCGCGCCTCGGCGATGTACTCCCCGAGTTTGTCCGTGTCCGCCAGGTCGTTGGTGAGCATGGCGCACAGGAACTCGACCGGGTAATTCGCCTTCAGGTACGCGGTCTGGTAGGCGACGATGGCGTAGGCGGCGGCGTGCGATTTGTTGAAGCCGTACCCGGCGAACTTTTCGAGCAAGTCGAAGATGGCATTCGCCTGATGCTCGGGAATGCCGTTCACCTCGGCACAGCCGCGCACGAAAATCTCGCGCTGCTCCTGCATCTCCTCCTTTTTCTTCTTGCCCATCGCGCGGCGCAACAGGTCGGCGCCGCCGAGGGTGTAGCCGGCCAGGACTTGCGCGGCCTGCATGACTTGCTCCTGATAAACCATGATGCCGTACGTCTCGCGGCAGATCGGCTCCAGCAAGGCGTGCGGGTACTCGATGCGCATTTCGCCGTGCCGGCGGCGCAGGAATTCCGGGATGAGGTCCATCGGCCCTGGCCGGTAGAGCGCGATGAGCGCCGTGATGTGCTCGATCGAGCCAATCTGGAACTTCCGACACAAATCGCGCATGCCGCTGGATTCCAATTGGAACACGCCGAGCGTCCGCGCGTTGTTGAGCAGGTCGTAAGTCTTGGCGTCGTCCAGCGGCAGGTGGTCGATCGGGATGTCCAGGCCCTGCGTGCGCTTCACCATTTCGCAGGTGTTCCGCAAAACGGTCAGCGTTTTCAGGCCGAGAAAGTCCATCTTCAGCAACCCGAGGTCGCCGACGGGCCCCATCGCGTACTGAGTGACGATCGCGCCATCTTCGTCCGCCTTCAGCGGCAGTAGATTTACCAAAGGTTCCGGGCCGATGACCACGCCGGCGGCATGGACCGAGGCGTTGCGGCAGATGTCCTCGAGCACCATCGCCATGTCGATCAACTCGCGCGTCTGCTCGTTGGACTCGTAGGCTTGCTTGAAGTCCGGCGACTTCTCGAGCGCCAGCTCCAGGGTCATCTTGAGTTCGTTGGGAATCGCCTTGGCCAGACGGTCGCACTCGCCGTAGCCGAGCCCCATCACGCGCCCCACGTCACGCACGACCGACTTCGCGCCCAGCGTGCCGAACGTGATGATCTGTGCCACGCAATCGCGGCCGTACTTTTCGCGCACGTACTCGATGACCTCCGCGCGACGATCGTCGGCGAAGTCGATATCGATGTCCGGCGGGTTCACGCGCTCCGGGTTCAGGAAGCGCTCGAACAGCAGGCCGTAGCGGATGGGATCGACGTTCGAGATTTCCAGCAGGTACGTGACGATCGAACCGGCCGCGGAACCACGCGCTACGCACGCGATGCCCTTGCCGCGGCCGTGCTGGACGAAGTCGCCCACGATCAGGAAGTACGAGACGAAACCGGTTTTCTCGATCACCGCCAGTTCCAGCCGCAGCCGGTCGAGCACAACTTGGAGCGCGGATTGAATGTCGCCGGCCGCCGGATGCCCGCCGCCGGGAGGCGACGCGGGGGTGAGTTCGCTGCCCGCTTCGGAGGTTGCGTCGCGTGGTTCGACATACGTCGGCAGGCGCGTCGGGTCATCGATGCCTTCGACGACGAAATCGTTGCCTTCCGACCGGGCGTGGATGGTGTAACGGCGCGCCAGTCCTTCCACGAGCGATCGCCGCAGGCAGGCCTCGCGGGTGAGTCCCGCCGGCGGCTGGAAAACCGGGTAGTGGAGTTTGCCGAACTTGATGTCCAGGTGGCAGCGCTCGGCGATCTCGAGCGTGTTCCGCACGGCCTCCGGCACCTCGGCGAACAGCGCCGCCATCTCCTCCGCCGAGCGCAGGTAAAACTGCTCCGGTTGGTAGCGTGGCTTGGGATCGTCCCGGGTCACCTGCCGCCCGATGCACACCAGGCAATCGTGGGCCGTCCAATGGCCGCTTTCCAGGTAATGCACGTCGTTCGTCGCGACGAGTTGGAGCCCGAACTCCTTCGCCCACGGGATCAAGTGCCGGTTCACCTTGGCCTGCTCGGCGATGCCGTGGTCCTGGAGTTCGAGGAAAAAGTTCTCCGGCCCGAGCGTCTGCTTGAACCAATCGATCGCGTCGCGCGCCAGGTCCGGCTGATCTTCCGCGATCAGGCTCGGGATTTCGCTCGCCAGGCAGCCGGACAACGCGATCAAGCCCTCGCGGTGCGCGGCGAGCAGTTCCTTGTCGATCCGCGGCTTGTAGTAATAACCCTCCAGGTGCGCGGCGGTGACGAGCTGGATCAGGTTTTTGTAGCCGGCCTCGTTCTGCGCCAGCAGCACGAGGTGATGGTAGGCGTCACGGCCCCCGCTGAGTGTTTTCTTCTCCAGCCGGCTGCCCGGCGCCACATAGACTTCGCAGCCGATGATCGGCTTGAGGCCGGCCTTTTTCGCGGCCTGGTAAAAGTCGATCGCACCGTACAAGACGCCGTGGTCGGTGATCGCGAGCGCGCCGAAATTCAACGCCGCCGCGCGCTCCATCAGGCGGTCGATGCGGCACGCCCCATCGAGCAACGAGTACTCGGTGTGGAGGTGCAGGTGGACGAATTCGGCACGCGACATCCGGGCGATTATCCGCGCCGCCCACCGAGGCGCAAGAACCACGAAGCGGGGCGATTCCAGGCCGGGAAACAACTGCTGGGGTGGTGGGAAGTGGCGCGAGGCAGCGGTTTGATGCACAAAGCCGCCAATGCCGGGCGTTGACGTTGACGAAGGTCGGGTTTCGGGCAGTTTAGGGCCGTGAAGATTCTCGAACGTCTTGCCACCCGGTCTGCCGGCTTTCGGCGCGGGCTGCGTGGTTGTCTCTCGGTTTGGCTTCTCAGCGGCGGCGTGGCGCTGGCCCAACAGGTGCCGGTGGGGGAACACACGCTCCCCAACGGTATGAAAATGCTGCTGGTCGAGCGCCACGACGAACCCACGGTTTCCGGTGCCTTCGTGGTCCACGCCGGCAGTGCGAACGAGCGCCCTGGCATCACCGGCATCGCGCACCTGTTCGAGCACATGATGTTCAAAGGCACGCCCACGATCGGCACCAAGGACGCCAAGCGCGACCTGGAGATCATCGCCGAGCAGGAACAAGTGCGGGACCAGATGCGCCAGGAAGAGCACAAGATGCGCGCGGAGTGGCGGCGGGGCGACATCACCGATTTGCAGAAGCCGGAGAATCAGACCGCGCGGTACCGGGAGTTGGAGGCGCAGTTCAAGCAGCTCGTCGAGGCGCAGCGCGAGGAGCTCGTGAAAAACGAGTTCGACCGCATTTACACCAGCGAAGGCGCGTCGGGCATGAACGCCTTCACGCATTACGACATGACCGCGTACTTCATCACCGTGCCGGCGAACAAGCTGGAGCTCTGGATGTGGATGGAGAGCGAGCGGTTGCTGCACCCGGTGTTCCGCGAGTTCTACGCGGAGCGCGACGTGGTGTTCGAGGAGCGGCGGATGCGCACCGAGTCCACGCCGCTGGGCAAGTTCGAGGAGGAGTTCAACTCGATGTTCTGGGAGGCGCTCCCGTACCACTGGCCGATCGTCGGCTGGGCCAGCGACATCCCGGCCATCAGCAAGGCGGAGGCCGACCAGTTCTACGCCACGTACTACGCGCCGCAGAACATCACCTTGATCCTGGTGGGCGATTTCAAGCCGGAGACGGCCCTGGCTGAGGCGACGCGGTATTTCGGCCGCATCCCGCACGGCAAGGTGGATGCGCCGGATGTGGTCACGCTCGAACCGCGGCAAGAGGCCGAGAAGCGCATGAACGCCGAGGCGGAGACGAATCCGCAGGTGGACATCCTCTGGCACACCGTGCCGTTCGGCCACAAGGATTCGTACGCGCTGGAGGTGCTGGCGCAGTTGCTGTCCACCCGCACCGGCCGACTCTACAAAGGCCTGGTGCTTGGTCGCGAGGTCGCCACCGACACGTTTGCCCGGCAGGAATCGCGGCATTGGGCCGGGCTGTTCAACGCCGGCGGCGAAGCGCGTGAAGGCCACGCGCCGACCGAGGTCGAACAGGCGATTTACGACGAACTCGACAAGCTCAAGGAAACGCCGGTGCCGGCGGAAGAACTCCAGAAGGTGAAGAACAATTTCGCCGCCGCCGAGTACCGCAAGCTGAGCTCGAACTCGGCCATTTTGTTCCAGCTCATTTTCAACGACGGCTTCGGTGACTGGCACGAGATCAACGAGGCGGGCAAGAAAATCCAGGCCGTGACCGCCGAGGACGTCCAGCGGGTGGCCAAGACCTATTTTACCAAGGAAAACCGGGCGGTCGCGATTTACCTGCGCAAGGCATCCACGGAACCCGAAGACCCGCTGCTCGCCGGGCTGAGCGCCGAGCAGAAGGCCCAGCTCAAACCGCAGCTCGAACGGTTGAAGACCGCCACGGATGTCGAGAAACTCCGCGCCGGCCTGGCCAGCATGGAACAACACGCCGCGCAGGCCCCCGCCGAGGCGAAACCCATGATCGAAGTTTTGAAGAAAAAGCTCCTGGAGCGCATCGCCGAACTGGAAAAGGCTCCCAAGAACTGATTTCCCCGCACTGCCATGCACACTTTTACTTTGCGCTCGCTGGCTCTTTCGAGCCTCGTTTCCACACTCGGCCTCGCTGCCTTTGCAGCCGCGACCGACACGGCGGCCATTCCAGACCGCCCGGAGAAGCTCCACTTCCCGCCGCTCGTCTATGAGCCGCCGAACCCGGCGGATTACCGGGTCGAGTTGAAGGCCGGCCCGGTCGCCTACGTGGTGCCGGACCACGAACTGCCACTCATCAACCTCGCCCTCTACGTGCGCACCGGCCAGTACGTCGAACCGGCCGACAAGGTGGGCGTGTCCGAACTCGCGGGTTACTTGCTCGCGCGCGGCGGCACCGAGTCGATGACCGCGGAGGAACTGGAAGAAAAGTTGGATTTCCTGGCCGCCCAGCTCAACTCGGGCATCGGCGAGACCCAGGGCAGCGTGAGCCTCAACCTGCTCGCGAAAGACCTCGACACCGGCCTCGACATCCTGCGGGAAGTCCTGACGAAACCGCGTTTCCAGGCGGACAAGATCAAGCTCCACCAAGAGCAGTTGTTGCAGGCGATGAAGCAGCGCAACGACGACTCGGCCGACATCGAGGAGCGCGAGCAAGGCTTCCTCGCTTTCGGCGAGAAGTTCTGGGCGAACCGTTACCCGACCGCGGCGTCGGTCGGGGGCATCACGCGCGATGACCTGCGGGCGTTTCACCACCAGTGGTTTCACCCGGCCAATTTCGTTGTGGCTGTCAGCGGCGATTTTGACCGCGAGGCGATGGTGGCCAAGCTGGAAACGCTTTTTGCGGACCGGCCGTTCCAAGGCGAGAAGTCGCCCGCGATCCCCACCAACACGACCTTTGCCGCGCCGGCGGTGTATCTCGTGGACAAAGACGTCAACCAGGGCCGCGTCACGGTAATGCTGCCCGGCGTGTTGCGCGACGACCCGGAATACTTCGCCATCGCGGTGATGAACCGCATCCTCGGCGGCGGCGGCTTCACCTCGCGGATCATGAACCGCGTCCGGTCCGACGAGGGCCTTGCCTACTCGGCGTACTCGTCGTTCCAAGGTGGCGTCTATTACCCGCAACCGTTCGAGGCGGGGTTTCAGTCCAAGTCCCGCACCGTGGCTTACGCCACGTCGATCGTGCTGGAAGAGATGAAACGCATCGCCACCGAACCGGTCACGGACGAGGAACTCGAGACCGAAAAGCGGTCGTTGATCGACACCTTCCCGCGTGCGTTTGCGACGAAAGCGCAGGTGGCCGCACGCTTCGCCGATGACGAATTCACCGGCCGCTTCGCCAAGAATCCGACTTACTGGAAAACCTACCGCGACAAAGTGGCGGCCGTGACCAAGGACGATGTGCTGCGCGTGGCGAAGGAGCATCTGACGCCTGACCGCGTAGCCATCCTGGTCGTCGGCCAGAAGGATCAAATCCTGCTGGGCTACCCGAGCCATCCGGTGAAATTGACCGACTTGGCGGGCGGCAAACTGGTGGACGTGCCGCTGCGCGATCCGTTGACGATGCAGCCGATGACGAAGTGAGCGTCGGCGGTGCCCGCGGGTTGGCTTGCCGCTTGTGGCGGAGCGGAGCAAACTGGGCTCGTGCCTGCGGACCATCCCATTGCTGCGCCTGAACTGGCGGAGGTGGCGCGACGCGTGTGCTGGTGGAAGCCAGCGGAAGAAACGCTCGCCGACCCGGTGCGATTCGCGGCGCAGGTCATGACGGTGGGCACTTGGTCGGACGTCCAGATTACGCGCCGGTTGCTGGGGGACCGGTGGTTTCGCGAAGCGCTGCGGCATCCGCCCGCCGGAGTTTTCGACGCCCGCTCTTGGACGTACTGGCACGGCGTGTTTGGCATTCGCCCCGTGCCAGATTTGCCGACGCGGGTTTTGCCATGAACTTCCGCCTCGGCATGGTTCAAATGCGCGTCGAAGGTGGCGCACCGACCCGCAACCTGGCCCGCGCGGTAGAGCGCATCGCCGAAGCGGCCCAAGCCGGTGCGCAGGTGGTGCTGTTGCCGGAAGCCTTGGACCTCGGCTGGACCCACCCGGCCGCGAAGATTGCGGCGGAGCCAATTCCGGACGGTGAACCGTGTCGGCAGCTTCGCGACGCGGCGCGGCGGCACGGCGTTTACGTCTGCGCCGGTTTGGTCGAGCGCGCGGCTGACCGGGTCTTCAATGCGGCCGTGTTGATCGCTCCGGCTGGCGAGGTGATTCTGCACCACCGGAAACTCAACGAACTGGAGATTGGCCGGGAGTTTTACGCGACCGGCGATCGGTTGGGCATCGCCCAGACCCCGTTGGGCACGCTGGGGTTGATGATCTGCGCCGACGCCTTTGCCCGTGGCGAGGTCGTGAGCCGCACCCTTGGGTTGATGGGGGCGCAGGTGATCTTGTCGCCGTGTGCGTGGGCGGTGCCCGCGGACCACGACAATCTGCGCGAGCCGTACGGCCAGCTTTGGCGCCATTGCTACGGGCCGGTGGCGCGGGATTTCCGGCTGTGGATCGCCGGTTGTAGCAACGTTGGCCCGATGGTCGCCGGACCCTGGCAGGGCCGGAAATGCAT
The DNA here is from genome assembly GCA_021823625.1 of bacterium. Taxonomy (GTDB): domain Bacteria; phylum Verrucomicrobiota; class Verrucomicrobiia; order Limisphaerales; family J093; genus DSVZ01. The sequence goes on along the minus strand of JAKANS010000039.1, from coordinate 10,122 downwards.
CGGCTGTTCGCTCTTGGTTGGCCCGGACGGCGAACCGCTCTTGGCCGGGCCTTACGGCGAGGCTGCGGAGACCATCCTTTACGCCGAAATAGCCCCGCAACCGCACGTTGCCGGGGCCGGAGGTTAACAACCGACTTGGGCTTCGAATAACCGTCCCGGCCCCGTTAAGGGATGCTTTTTTGTCTTCCCCCTGTAACCCGGAAGGTCTGCAGGCTGTCTGTTTGGGGAATGCTTGCGGCGATGACTCATGATTAACCGGATGCGCTGGGCGAAGGGGCGGGTGGCTCGGCCAGCCGCATGGCTGGTGGTCCTGACGGCAGTGCTGGCGGGGTGTTCGAGTGCGCATTACCGCAAGTCCGCGGACAAGGAGGTTTACCGGATCATCGAGAACTACGACCGCGCCGTGCTCGGGCACACCAACAACTTTACCATCGACACGCCTTACTCCGGTCGCGACCCGAAGGCGGTCCTGCCGGCGGAGCTGGTGGAAGACCGCATGGCGACGAACCGGCGGACGATCAACGTGCATGAGGCGCTCCGGCTGGCGATCGCGAACAGCCGCGACTACCAGAGCCAGCGCGAGCAGCTTTACCTCACGGCGCTCAGCCTGACCGGTTCGCGCTACGCCTTTTCGCCGCAATTCTTCGCGACCTCGACCGGCACGATCGCGGGCACCGGCAGCACGGCGGAGACCGGCAATCTCAACACCCAGATCGGCGTCAGCCAACTGCTCAAAACGGGTGGCCGGCTCAGCCTCGCGCTGGGCAATGACCTGCTGCGGTATTTCACGGCCCGGTTTGCGCCGGATCCCAACGGCGGTTCGCCGATCGCCCTGGGCAGCGATTCCGCGATCAACATGCTCACGGTGAACCTCACCCAGCCGCTGCTCCGCGGATTTGGCAAAAACGATCCGAACGTCGAGGCGCTGACGCAGGCCGAGCGCAACGTCGCTTATGCGATCCGCAGTTTCAGCCTGTACCAAAACCAGTTCGCGGCCGACGTCGTGGCCCAATACTTCGATTTGCTGGCGCAGAAGTCCAACGTCCGAAACAACTACACGAATTACCTCCGCCGCGTGGACACGACCGCCTATCTTCAGGCCCGCTCGGTGGACCGGGTGCAGAAGAGCGATGTGGACGACGCCCGGAACTCCGAACTCAGCGCCCGGATCACTTACATCAATTCGGTGGCCAACTATTTGAGTTCGTTGGACAGCTTCAAACTGCGCCTGGGTTTGCCGCTGACTGAGGCCATCGTCCTGGACGACGCGGACCTGAAAGATCTGGAGCACGCGGGCCTGATTCGTGCGGACATCGACCGCCAGGCGGCCTTCCGGATGGCGGTGGCCCACCATATGGAAATCCTGAACGCCATTGACCGGTTCGAGGACAGCAAACGGAAAATCCGGGTCGCCGCCGACCAGTTGCGCGCCGGATTGAATTTCGCCGGCAGCGCAACGGTGCAGTCCGAGGAACCGTACGATTACACCAACTTCGATTTCGACAAACTGCGCTGGTCCGCCGGGCTGACGCTGGACCTGCCGGTGGACCGGCTGCGCGAACGCAACACGTATCGCGCCACACTGATCTCCTTCGAGTCGCAGTTGCGCAGCCTGGTGACCACGCTCGACGATTACAAGAGCCGGATCGACCGCGGGTTGCGCACGCTCGAACAGGAGCGCTTGAACTACCTGAGCCGACAGGAGACGCTGAAAGTGGCCGAGCGCCGCGTGGAAAGCACGCAAATGCTGTTGGAAGCCGGGCGGGCCGCGATTCGCGACGTTCGCGAGGCGCAAGACAGTCTGATTCAGGCGCAGAACAACCTGACCGACGCCATCGTGCGCTACCAAGGCGTCCGGGTTCAACTGTTGATCGACGCGGGGGTGCTCGTGGCCGAAAAGGATCGGTTCTGGTTGACCGATCCGCTGGCCGGAAAACTCGACGACAGCCAGCGCGGCCCGCCGCCGCTTCACATGCCCGATGACAAGCTGATTCCCCCAGACCAATTCCTGGAGCCCAAGTCATGAACTGGAAAAAGTTTACCGCAAAACTGCCCGCGCCGCTGTCGCGGCGGCCGGTGCTCCTCATTGCCTTGGCGGCGACTGCGCTGGTGGGCCTCTGGCTCACCTTCGGTCCATCCGGAACCAGCGAGTCCCCCACCGCGTATTACGAGGTCAAGCGGGGCGACTTCACCGTCTCCGTCGTCGAAGGCGGCACGCTGGCGGCGGTGAACGAAGTGAGCGTGCGCAGCGATGTTGAGGGCACGGCGCGCGTCATCTACATCGCCAAGGAAGGTTCCTATGTGAAGCAGGGCGACCTGGTGGTGGAACTGGATTCGTTGCAGGCCCGGGACCAGGTCAACCAGCAGCGCATCAACACAGAAAAGGCCACCAATGCCCTGGTTACCGCACTACTCACGCTCGACATCCAACGCAGCCAGACCAACAGCGACACCAGCGCCGCGCTGTTGAAGCTCGAACTGGCCAGGCTGGACTTGGAGAAATTCGACAAAGCCCAGGCGGCGGTCAGCCTCCTCGAAGCCACGAACAAGCTGGTCCAGGTCGCCGCCCAACTGGCCGTGATCCAGGACACCTACACCAACACCGTCAAGCTGGCCGCCAAAGGCTACGAGACCAAGATGAAGGAGGACAGCGACCGCCTCAGCGTGCTCCAGAACCAAAATGCGCTCGTCATCGCCAGCAACGAAATCTTCATGCTCGTGAACTTCGACCTGCGCAAGCAACGGGCGACCTTCCTCGCCTCGGTGGAAGAAGCGCAGAAAGAACTCGACCGGGTGCTGCAGCAAAGCGAGAACCGCATCGCTCAGTATGAGTCCGATCTGATCACGCAGTCGAACACGCTCGTCTTGAACCAGAAGAAACTGGAACGTGACCAGAAGAACCTCGACGCCTGCAAAATCTACGCCCCCCAGGACGGCTTGGTGGTGTATTCGGTGAGCGAGAACCGTTTCAGCAGCGAATCGCTCATCGAGGAAGGTGCGACCGTCCGCAACCGCCAGGAATTGATCAAGCTGCCCAACACCTCGCGGATGAAGGTCACCGTGAAGATCCACGAGTCGAACATCAACCTGATCCGCGCCGGCCAATCCGCGCTCGTCGTGCTCGACTCCCTGCCCGACACGCCCTTCCGCGCGGTGGTGGACAAAGTCGGGCTGCTGCCGGATTCGCAAAGCCGTTGGGGCAACCCGAACCTCAAGGTGTACAACACGGAGGTCGTCATCACCGACCCCCTGCCGGACGTGAAACCGGGCATCTCGGCCAAGGCCGAAATCATCGTTACCAACATTGCCGATGCCCTCTCGGTACCGATCCAGGCGGTCACCACGCTCCAGGGGCGTCAGGTGGTCTATCTGGCAAACGGCGGGCAGCCCGAGCCGCACCCCGTCGAAGTCGGTCTGTTCAGCACCAAGTTCATTCAGGTCCTTTCCGGCCTCGATTCGGGCAGCCGGGTCCTGCTCTCTCCGCCGCTCGACACGGGCTCGCGCGACTTGGAAGGCAGCGTGCTGGCCGACAGCGAGAAGGCCCGCAAGATGGCCACCAATACGCCGGCATTTTCGGCCGCAGCGAAGACCGCAGCGTCGGTCCAGTTGGCCCGCGATGACAACTCGCCCGCGGCCGGTGACGGCCCGGCGGAGAATGGCGGTGCCGGACGCGGCAACCGCCAGCGCGGCCAACCCGGCCAGAGCGGCCCGGAAGGTGCCGCCGCCGGTGGCCGGGGTGGTGGCGGAATCCCCAGCTTCGACCGCGAAGCGACGATGAAGCAGTTCGACAAGAACAACGATGGAAAGATCGACGAAACCGAGGGCGCCGCAATGCGCGAAGCGATGAGCCAACGGTTCGGCCAGGGCGGACCCAGCGGGGGGGGCGGCGCGCCGAATGGCGGCGCCCGCGGATCGATGCCGAACCGCGAGGAGATGCTGAAGCGCTTCGACAAGAACGCAGATGGGGAAATCGACGAGTCGGAACGCGAAGCCATGCGGGCGGAGTTCGGCCGCAACCGTCCCCGCGGCACAAACGCCCCGCCGCGCGCAACGCCGGCACCGCAGTCATGAGCGGGCCCGCAGTTCCAGCCCCGGCCGGCAGCTTGCCGGCAACGAGCCGACCGGCCGGCGGCCGGCCAGCCGCCACGAACGGCAACGCGATCGTTCAGCTCCAGGCGATTCACAAAATCTACGCGCTCGGCGAAGAAGCGCAGGTCCATGCCTTGCGCGGTGTGGACTTGACCATCTCAGCGGGCTCTTACATCGCCATCATGGGGCCGTCCGGCTCGGGCAAGTCCACCCTGCTGAACCTGCTCGGCTGCCTCGACCGGCCCACCGCCGGGCGGTATTTCCTGGGCGGCGACGACGTTTCGCAAATGCCCGACGACGCCTTGTCCGAGGCCCGCGGTCTGAAAATCGGCTTCATTTTCCAGTCCTACAACCTCATCGCCCAGCTCACCGTCCAAGAGAACATCCAGGTGCCGTTGCTCTACCAAGGCCGGGACCTGCGCCAGTACAATGCACGCTGTGCCGAACTGGCGGGCTTGGTGGGCCTGGGCGACCGCTTGCACCACCGACCCAACCAGCTTTCCGGTGGCCAGCAGCAGCGCGTGGCCGTAGCCCGCTCGCTGGTGAACGATCCGCTCATGATTCTGGCCGACGAGCCCACCGGCAACCTGGACTCCAAGACTGGGGCTGAGGTGCTCGACTTGATCGACCGGCTCAACCAGGCCGGCAAGACCATCGTGCTGGTCACCCACGATGACCGCGTGGCCTCGCGGGCCCACCGGGTCATCCACATGCGCGACGGGTTGATCGACCGCGAGGTGACCAACCGCCCGTTGCCGGCCAACCCCCACCCTGCCCATGCTTAGTTTCCAGCTCATCAGCACGGTGCGGTTGGGCATCAAAAGCCTGATGCTCCACAAGTTGCGCTCGGCGCTGACCATGCTGGGCATCATCTTCGGCGTGTGCTCGGTGATCGCCATGCTGGCCATCGGCGAAGGCGCGTCTTACGAAGCCCAGGAGGCGATCAAAAAGCTGGGCAGCAACAACATTCTGATCCGCAGCCTCAAGCCGCCCGAGGCGGCGCGCCAGCAGGGCGGGGGCGGCCCGCGGGGGATGCAACTCAAGTACGGCCTGACCTACGAGGACGGCGCGCGGCTCCAATCCACCATCCCGGGCGTCCGGCGCGTCCTGCCCATGCGGATCATCCGCGAAAACGTCCGTTTCTCCCGGAACGAGCTGCCCTGCCAGGTGATCGGCACGTTGCCGTTTTATACTGAAGTCAGCGGCGCGGAGATCGTCCGGGGCCGGTTCCTTTGCGACCAGGACGAGCTCCATCAAAACAACATCTGCGTGATCACCGCCGGCCTGGCGCAACGGCTGTTCGCCATCGAGGATCCGTTGCAGCACGCGCTGAAAATCGACGCCTTCTATTATCGCGTGGTCGGCATCCTTCGCGAGCGCAGCAAGCCCGAGCAGCGCACGCAGGCCGGCAAGATGGAAGGCGAGCCCCTCGACAATAACGTCTATATCCCGCTTTCGGCGTCCCGCACGCGTTTCGGCGAAGTGCTCATCCGCCGCAGCGCCGGCAGCTTCGAGGCGGAGGAGGTTCAACTCCACCAGATCACCGTGCAGATGCAGGACTCCGCGGCGGTGGAGACCGCGGACCCGCAGATCAAGACGGCGCTCAAGCGCTTCCATGACCAGAACGATTACGAGCTGATTGTGCCACTCGAATTGCTGCGCCAGGCCGAGGCGACGAAACGCCGGTTCAACATCGTGCTCGGTTCCATCGCCGCCATCTCCCTCCTCGTGGGCGGCATTGGCATCATGAACATCATGCTGGCCAACGTCACCGAGCGGACGCGGGAAATCGGCGTTCGCCGTGCGTTGGGCGCCAAGCGGCGCGACATCACGCTGCAGTTCCTCGTGGAAACCGTGGTGCTCTCGGTGGGGGGCGGCCTCATCGGCGTGGCGGTGGGCATGTTGACCCCGCTCATCGTCTCGCACGCCACCGACATGAAGACGATCGTGACCGTGTGGTCGGTGCTGGTGGCCTTCGGCATTTCCGGCGCGGTGGGCATCGTCTTCGGCCTCTACCCGGCCCGCGCCGCGGCGCTGCTGGATCCCATCGAGGCACTGCGGCACGAATGACCGGGCGGCCCTCGCGTAATCGCGCTAGAACCAGATCGGTGACTGAGCCGATCGCCTGTGGGCAGGCCGATCTGGAATCCTATGGAGAAATGACAGGTTCGAAGGCGCTTCTTCAGAGTCGATCCTCAGTCCGTAGTGGAACCCGAGGAAGTAAGAATCGGGTAGCGACAACGTTTTGTTGTTGACCAGCCGCCCTAATCGGTGCCCCTTTCACGGAACCATGCATGGCACCGTCGCTGCAAGCCGCTGTCCAACAAAGTCTTTTGGCTTCGCTAAGCCAATTTCATGGATGGCTCCTTAAATTCTTATCTTTTTCCTTGCTTTGCATCCCCCCCCGCGGCTTAGAGTTGCGTCCGGGCGTGAAAACTGAAACTCCTGCCAGTTTCACTTCGTTCGCGGCTGGCCCTCGGCCGAACCCGATCCGTCTTCTGTCCGCGTCGCCGATTCAAGCTTGTGTTCTCTTGTTGCTCTTGCTTGTACCCAGGCTGCGCGCGAACAGTCCGCCGGAGTCGGACTTCGCCACGTTCCAGAAGTTCGTCAACGGCGAGATCCCGATCAAGGAGGCGGTGGTTCACCGCACGCTCACGCTGAGAGGAAAGTTGGTCAACAGCCAGCGTTGGCGATTCAGCCTGCAAGACGGCGGCAAAAGCTGGTACGTGCAGGACCTGGAACCCCATAATTTATACCACTCAACTAGCGGCGCGTCCCTGGCACAGCTCTGGCACGTGGGTGACGAGACCCTCCATGTCGTTGACAAAGCTTGCACGGAGCGAAGCGGTCCGTACACAATGACTGATTTTAACCGAAGCCTGCTTTGGCTCGCGGTGTCCTTGGGCCTGCCATGCGAGCAGGATGCCCTAGAAGTACCGTCCGTCAAATGGATGGGAAACCGGTTTGAGGCGATGCAGACCGTGAGAACCGGGGATGGGAAGTCAATCACACGAATGGCCCACGGGGAGGTCAAGCTCAAGGATGGACGCCCCAGCGAGACCGTCGATGAGAGCGGCCGAGTCATTGCCACCTACGAGTATCCAGACGCAGGCCCGATCCCCAAGGCGTGGATTGCCTCCGGCGGCGAGGTGCGCTACGAGTTCGAACGCCTTGAGCTCGGTACCAACGCGCTTTGTGGCGCGGAGGGTTTCCTGCCGGGGAGCTTCGCAACGACCTCCAACGTCCACTGCTCCATCTGGACCAACGACGTGGCCTACATGGTCACGGACAGTGGCCTTTGGCGCGCGTCGGACATAGTCCAACCCCGAAAGACTGGGTCGATGGCCATGATCGCCATCGTGGCGGTGACATTTTTTTCGTGTCTGGTTCTCTACTATGCGAACCAAAAAAAGCGAAAGGTAAAACGATGAAAACTAAAACGTTCAGTATCGTGGTGGGGGCGTTCATGGCGCTTACGGGCACCGCCACCGCTTGCTACTACTACGCGTGGCCACCGTGCCCACAAAGCTACTCCCTGTCCGTGTGTCCCGACGGCAGCGGGTGGAGCGTATCTCACTGCGATAGCACTGGCGGCAGCTTTGCAGCCGCGCAGGTCACCGGCGGCCCTCACGATAGTCGCTATTGCGGCACTAAGCTTGTGACCTCAAATTGCCGCTACTTGTGTTTCTATAATTTGAATGGTGAAGAGTACGTCTGCGGGACGCTGACCAACTCCGTGCAAAGGAGCGCCCCCGACCCTCAGACGGGCGTTTGCCCCGATAACTGTCCAGGCCAGGGCAGCTAGGCCCACCGAGATGCGTCTCGCTGAGCCGGAGCGCGGGCCAGTCTGGGTCTGCGCCCTCATTCTGGCGGTCACGGCCGCGTTCAAGGTGAGCAGCTTGGCCCTTGGCGCCTCGCTGCTCGCCCGGGTACATCCGTTCCTGCCAGGGACTTATCGGCTTTATGTCTGGCTCGGACTCGCGGCGGAGATGGGCGCTCTCGCGACGCTGGCGTGGGGCGGGCGCCGCTTTCTGTTTGCCTGCCTGGGGTTGAGCCTTGTCTTCCTCGGCTATCACACGCTCGGATCGTTCTTGAGGGTGCCGGCGCCCTGCCCGTGTCTGGGCGGGCTATTGGGGCGTTGGAAACCGCTGGCGGAGGTGGAAGCGCCGCTGTCTTTCCTGCTGGCCTGCGGCCTCCTGGCCGCGTCGTTTGTGGGCTTGTTTGGCGTCCCAGAGCCCGCGCCGGGGGCGGGCGAGGGCAAAGCGCAGCGCCTCGCCACGGCGTTGATCCCGGTCAGCATCTGGCTGCTCTTGGGAACGGCAGTGGTGCTGTTCTGGCACGGCAGGTTCCTCGGCGGCGATGAGGGCATGGAGGCCGCCAAGTCGATGCAAATCCTCCGCGGCGACGCTGCGCGAATGTGGAACGACCAGCCGCCGCTGTGGTCGATGGTGGGAGCCGGCCTATTCCGCTTGTTTGGCCCCTCGATATCCTGGGGCCGGTTGTTGGTGGTGGTCATTAGCGCCTTGATGCCATTGACTTGGGCCGCGTATTGGTCTGGCCAGAGCCTGAGGTGGGCGGCGGCAATTTCTGCCGTCCTGCTCTGGCTCTCGCAGTACATTTACCTCGGCTCGTTCATGCTCGAAGTGCCGGCGTATGCCACAGGGCTGGCCTCGCTGTTGCCGCTGGTTCTCGCCGGCGAGGGGTGGTTGCCCCTGTCCATTTCGGTAGTAATCGCCGCCGCCGGGCTGTCGATAAAGCTGACGGCGGCGTTCGCCTTGGTTGTGCCCTTCGCCTGGCTCTGCCAAAGGAGCGTCAAGCGCGCCACCGCCTGGGGCCTTGCGGCGGTGGGCTTGCTGATCCTGGGCTCGCTCTTCGAGCCAGGCTGGTCGTGGGGCACCATGCTCGCGACGCAGGCAGACTTCGGGGCGGAGCAGGCCCTGCAGCATCGTTTCGACGCGGCCGTTTATGCCGATGCGTGGCTCGTTTGCCTTTTCGCCCTCTTTGCGATAGCCAATCGCTACGTCAAGGGCCGGCTGCAGGCGCTCGCCCCCTGGCTGTGGGCGGCGGGTTCGGCACTGCTGATCCATTTGGTCCATCGCCCGTTTTGGAGCTATTACGATGTGCATCTGCTCGCGCCGCTGGCGGTCGTGGCGGGCGTTGGTGCGGTAGATCTGTGGCGGGCGTTGCGCGCAGTCAGCATCTCGCGCCGGCAACGCGGCCTGGCGCTCGGAGCCGCCGCCGCAATCTGCCTGTGCTGGATCTGGCAGCAAGCCGGCGCCATGGCCTACCAATGGAGGGTTTCCACTGACTTCGCCTTCTCCCCAATAACGAAGGAGCTGAGGCGGCTCGGAAGGGCGGGCCGCACGGCCTTTGCGATGCAGCCGCTGTGGACGTTTGCTGCCGGACTGGTTCAGACGCCGCCCGAACTGACCATACTGCCGCTCAAACGGTTCTGGTGCGGCCAGATCGACGATCGGGCCATTGCTGACCTGCTCCGCTCGAACCACGTTGACGCGCTCGTTTTGGATGACCCTGTTATTTCGCAGCCGGGATGGACGAATCTCCTTACGCATTACGCGCCCGTCGCCCATGATGCAGAGTCCCTGCTCTTCGAGCGGCGCGAGCTCCATCCCAAACCAATTGTCCTCCGGAACGACGTGCGAGACACGTTTCTCGACCACCTCGGGTTCTGAGGCCTGGCCATCCAAGGCTCATCGCCCAGAGGATCCTGTAAAGTATAAGAAAAGAGTCACCCATCCCGCTCCAGCGCCAGTGGCCTTGTCGATGGCCACGGAGATGAAGACCATTGTCACCCTGTGGTCGGTGGCGACCGCTTTCGGCATTTCCGGCGCGGTGGGCATCATCTTCGGCCTCTACCCGGCGTCGGCCGCGGCCAGGCTCGACCCAATCGAAGCGGGCCGCGCAATTTCTTTTCTGTAAATTCTTTGAGCATCAAACTGAGGACTGGGTTTGGCATTCCATGTTGAGGTAAACTTTTCCGGTTTCCCAGGCTTCGCTGGTTTCCTGGAGCAG
>JAKANS010000038.1 GCA_021823625.1 bacterium | reverse complement strand
CGCCGTGAATATCTATCATGCTAGATATCCTGTCACGAAAAAACTGAACCTCAATCCTTCTTGCCTGATTTTTGTCTCACGCCCCGCTTCCACAGCGCCTTGGGCCATCAATCACCTCTGGAATTTGAAAACCAGTTCCGTTAACCCTTAACCAGCACTCCGCTTTCGCGGTCTGCGTTTTCGAAGAAAGTTCACGGGGCCGAGCGCGGGATCAGCGGCCTCGATCAAGGAGAGCCGTTCGGCGGTCGTGCGATAGCGTTCGCCCGGGCCGAGCTTGAAGCGGCGGAAGATCTTTCCGTCGGTGGCCTTCACGTTGAGGAGATGGATCTCGGCGCCGCCCGCATCACCGAGCGTGCTGGCGCGGACGAAAACGAAAAGCGCGTCCGGGAACGTCTCCAGCAGCTTGGTGGCAAGCGAACGCTGGCGGGCGTAGTCGAGGCGGTCGCCGGCCAGTTCGGTGTACAGAACTTCAAAGCGAGCCTGGCAAGCAAGGCGGAGGGGACGGCATTGTTGTGCCAGTTCCAGCACCGCGCCAGCGCCGAAGACATCCTTCGTAGCCGGAATCGGTTGTTCGACGCGCTCGTAGCCGAGATCCTTCACGAACAACCGGAGCAGGTCGTCACGGTCTTTGATGCCCGACTTCAGGCGCTCGTAAACCCGCGCGGTGATCTTGGGATTGGCTGTGAACTGGGAGGCCATCGTATCAAATCAAGGCTTCGGTGCAGACGATGGTGGGCGTGGCTTCGACCTGCGCCGCGCGCGCGCGCTGCTGCTCCGCCAGCAATTCCTCCAGCTTGCAGGCAAAGGCGAGGTCGCTGTAAGGCGGCTTCCCGCGCACTGAGGCATCCACATACTCGATGAGCAGGTAGCGGGCGTAACACAGGCCCCCGGTCTTGCCGTCTTGAGGGTTGGGCGGCTCGATCAAGCGGCGGAGTTGGTCGTAGAAGCCGTTGTAGGCGCGGTTGATGTTGTAGCTGATGGTCTCCAGGCGGCGCGTCGGCAAGTTGATGGGGCGGTCGTTGATCTTCGCGTCCGGCCAGTGCTCGCGAATGTGCCGGCGCGTGCGGCGCACCATGAAGTGCTGGAGCAGCGGGGGCAGTTCGCGCTCGTGCTTCTCGATCTTGCTGAAATAGTCGCGGAGCCGCGGCGGAGACAGGCCCAGGTCAATGGCCTCATCGGGATGGAACAGGTGAATCTGGTTGTACACGTCGCGCGCCAGCCGGTTCCGCGGGGTGGCGGTCAGGCCGATCACGGGCAGGCCGCGCGCATGGAGGAACTGCCGGAGCCGGTCGTATTGCTCGGTATCGTGGTGGCGGAAATGGTGCGATTCGTCCAGGAGCACGATGTCCGGCTCGAAGTCCTCCAGGCGGGCCCAATCGAAACCGGGCTTGCGGAGTTCCCCCCAGGCTGAGCACCTGCGCCCGCAGGCCGAAGTCGTTGTTGAACTTGAGCCACATCTTCTTCAACGGCTTGGGGGCCACGATCAGCGCCCGCCAGCGTTCGCGCGCGTGGAACCACTTCAGCAGCGCAGTGCCCATCAGCGTCTTGCCGAAGCCCACCACGTCGCCGAGGATTACGCCGTTGTGTCGCCGCAGAATGCGCAGAGCGCTTTGCACGGCCGCCCATTGGAAATCGGCCAGCGGCGGGAAATCGCTCGGCATCTGTTGGAGCGGGCGCTCCAGACGGTCGCAGACCAGATGCCACAGGATCTTGGCGTACAACTCAAACGGAGTCGGCAGATTCAGCGCCCAGCTTGCCTGCAACTCGCGCATCAGCAGCGCGTCGAAGTCCTCGGCTTCGTCCCAAAGGGCGTTGAACCATTGGGTGAGCTGCTCGTGGTTGCCGTTGCCGCGCACCTCCACGTTCAACTCCGTGTTGTCGGTCAAACCCGTCAGCGACAGGTTTGACGAACCTACGATGGCCCTGCCGCGGTCATACCGGCCGGGGGGATAGTCAAAGATGTAGGCCTTGGCGTGGAGGCGCGATTTCGTATAAACGCGGACCTTGAACCGGCCTTCCTCGATGAGTTGCAGCAACAGCGCGATCAGCCGCTCGTCCTCGTCCGTCTGGCTCAAGCATACGATGCGCCCGCGCACGATCTCACCGACCTTGGCTACCGCCTGGGCGCGCTCGGCGCGGTTGGCGAACTCCCGTTTGCGGACCCGGTCGAGCAGTTGGGCGGCGGTGTGCGTCTCGGCCAGTTGTTCGACCGTTTCGTGGTCTGAAACGCTGCCCACCAGCAGGCGCAATTCCGCCAGATTCTCCAGCTCTGGGGCGATGAGCTTGAAACCCGAAATGAAGAAATAGCCGACGGCGAACTTGGCGCGCTCCGATTCCGACAGCAACGGCTTGACCGAACCCGCCAGCTTCCGTTCCCGGTTGTCGATGATGTCGTGCTGCATGGCGCGCGATCATTTTGCAACGACAACAACGTCTTGTGGAAGCGCGGATTGAACGTTCATCTCTTGTCGAGCCGTTGGCAGGAGAACTCCCCGCCCAACCGCTCGCAGCGCGGCCGCGACCGGGCCAGCAACCAAAGGCATCGGCGGGGCCTTGATCCCTTTTCCACGCCAAGGTTCGCCTGCCGCTTTTCGGCGAACGAGCCTCTCCATCAGCGCAGGGCCCGAAGCCGGTCAGTGGTATTCCTGGAGGGTGCGCACGCCATAGCCTTGCTGCTTGAGCGCCGCGATGCCGAGCGCCAGCGCCCGGGCGCCGCTCAGCGTGGTCATGATCGGCGTGCCGGTATAGACCGCGGTGGTCCGGATCCGGACCTCGTCCGCGCGCGGGATTTGCCCCGAAGGTGTATTGATGACGAGTTGCAGTTCGCCGTTTTTGAGGAGGTCGAGCGCGTTGGGGCGACCTTCCTGGAGTTTGAAGATCCGTTGCACCTTCAGCCCCGCGTCTTCGAGCACCTTCGCCGTCCCGCCGGTCGAGACCAGCTCGAAACCGAGTTGCACGAAGAGCCGCGCGAGTTCGGCCACCCGCGGCTTGTGCGCGTCGCTCACGCTGATGAAGACCTTGCCGCCCGGCGGGGGCGGACTGCCGGCAGCCAGTTGCGACTTGGCGTACGCCACCCCGAGGTCAGCGTCCAGGCCCATCACCTCGCCCGTGGAACGCATTTCGGGCGAGAGGATGATGTCCTGGCCGTGAAAACGATTGAACGGAAAGACCGATTCTTTCACCGCCCAGTAATCCGGCCAGATTTCCTCGGTGAAACCGAGTTCGGCCAGGGTGCGGCCGGTCATGACCCTGGCGGCGACCTTCGCCAGCGGCACGCCGATGGCTTTGCTCACGAACGGCACGGTGCGCGACGCGCGGGGGTTGACCTCCAGCACGTACACGGTTTCGCCCTTGACGGCGTACTGGACGTTCATGATCCCCACCACCCGGAGCTCGCGGGCCATCGCGTGCGTGTATTCCCGGATCGTGCGAATGACGTTGTAGGACAGGGTGTGCGGCGGGAGCACCATCGCGGCGTCGCCGGAATGGACGCCGGCGAATTCGACGTGTTCCAAAATCCCGCCGATCACGACGTGGCCGGCGCCGGGTTCCGCCGCCAGGCCCACGTCGGCGATGCAATCCACGTCCACCTCGGTGGCGTCCTCCAGGAATTTGTCCACCAACACCGGCCGCTTGCGGGAGACCTCGACCGCGAACCGCATGTAGTGCTGGAGTTCGGCGTCGGAAAAAACGATTTGCATCGCCCGCCCACCGAGCACAAACGAGGGTCGCACCAACACCGGATAGCCGAGTCGCTTCGCCACTGCGAGCGCTTCAGTTTCGTTGGTGGCGATGCCGTTGGCAGGCTGCGGAATGTCGAGCTTGCGCAGCATGGCTGCAAACAACTCGCGGTCCTCGGCGGTCTCGATGCTTTGCGGGGTGGTCCCGAGGATGTTCACTCCGTTCGCCTGGAGGCCCAGCGCGAGGTTCAGCGGGGTCTGCCCACCGAACTGGGCGATCGCGCCCCAGCAACGCTCGCGTTCATAAATGTTCAGGACGTCCTCGAGGGTGAGCGGCTCGAAATACAGGCGGTCGCTGGTGTCGTAGTCGGTCGAAACCGTCTCCGGATTCGAGTTCACCATGATGGTCTCGAAGCCTTCCTCTTTGAGCGCGAAGGACGCGTGGACGCAGCAATAGTCGAACTCGATGCCCTGGCCGATGCGGTTCGGCCCTCCGCCCAGGATCATCACTTTCTTCCGGTCCGACGGCTTCACCTCGTCGTCGCCGCGGTCGTAAGTCGAGTAATAATACGGCGTGTAGGCTTCGAACTCGGCCGCACAGGTGTCCACGAGACGGTAACTGGGGACGAGGCCCAATTGCTTGCGCAACGCCCGGACGGCCGCTTCGGTCTGGCCGGTCAAGTGGGCGATTTGCCGGTCGGAAAAACCGAGCGACTTGGCTTTGGCGAGCAGATCAGGATTCATCGGCGACAAGGCGGCGGGCCCGACCTGGGCCAGCCCGCCAAGTAAGACCGACCCCGCCGCGGCTGGCAAGCGGATCGCTCGCGGATCACTCGTCGGCCGGTGGTCCCGACGAACCGTTGCCGTCCGCGGGCGGTTCATTCCAGCGCTCGCGGTCGCACAGGAAGAGGTAATCCGGCCCGCCGCGCTTCCAGGCCTTCGTCAACGGGAAGCCGGTGGGCACGTTGTTGCGCACCAACACTTCCACCGCCAGGCGTGACCATTCGTAGTCGCGGCTTTGAAGGATTTGGCGGCAGAACTCGGCGTCCGTGCTCAGCGGACTGAGCAGCAAAGCGGAAACCGCTTGCTGGTAGTCGTTGATCGCGAAGAACGATTTGCCGTAGTCGAGCGGGATCCAGACGGACCGCCGGTCACCGTACCAGGCGGTGGCCCAAGGCATGTCGGTCATGAGAAGTTCGCCGGGCTTGAGGAACTGCGACGCTTCCTGTATGTGAGGCGGGTAATACGGCGGATAGACGATGGGGACGGTCTGCGGGGGCAGAAAACCGGTCAACAGCGGCGCGGCGGCCCCGACCGCCACCACGGTGCTGACGACGTGGCGGAACTCGTGGAACGGCAACTCGAGCCGGCCCAGCAACCAGGAGTAAAACGTCACACCTACCAGGAACACCCCTGGCGTCAGCAAGATCAGCAAATTCTCGGTGTTGAGGTGCGGGGAATCGGTGCTCAAGTGCGTCCGGGCCAAACTTTGCGTGACGCCGAGGGTGACCAGACACAGCAACAAGAAAACGCGGAGGCGGTTCAGGGCCGGGTTGCGATACTGGCCCACCAGCCCGACCAGGCAGAACGCACCGACCCAGCTTCCGCCCAACCGCAGGAGGTCGTCGGAAGCCACCAGGCGGAGACCCTCGCCGGCTTTGCGGATGAAGTCCAGGTTCTGAACGACCGTCAAGTCCGGCTTGGCGGAACGCTCGAGGCGGTTGCCCGGAAAGCGCAGGGTGTTCTCGTAAACCGTGTCGCCGGGGATGCCGAACAACGTGCCGCTGACCTGGTAATTGCGGACCAGCCACGGCGTGATTACGACGGCACAGGTCAACCCCGTCATCGCCAGGACGACCGTGGCGCGGCGGCCCAGAAACAGCGCGTAGAACAGCGTCAGGGGCACGATCAACACGAGGGTGGCGTAGCGCGTAAGGCCGGCCAGTCCCAACAGCAGGCCCGCCAGCGCGCCCCAGCGCAGAAACCACCCCCGTCCCCGCGTGTCCGTCCGCGCCGCCTCTTCAAGCAGGACCAACACCCATAACAGCCCCGCCACGATCGCGAGCAGCAACATCGTGGACAGACCCGAAGTGCTGAAGCGCCAGAGCAGTTCCGAGGTCAGCAGCAACCCGGCCAGCAACACCCCCATTTCACCGCTGATCAGGCGTTTGGCGAGCCGGTACATCAGCCAGGCGGTGAAGAAGAACAGGAGTTGATTGAGGACCGCGATCAGCAGCTCGGGCTGGTACTGCCAGAAACGGTCGCCGATTTCGTAGTCGAATGGCATCAACTTCATCCAGCCGGCCAGGAGCAGCGGATACGCGGGCGGGTTGAACAGGTCGGGCGGTGGCCTTTTGGCCAGACGGGCGTCAACACCCCCGGTGTCTTCCACCAACTGGATGGCCAGCGGCCGGACCACCTGGGTGGTAAAACCTTCCCCGCGCGCCAGGTTGCGGGCGAGCTGGGCGGCTTCCATCGCCTCCGGGGCCGAGAAATTCCTGAATTGGTAGAAATCGTACCAAAAGGTCAGGCTGAGAAGGAACAACAGGCCGACCAAGTTGCGCAGGACGCGGGCGCCCTGGCCGACTTCCAGCCAATGAATGACTTCCTGAATGGGAGGTATGCGCATGCTATCCGAACGGCCTCAAACCAAGCCGCCGCACCCGGTTCTGCCGCTGCGTCCGCCGGAGGGTCAGAAACCTTCCAGGTGGTACTCGTGCAGCTTGCGATGCAGGGTGCGCCGGCTGATGCCGATTTGCTTCGCGGCAAGAGTGCGGTTGCCCCCGGTTTCGTGCAAGGCGCGAATGATGAGTTGTTTCTCCGCCTCCTGGAGTGTCAACTGGCCTGACTCGACCACGCTCCGCGCCGCCGGCGACGCCAGCCCGCCGCCCTGGCCGCGCACGTTCGGCGGCAGGTCGCGCAGCGTGATCTTGTCGCCCTTGCAGAGCGCTACCGCGCCCTCGACCGCGTTGCGCAACTCGCGCACGTTCGCCGGCCACGAGTAGTTCACCAAGGCTTGCATAGCATCGAGCGTGAAGTCGGTCACGCTCCGGCCGTATTCGGCGGCGACTTCTTTCAGAAAATGCAGGGCCAGCAAGGGCACATCGCCGGGGCGCTCGCGCAACGGCGGCAGCCACAGCTCCACCACGCGCAGGCGAAAGAACAGATCCTCGCGGAACCCCCCCGCCTTCACCAGTTCCATCAGGTTCTTGTTGGTCGCCGCGATCAGGCGCACGTCCACGGAAATCGTCTTGTTCGACCCCACCCGCTCGAATGACCGCTCGCCCAGCACGCGCAACAACTTGACCTGCGTGCTGGCGTCGATTTCGCCGATCTCATCCAGGAACAACGACCCGCCATCGGCCTGCTCGAAACGGCCGATCCGTCGCTCGTGCGCGCCCGTGAACGCGCCTTTTTCGTGCCCGAACAACTCGCTCTCCAACAGCGCGGCCGGCAGCGCGGCGCAATGCACGGTCACCAAGGGCTGGCGTGCCCGTGGACTGAGTTGGTGCAATGCCTTGGCAATGAGTTCCTTGCCGGTGCCGCTCTCGCCTTGGATCAACACCGTGGCCGGAGTGGGCGCCACCTGCTTCACCACCTCAAAGACCTCGACCATCGCCTGGGAGCGGCCGACGATGTGCTCCAGCCCGAAGCGTTCGTCGAGCTGTTGCCGCAGGTTCACGTTCTCGACCTCGAGCGCTTGCGTGTGCAGCGAGCGCGCGATGCGCATCTCCAGTTCGTCGATCTGCAGCCGGCCCTTGGCGATGTAGTCGTCCGCGCCGCGCTTCATCGCCTCCACCGCCAATTCCTCCGAGCCGTAGGCGGTCATAAGGATGCAGATCGGCGGCTTGGTCAGGGACTTGATGCGGGCGATGAGGGCCATGCCGTCCTCCTTCGGCAGGCGGAAATCCGTAAGCACCACATCGAAACGCTCCTTTTCGAGCAGCGCCATGCTCGTGGCGGCGTCTTCGGCCACGTAAACGTCAAAACGATCTTCGAGTGCGGCGCGTAATCCGTCGCGGGTCGGTTTTTCGTCATCTACGATCAACAAGGTCGGCTTCGACTCCATACCGGCCCCACCTTACCGTCGAGTGCTTCGCAGATGAACTGTAAATCGCCGGTCAATATTCGATCTCGAAGCCGTTGGATCCGCGTTGGCTGTGCGCCGATGGTTGCCAAGCGACGCGGAACCCGGCGTTTCAACCACCCAGACCCAGGGTGGCTAAGGCCAGATCAACGCCGAGTTCGACACCAAAGATGGCAGAACTGGAGCCAAGCTTGGCGGGACGAAGGGCAGCGGGCTACGGCGCGAGTTCTTTGATGAACACGTTCTTGAACTGGAGCAGGCTGGGCGGGCCGTTCCACTGGCCGTTCCGGTCTTTGCCACCGTGGTGTTGGAAGGCGAGGCGGCCTTTGGCCGGCAGATCCGGAATCGTCGCGCCGGGGATCACGGTCTGGCTATTCAAGACCACTTTGACGGTCTGGCCTTTGACGGTGATTTCGTAACGGTTCCATTCCCCCACGGGCTTGTCCGCCTGGTGGCGGGGAGTAACGGCAGCACGGAGTTCGGGCGAAGATTTGGGATCGGTTCGCAGGCCGTACATTTCGCCCGAGCCAATGGGCCAGCACCAGATGTTCACCTGAAAACGCCCATCGCCGCGGATGAAGACGCCCGAGTCAGAGTCCGGCAGCGGCAGGTGCAACTCCCGGCCGCGGATGTCGCGGGCGTTGGTGCCGTCGGGGAGGACGTAACACATGTTCGGATTGACGTACGGCGTGGCCTTGATGCGCCAGTCCACCAGCAGGACGAAATCGCCGTACTCGTTCTCGCTCCAAAGCGATTTGTCGCCCGGCGCTTCGCTTTCGGCGTCATAGTCGATCGCGCCACCAACAACCTTCCAGTGACCGTGGTCGCCCACGGGCGCCTGCCACCCGGTGAGATCCCGGCCGTTGAAGAGCGAGGTGAAGCCCGGCGGGGCAACGTTGTCGGCGGCCCGGGCCGCGCCGGCGGCGAGGCCAAGTGCCAGGCCGGTGACGAGCAGACAGGCGTTCTTCGTTTTCACAGCGGTTCGCTTTCGTTGAACGATCAACCATGCGCCCCGGCAACGCAGAAAAGTGCCGGGATGACCTCGGGATGGCGCCGCCGCCCGCGCGCTTTGGCAAGCGCGAATTCGCGAAAACCTTTCGCCGAGCGTTGAATCAGGTTCAATCCAGACCGCGTTCCTCGAGGTCGAATTCATCCAGGCCGAGGTAATGGCCCAGCTCGTGCAGGTAGGTGGTGCGGACTTCCTCGCGGTAGATCGCCTCGTCGCCGTTGGCGAAGTCCCAAAGGTTTTCGAGGAAGAGCAGGATCTGCGGCGGCACATCGATAAACCCGCTTTCCTCCTCGCCATAGGCCTTTCCGATGAACAACCCGAGCAAGTCCGGCTCGAATCCGTCGGCGAGGATCGCCTCGTTCGGGCGCGGCTCGTACGTCACCGGCAGCGCCTCCGCGTGCGGGCGCAGCGCGCGGGGCAGGCGGCGCAAGGTGCCGCGGACTTCCTCCCCCGCCACGCGCAACAACTCCGGCCAGCGGGCCTTCACACGAGACAAGGCACGGTTCACACGCGCCGTCAACGGCTCGCGGCGGTGGCCACCGAGGCGGGCGGCGGGTTCTTCAGCAGATCGGCGAGGTTGTAGTGGGTGAAGCGGCAGTGGCTGGCGACGTTTTGCGAATCCGCGTTCGCCACCCAGAAATCGAGCGTTTCCGGCGCGAACAGTGCGCAGTGGATGTTCGAGTTCATCGCCACCGGGCGCTCCATGAGCCGGCGCGCTGCCTCCGCGTCGATCTTGCCGTACTGGGCCCGGACGCGCTCGGCGAGCTTCTCATAGCGGTCGCCGGCACTCATCAACACGGCGTCGGGGATGGCGTGCGGCAACCGCGGGTGCGCTTGACCGGGATGGATCACCTCGAACGTGTCGGGCGTGGCCGCGATGCCCGCGGCCTGCTTCGTGTTGCCGTCGGCAATGACGTAGTAGTACTCGCAGGTGCGCGGTCCGTGGCGCATGATGGCGACCGCCTCGTCGAGCGTGGACGCCTTTTCCATGACTTCACGCAACAGTTCGGCCATCGGTTTGCCGTCCCAATGCCCTTCGCCGCGGCCGCCCATTTCGCCGATCGAGATGCGTTTTTCGTTCATGGCGGTGACGGAGCCCACGAACCCGCCGTAACTGATGTTTACCCACGCGTGGCCATAATCGGGTTGGTGGACGATCACCACCGCGTTCGGCTCGAGGCCCACCCCGCGCAGGTAATCGAGCACCCGGCCGTGGTAAAGCCGGCCGTCCACGGTGGCGCGGCCCATGAGGGCGAAGCCGCTGCAGTGAAACAGCTCCGGGAAGAAGTTCGCCAGCCGGAGTTCCTCTTGGTCGAGATTGGCCGCCAGCGCAATGGCGTCCATTTCGCGCAGGTAACGCGGGTCGATGAACGGTTCGATCCGGCGCTGCGCCTCCTCGATTTCGCCAAAGAACCACCGGCCTTTCTCGAACGAACTGCCGACGCCGACGCCGTACAGGATCTTGTCCACGAGTTCGTGGACCTGCCGCCGCAGCAAGACGCCGTGCTGGCGGCCCATCTCCTCGGGGCTGCCTTTGAGGAACAGCACTTTGGTGCCGTCGTGGTCTTCGAGCCGGCCCGCGCCTTCGACGGCCAGCAGCTTCCGCTCGCCGGTCGCGGGGCCCAGCGTGGGGACGTGCTGGTTCAGCAAGGACAGCGCGGCGGGAATGAAACGCGTGATATGCCCAAGGGCCACGGTCTCGACCTTGGCGCCGGTGCCGGGCTTGAGCTGCCACGCGTCCGCGGGCCGCGCGTCCGTCAAGTCAAGGTTCTGAAACTCGATCACCAGCCGGTGGCCCTGGGTGTCGGCCAAACCGAGGCGGGCGGGCAGCGAATCGGTGTCGCGGACCCAGACCTCGATCTGGCCTTCGGGAATCTTCAGCGCCGTGATGGCCTGGGGCTGCGGAGTTCCGCGCACGACGTGGCAGGGCACGCCGTTGACCGTCTCCGGCGGGAGCGATTCGAGCTGGAACAGCAGCGGCAGGAGCAGCAGTTGTTCCTTGGGCAAAGGCAGCTTGAAGGGCGCGAGCTGGGTGCCGTCCTTCTTGTCCGGCTCGGTCAGGAATCGCGGCACGTCCGGCGAGCCGATCACGCCGAACTGCCTGGCTGGCGCGTAAAGCCAGAGCTGCTGGCCATTGCGGCCGAGTTCAAGGGTGCGGCCTTCGATCTCGGTCGATACCTTCAGCCGGTCCGGCGCTTGGAATGCCAAATCGGCGGTGTGACCGGCCAGGCCCTGGCCCAGACCTTCGGCGGAGACGATCTTGATCGTCGTGGACAGGGTGCGCGCCGGGGCGCCGGCGGCGGGCTCGACGAGTGCGGCCAGTTTGCCGACGGCGGCACCGAGGATTTCCTGCGGTGTCCTGGTGGCCGTGTCCTGGGCACGGACCAGCACGGCAAGCGTGAGCGCGGTGACCAGACCCAACCCGAAGCGAAGGGGAGACGATTTCGCTGTCATTGGCGCACGGTAGCGTGCCGCCGCGGCAAAGGCTAGTCCAATGGCGGGGGTGTTTGGCGGGCCTCGAATTTGGTTTTCAGGCCGGCTGGGGAGCGTTATTTAGGCGGTATGTTAGAAGGCGGCAGCAAGCCAGAAGCTGGCAAGCCAGGCAAGTTGGTGCTCCACGGCATTCCCGTCTCGCGCGGGGTGTGTCGGGGCCGCCTGTTCGTGCTGGCCAGCCCGCGCACGCTGCAGATCGACCGCCGCGCGATCAGCGAGGCGGATTTTGCCGCGGAGATTCAGCGCCTGGAGGAAGCCTTGATCCTGACCCGGCAACAATTGCTGGCGGTTCAGGAGCGGGTCACCAACGGCATCGGCGGCGATCCGCAGATTTTCGACGCGCAATTGCTCGTGCTGGACGACCCGTTCCTGCACGACGAGGTGCTGAACCAGATGAAGCGCGAGAAGGTCGGCATCGAATTCGCGTTCCACGAGTTCTGCCAGCGGTATCTCACCACGTTGAGCGCGGTGGATGACCCGTACCTGAGCGAGCGCGCGGTCGATTTGCGCGACGTGGCGGACCGCGTCCTGCACAACTTGCTGGGCCAGGAACTGCCGTCCGACCTCAGCCGCCTGCGCGAACCCTGCATCGTGGTGGCCTACGACCTGACGCCGTCGCAAACGGCCACGCTGGACCGGCGGTTCGTCCTCGGCTTCGCCACGGAGCAGGGCAGCGAGACTTCGCACACCGCCATCCTCGCCCGCTCGCTGCAGATCCCGGCGGTGACGGGGGTCGCGGAGGCGCTGAAACATCTGCGGACCGGACAGTATTCGTTGCTGGACGGCTTTGGCGGGCGGCTGATCGTCGAGCCGACGGACCAAACGCTCTTCGAGTTTGGGCAGATCGAGCGTCGCCAGCTCGCGATCCAGGGCCGGCTCCGCGAAATGAAAGACGAGCCCGCGACCACCCTGGACGGCGCCCATATCACGCTCTCGGCGAACATCGAAGGTCCGCAGGAAATCGCGGATGTGCAGACGCACGGCGCCGAAGGCGTGGGTTTGTTCCGCACCGAGTACTTGTTCCTGAACCGGCCGACGCCGCCCGGCGAAGAAACGCAGTTTGCCGCCTATCGCGAAGTCGCCGCGGCGTTGCGGCCGGCCCCGGTGATCATCCGCACGCTCGATCTCGGCGGCGACAAGATGCCTGCGTCGCCGGAAGGCCTGACCGAACGGAATCCGTTTTTGGGCTGGCGCGCGATCCGGATTTGCCTCCAGGAAAAGGTGATGTTCAAGACGCAGTTGCGCGCCATCCTGCGCGCCAGCGCCTTTGGCAACGTCAAGCTCATGTACCCGATGATCTCGGGACTCGACGAGTTGAACCAGGCCACCGCCCTGCTGGAGGAGTGCAAACAGGAGCTGCGCGCCGAGGGCCAGCCCTTCAACGAATCGCTCGAAGTCGGCGTGATGATCGAGATTCCGTCGGCCGTGATGATCGCGGATTCGCTGGCCCGGCGCGTGGACTTCTTCAGCATTGGCACGAACGACTTGATTCAGTACTCGCTCGCGGTGGACCGCCTGAACCCCAAAATCGCGCAACTGTACGAGCCGACCCACCCGGCGGTGGTGCGCCTGATCAAGCACACCGTGGATGCGGCGCGCGCGCGTGGCATCTGGGTGGGCGTGTGCGGCGAGATGGCCGGCGAACCGGTGCTGGCACCGCTCCTGATCGGTCTGGGGGCCGACGAACTCAGCACCGCGCCGGGCCGCGTGCCGGGGGTGAAGTTCATGATCCGCCGGCTCAAACGCAGCGAGGCGAGCGAACTGGCGGATTTCGCGCTTGGCTGCGAAGACGGCCGTGCGATTCTGGACCGGTGCCGCGCCTTGGCCGAATCCATCGCTCCGAGTTTGTTCACGGAGTGATCCCGCGGCCCTGTCGGAACTCGAAACGCTCGATGCCTCGACCATGAAGTTGTTGATCCTCGCTGCCGGTTACGCCACGCGCCTGTACCCGCTCACCAAAGACCAGCCCAAGCCGCTGCTGCCCGTGGCCGGCAAGCCGATGGTTGAACACGTCCTCGACAACCTGGCGGCCATCGACGGTCTCGACCGCGTCTATGTGGTCACGAACGCGAAGTTCGTGGGTCACTTTCAACGCTGGGCCGAGCATTACCGCAACGACAAGCGCGCGCTCGACTTTACGATCGTGAACGACGGCTCGACCGACGACACCAACAAACTCGGCGCGATCGGCGACATTCACTTCGTCCTTACGCGCGAGCAGGTGGACGACGACCTGATGATTGTGGCGGGCGACAACCTCTTCAGCCAGCCGCTCGGCGACTTCGGCCGGTACTGTCGCGCGAAGAATGCGCCGGTGCTCGGGGTTTATGACGTCGGCAACCTGGAGCTGATCAAGAAATACAACGCGATCGACACCGCCGCGTCCGGCCGGATCACCCATTTCGAGGAGAAACCGGCGAAGCCGCACAGCACGCTCACCGGCATCGCACTGTACTACTACCCGCGGCACGTCCTGCCCCTGATCCACCAGTACATCGCCGAGAAGAATAATCCCGATCAGCCCGGCCGCCTGGTCCAGTGGCTCTACCCGCGCACGGCCGTGTACACCTGGCGCGTGCCGGGACTCTGGTTCGACATCGGGTCCAAGGAATCGCTGGAAGAGGCCAACCGCATCTTCAGCGGACTGCGGTAGCCGGACTGCAGGGCGATTCTGGCGCTCGGCTGTCGGCGGGGATGGACTTGTACCAGCTCTCGTGCCGGGAGTACAGTACCGCCCATGATCCAAACGCTGCTCTCTCTGTTCGCTGTGCTGGCCGCGACTTGTGCTTTCGCCGCCGACCAGCCGCCCACCTTGCCCCTCGGCGCAATCGCGCCGGACTTCAAGCTGCCGGGTGTGGACGGGCGGGAGCACACCCTCCAGGATTTCGCGTCCGCGAAGGCGCTGGTGGTGGTGTTTACCTGCAACCACTGCCCGACCGCCCAGTATTACGAGGACCGCCTCAAAAAGCTCGTCGCCGATTACCAACCAAAAGGCGTGGCCGTGGTTGCGATCATGCCGAACGACCCGCAGTCCGTCCGGCTCGATGAACTCGGCTGGACCGACCTCAGCGACACGTTCGCGGAAATGAAGCTGCGCGCCCACGACCGCGGCTTCAACTTTCCGTACCTGTACGACGGCGACACGGAGACGGTCTCCCGGGCGTACGGGCCGGTGGCCACGCCGCACGTTTTTCTGTTCGACGCCGGCCGCAAGCTGCGTTACGTGGGCGCCATCGACGATTCGGAGCGTGTCCAGCATGTCCAGGTCCATTACCTCCGCGACGCGCTCGACGCGGTGCTGGCCGGGAAAGAACCGCCAGTGACGAAGACCAAGGTCGTCGGCTGCTCGGTCAAGTGGGCCGGCAAAGCCGACTCGGTGAAGGCGTACATGGAGAAGCTCGCCGCGGAGCCGGTGGCTCTGGAAAAGGCGGATGCAGCCGCGCTGGCGGCTTTGCGCAAAAACGATTCCGGCAAGTTCCGCCTCGTCAACTTCTGGGCCACCTGGTGCGCGCCGTGCGTCGCGGAGTTCTCCGAATTCGTCACGATCAACCGCATGTACCGCCACCGCGACTTCGAGTTGGTGACGGTCTCCGTGAATCGCCCCGACGAAGAGGCCGCCGTCCTGGTGTTCCTGAAGAAACAACAAGCCTCGAATCGGAACCTGATCTTCGCCGCGACTGACCGGGAAAAGTTGATGAACGCCTTCGACCCCGACTGGCCGGGGCCGGTGCCGTTCACCGTGCTCATTTCGCCGGCGGGGAAGATCCTGTATCGCGAGCTGGGCAGCATCGATGCGCTGGCGGTGCGCCGGGCCATCGTCCGGGAAATGAACGCCGTGAAGCCCTGGTGAGTGGCGCGTGGGTCCGAATTGCCCGCGCGCGAGCCCTCCGTTGGCAGAGCGAAGTCCGCATTTGTGATTGGCATCCGCGCCTGCGTCCGTATTTTCCACCGGCAACGAAACTAGTCGATTATGGGAACCCGATCACATACGCGGACCGCAACCGCCCGTTACCGCAAAGACCTCACCGAGACGCCGGACTGGCTGGTCGAAAAGCAATGCCCGCACAAGAAGCAGTACATGTCGGGCAAGCGCATCCAGCCGAAAAACCTGACCGGCAAGGAAAGCGTCGAGAAACTCGTCGATGAAACTTTCCTCGCCTACAACTCGGCGCGGCTCAAGGAGGGTTGCCAGCTTTTCGCGGACCGGATGCTCGCGCCGGACGTGACCATCGGCATGAGCATTTCGGGCGCGCTCACGCCGGCCGGGCTGGGCTGCTCGTGCATCATCCCGCTGATCAAGGCCGGGTTCGTGGACTGGATCGTCTCCACCGGCGCGAACCTTTACCATGACCTGCACTTCGCGCTGAACTACCCGGTCCACGTCGGCAGCTTCAAGTTCGACGACTGCGACCTGCGCGAGAACGACCTCGTCCGCATCTACGACGTGTTGATCCCGTACTCGGACGGCTTGATGGCGACCGACGAGATCCTGCGCTCGATCCTCATCCAGCCGGAGTTTCAAAAGGAAATGGGCTCCGCCGAGCTGCATTATCTGATCGGCAAGTACGCCGCCGAGTGGGAGCGCAAGAACAAACTCAAGGACGTGTCCGTCATGGCTGCAGCCTATCGTGCCGGGGTACCGTGCTACACCAGCTCGCCGGGCGATTCGACCATCGGCATGAACGTGGCGGGGGTCGAGTTGCGCGGCAACAAACTGCGCGTCAACCCCAGCATCGACGTGAACGAAACCACGGCCTATGTGCTCGCGGCCAAGCGCGCTGGCGGCCGGAGCGGCGTGGTGCTTTGGGGCGGCGGCAGCCCGAAGAATTTCATGCTCCAGACCGAACCGCAAATCCAGGAGGTGCTCCGGATCAAGGAATTCGGCCAGGACTTCTTCCTGCAAGTCACGGACGCCCGGCCCGACACCGGGGGTCTTTCCGGCGCGACGCCGAGCGAGGCGGTGAGCTGGGGCAAGGTGGACCCGACCAAGCTGCCCGACGCGGTGGTTTGCTACACCGACACCACGATCGCCATGCCGATCCTCACCCACTACGCGCTGGCCAAGCACAAGCCGCGCAAGCTCAAACGCCTCTTCGACCAGCGCGACAAGATGATGCGGGCGCTGACGAAGGAATACTTCGAACACAACCCGGTGAAGATGATCGATGGCAGCGAGCCGGTGTTCGGCTGAGCGGCGCGCGCCTCTTCTCGCCTCAGGCGTGGCCCGCGAACTCCGCTGGCCACGCCTGTTGGTTTTTTGGGGGTAACGAGTTTGAGAAACGCGATCGAGCCAACGGCGAGCTCCGGCCGCTACCAAGTCGCCGCTGAGCCGACACTTGCAAAGGCCCGCGCAAGGTCGATAGTAGGCCAAATCAAAAGCATCACAGCGCTGGCCGGTTCATGAAAAGGCTTCACCAAAACGAGAAGGCGCGGGGACTGCGAGGAGTGCGGTTGATTGTGGCGGTTTCGGCCATTGCGGGCGTCGTGGTTGCGACCGGCCTGGCCCAGGAGGCGAACACTCCCGCCGCACCGATCCAAGCCTCACCTGCGAACGGCAGCCAGGTTACGCTGGCCGCAACCTCTGCGAACGAGGTTGCGCCGGTAGTTGAACTGACGCGCGCTTCGTTGGACAGGCATTCCCCGAGCATCGATGCGATCCTCCAGATGATGGACGGCGGCGTCTCGACCAATGTCATCAAGACCTACGTCGAGAGTTCGCTAATCCCCTTCGATCCCACGCCCGCGGACCTGCTCGCCTTGAAAAAGCACGGCGTCAGCGACGAAATCGCCACGGCCATCATCCAGCGCGGCGCCCAAATCCGGGATCAGCTCCGCCAAGCCCGCGCGGTCGCGCCAGCCGCAAACCCGGCGCCGGCGCCGGCAAACACTGGCTACGCTGGCTTCGACCCTGAAGGCTACGATTTCTGGTGGTACCATTATGCCTACCCGCGGACGCTGGCCTCGATCGACCAGCGGATGGCCGCGTTCTCCTCGCCTTACGCGTACTGGGATTACCATCCCTTCGCGCTTCGGCCCTCCTTTGCGCTGGCCTATTCCTACCCACCCACGCTGAGCTTCGGCTTCCGCGGCGGTGGCCCGACGCCTCACGCCTGGCGCGAACCGCGCGGCGGCAATGGGCCCAACCCCGGCCACGCCGTTCTTCGCCCTCCTCGCTCGGCCAGGTGAAGGCCTGACCGCGCCAGGCGCCCAGCTTGGCCTCGAGATGCCGGGTTGGCACCTTGACGGAGGCTCCGTTTCCGCGCCACCGTTTCGCAACGCCTGCGGCCGGCAAATCGGACTCGCCCCACGCGGGCGCGGGGCCCACACTTCTTGGGAACGACCGACGCCACCCGGTGAAAACTACGTCCCGCCTCGATCAGGAATTGGTCACCCGTGGCCTGTGCGGCAGTCGCGAAAAGGCCCGCCGGGCGGTGCTCGCCGGTCAGGTGCTGGTCAACGACCAGGTCGCCCGCAAACCCAGCGACCCCGTCAAGCCCGCCGACGATTTGCGACTGGCGGCCGTGGAGAAATATGTCAGCCGCGGCGGTCACAAGCTTGAACACGCGCTGTCGCACTTCGGTCTCGATGTGACTGGGCGCGTGGCGGTGGACTTGGGCGCGTCCACCGGCGGGTTCACCGATTGCCTGCTCCAACACGGCGCGGCACGCGTCTATGCCGTCGATGTCGGCCAGGGCCAGCTCGCGTGGAAGCTCCGCCAGGATCCGCGGGTGGTGGTGATGGAGCGCACCAACGCCCGCCACCTGACGCCGGCCCATTTTCCGGCTCCGTTCACGCCCGCGGACCTGGTCACCGTGGATTGTTCTTTCATCTCGCTGCGGCAAGTGCTGCCGGCGGTGATTGCCTTGCTCGCCGTTTCCGGTAAGGTCGTCGCGCTGATCAAACCCCAGTTCGAGGCCGGTAAAGCCGAGGCCGACCGCGGAGCCGGCGTCATTACCGACCCTGCCGTGCACCGCCGGGTGCTCACCGAACTGGAGGCCTTCGTGGCTGCGTTGCCGGGGTTGCGCTGGCTGGGGGTGACCGAATCGCCCTTGCTGGGACCCGCGGGCAACAAGGAATTCCTGGCGCTGCTTGAAAAAGTTGACTGATCCGATCCGCCGCGTGGGCCTGGTGGCCAACCCGGACAAACCCGCCGCCCGCGCACTCGCCCGCCGCGCGCTGGCTTTGTTGGCCGGGCGCGGTTGCGAAGTCCTCGCGGACGCGGCCACCGCCGCTTGTGCCCGGCTCAAACTGGCGACGTGCGCCACGGACGCGGAACTCGCGAGCCGGGTGGATTTGCTGCTGGTGCTCGGCGGCGACGGCACGATGCTCCGCGTGGCCCGCGACAGCGCGGGCAGCAACACGCCGATCCTGGGCGTGAACCTGGGCACGCTGGGCTTTCTCACCGCCAGTTCCGCCCGCGGCCTCGAAGCCACCCTCGCTCAAGTCTGGGCCGGGAAGTGCAGCGTGGAGTCGCGTTCGTTGATCGAAGCCGATGGCTCGCTGGCGCAAGGTTCCGTGGTGGAGCTGGCCTTGAACGATTTCGTCGTGAGCCGCGGCTCGGTCCCGCGACTCATCGAACTCGAGGTCAAGGTCAACGGCGAGGTGCTGACCAGCTACCGCGGCGACGGCTTGATCGTGAGTTCGCCGACGGGCTCGACCGCGTATTCGCTCGCGGCTGGAGGCGCCGTGGTCAGTCCGCAAGCCGAGGTGTTCGCGCTGACGCCGATTTGCCCACACACGCTCTCGAACCGGTCGGTGATCGTCCGCCTGGACGCGACCCTGGAAGTGCGCCTGCTCAGCCAACGCGTCGAGACCTTCCTCGCCGCCGATGGCTTGATGCGCGCCCGGCTCGAGGCGGGCGAGGCGTTGACCATCCGCCGCAGCCGGCATTGCGCGCACCTGGTCCGCGCGTCCGGCGATTCGTTCTTCCAAACGCTGCGTCAAAAGATGAACTGGAGTGGCTCGACCGTGTGAGCCCGGATCGGGCGCCACGCTTCACGCGCAAGGGATTCACCACATGGTTCGACTCAAAGACATCGCCGCCCGTGCCGGTCTGACCGTCATGACCGTTTCGCGCGCGCTGCGCGGGACTTCGGAAGTTTCGGCCGCCACGCGCGAACGCATTCGCGCCCTGGCTGCCGAAATGGGCTACGTGCCGGACATCTCGGCGCGCGGCTTGCGCACGCGCAACACCGGCTTGCTGGGCGTGGTGATCCCGACGGTCATCGATCCGATCCACGCGCGGATGTTGCTGGCGCTCGAGGAGCAGGCGCGCGCCGGCGACTTCGATCTCCTGCTGGCGCACACGCTGCAGCAGCCGGAGATCGAGGAAGCCTGCATCCGCCGCCTGCTCGGCCGGCGCATCGAAGGGTTGTTCTTGCTGCCGGTTTATCGTCTGGCTCCCGAAGCGCCCATCTATCGCGAGTTAAGACAGCGCGGCACGAAAGTGGTTCTGGTCGGCCACCCCGCCCCGTTCTGCCAGGACTTTCCGAGCGTGGCGGTCGAAGACCTGCTCGCCAGCGCAGCGGTCACGCGGCACCTGCTCGCGCTGGGTCACCGTCGTATCGCTTTCCTGGCCGGGTCGCCAACCTCGCCCGCCGCGCGCGAGCGGCTGGAAGGTTACCGTCGGGCCTTGCGCGAAGCCGGTATGGTGGCCGACGACCGGCTGGTGTTCAACGCCGGCACCGAGATCGAGGATGGCGCGCATGCGGCTTTGCGCATGATCGACGAGGGCGTGCGCCCCACCGCGATCCAGGCCGTCAACGACCTGGTGGCGATCGGCGCGGCGAACGTCCTGCTCAGCCAGGGCCTTCGCATCCCGGCCGACATTTCCATTGCCGGCTTTGGAAACATCCTCACGAGCGAATATTTCCGCGTTCCGCTGACGACGGTTCGCCAACCCAAGTACCGGCTCGGTCTGGCGGCCATGGAACTTATGCAGGCCTTGCTGCGGGGCGAAAAGGGGGAAAGCCGAAGGTTGCCAGCCGAACTGGCGATCCGCGAAAGCACCGCGCCGCCGCCGGCACTGCCACCGGTCGGCGGCGGCGAAGCCGGGTCCGCCGCTCACTCGTAATCAGTCTTCTGGCTAGGTTTGGCCTGCTGCAAATTCTCCAGCAAACCCGGCGGGGGCTCGGCCGCGATGCCTTGCGAGAGGTACGCCCAAATCGCCGCCACTTGGCGCGCGGTGTCGCCGTCGAGGATCGCCGTGACCGTGGCCTTGCCTTCCGGCCAGAAACTCGGCATGCGCGTGCCGGGTCGCAAGGAACCGGGGTCCACGACATAACGCCGGAACCAATCCCAGTTCAGTTGTTTCGCGATCTGCGTCATGTCCATCACCGAAATGCCGAGCGAAGGATGCGGGCCGAACGTGTGGCAGTTGATGCAGCCGCAGCCTTGCAGGCCCACCAGCTCGCGCCCCGCCGCGGCATCGCCGGGCGGCGCCACCTTCGCGAAGTTCGGCAAGGCATCGGCGGCGCCGAAGTCCGCCACCAAATGAGCCACGTTCGCCGCGCCGAACTGCGGCATTCGCACCGCCAGGTACGGCCGCACCGCGCCTTGATTGGTCAATACCTGGCCGAGCCAGTCAGGTCGCAGCTTGTTGCCGACCCCGCTCAGGTGCGGCGGAATCCGGCCTTCGTCGCCAAGGTCCGATTCGCTCGAACTCGTGAAATAGTCGGAACGGCTCGGGCTTGGGCCGCCGAGTCCGTCGCGGGAGTGGCAGGCGTAACAATCATGGCGCGCCATCGTGAGCAACACTCGCGCGGCGGGCGACGTGGGTTGGGCGAGCGCCGCGACGTTCTTCAGCGTCGCGCGTAAGGCGTCGCGTTGGCTGCCGCCCAGAAAGTACCGCGGCGCGGCGGGACCAGGTTCGGACGCCAGGCAGCCCGCGGACGCGTCGGCCTTCAAGGCCGCGAGCGGCCTGGCTTTAAGTTGGGACGGAATCGGCGGCAGGTCGCCGCCCAATTCGTGGCAGGCCGCACAGCCCAATTGCGCGAACCGCTCGCGACCGCGACGCGCCTTTGCCGGGTCGGCAACGAAGGGCGGTTCTGCGGCGTCGCCAGGCGCTGTGCCAGTCACCTTAGGCAGGTAAGCCGCGATCGCGCGAGCCTCCGCTTCGGTGAGTTTGAGCGACGGCATCCGGCCGGCGGGTCGCACGGCGAGCGGGTCCGCCAGGAAGCGCGCCAGCGCGCCAGGTTGATATTTTGCCGCCAGATCGGGCAACGGCACCGCGGTTTCCTGCAACTTGTTCAGGACATAGCGGACGGCGTCCGGGTCGGTTGGTCCGCCGCCGGTCTGAGCAAAGATCGCACCCGCCGGCTCGTAAGGCGCGTGGCAAGCCACGCAGCCGGCTTGGTGATACAACGCGCGACCCTGCTGAATTTGAAACTCCCCGGCCAGAGCGCTCGCGGGCGCCGCGGCCTCGCTTGGGAGTGACCAAAGGAATTGAGCCAATTCCCCGGCGGCGGTCACGCGCTCGTCTTCGGGCAAGCGGTGCAGAACGTCGGGCATCGTTGTGCCCGGCTTGGTACCCAGCGGGTCGAGCAGCCAGGCGCGGACGTAACTTGGGTTCAGGCGGGCGGCCGCGCGCCCCAGCAGCGGAGCGGTTTTGCGCTTCAGCCGCGCGAGCACCGCGGGTTCCGCCACGTGGCAGGCAGTGCAATTGAGTTCGCCCAGCAACACTTCGCCGGCATCGAGCCCTTCGACTCCGATGTCCAAAGCGGGAAAAGCCGGCGGTCGCGGGGCTGCCGCCACGCAAGTTTGAGCCATCCAGCCCGCCAGGGTTACCGCCGCCAGCCATCGCCGGCCGACGGCGCGTGCCGGGCCGGCTTCTAAGTTCGCTGCAGTTGACGGGGCAGTTCGGTCCATGTGCGTCTGCGGGGCAACGTTACCCAAACTCGACGCCGCCAGCACGCGCTTCCTTCAGCGCAACTCAGGATCGACAGGGCGCGGTCCAATCCCAACACTGGCGCAGTTATGGCTAAGAAAATTGTGATCCAACCCGCGGATGCGCCGAAGCCGGTCGGTCCTTACAACCACGCTATGCGCGTGGGGGACCTGCTTTTCTGCGCCGGCCAGATCCCGCTCGATCCGGCCACCGGCAACCTTGTGCCGGGCGACATCCGAGCCCAAACCGAGCGCGTGCTGCTCAACGTCAAAGCGATCCTCGACGCCGAGAGGCTCACGTTCGCCAACGTGGTGAAGACGACGGTGTTCATGGTGGACCTGTCGGAATTCGCGGCGATGAACGAAGGGTACGCGCGGTTTTTCACAGGCGATTTCCCGGCGCGGAGCACCGTGCAAGTCGCCGCCTTGCCCCGCGGCGCACGCGTCGAGATCGAAGTCCTCGCGCACTACTGAGCTTCGCCGGCTCCGGCTGTTGCACTTTAGGTGCCAAGCTTTGCACAATATTTGTCGCAATTGAGACACATATTGTGCAGAATTCAGACATGAGTGCATCCCGACAGAGCCACGATTGGCTGCTGCTTTTTCTGCGGGTTCTCGACTTGGTTGCGAGGCCTTCCCCCGCCAACATCCTGCAGCCGTTCGAGGCCTGGGAACATCGGAGCCGACTCCGGCTTCGCCTCCGGAGTCTGGAACGCGCCCAGTACCTTGAGCGAGTTGAAGGACGTTCTGTTCGTCGTCCGACTGCGGCGGGCCGCGCAACGGCCTGGGGCGGACTTGATCCCGCCGAACGTTGGAAGCGCCTGTGGGACGGTCAATGGCGGATTGTGATCTTCGATCTGCCTGCTCGCGAAGTCAGCCTGCGCCAACAACTCGCCCGTTGGCTCCACGCTCAGCGACTGGGGTATCTGCAAAACAGCGTTTGGATCTCACCCGATCCGATCGACTCGCAACCGTCTCCGGTGCGTCGGCTGAAGCCGAACTCGGAGGCGTTCACCGTCCTGACCAGCCGACCGGTGCCGCCCAGCACCGACGCCAGTCTGGTCGAAGGCGCGTGGGATTTTGCGCACATCAATCAGCGGTACGGCGCTTGGTTCGAGGTCGCAGACCGTGGACTTGGACTGGCCGAAGCATCCGATCTCGCATCGGCGAAACTGAAACAATGGTTGCGGGCCGAGCGCGAGGCGTGGCTGGCGGCAGCGACGATGGACCCGTTTCTCCCCGAACAATTGCTACCGGCGGGTTACGCGGGGCGCAAAGCTTGGGACCGACGCAATGCCGTTTTCGCAGCGCTTGCTCGGCATGTCGTGGGGGGTGGGAGTTGACCGAACTCGAAGGCGTGCGCGGCTTGGACAATAATTGTCACAATTGCGACAGATAGTGTGCCAATACAATCCACGCGCACTTCACGATCAGGGGTGGCGATCAATGGGATGCGGAGAGCGCTTGGAGCGCGGCAGCGGCTTTTTCACGGGCGGTTTCGATTCGGCGATCGTTGGACGGGGCTTCGTCGGCTGCCAGGCGCCAGGCAGCCGCGGCTTCGTCTTTCCGGCCCAACGCTGCCAGGGCGTTGCCGCGCCGGTAGTGGATGTGCGCTTCGCGGGTGGTTTCGAGTTTGCCGGTGGCGAGGTTCTTCGGGTATTCGAGCGCGCGGTTGAACTCAGCCAAGGCCTCGGCGGGATGACCGGCCATCAACTGCTCGTCGCCCAAGGCGAGGTGGGCTTCCTCGAACAAATCGTGCGCTTCGTGCGCACCTTCCCAGATGGTAATGCGGACTGAGTCGAGCAGCTTGGCCGTTTCGGCGTAGTCGCCCAAGCGGTTGTGCGAACGGGCCAGCAAAGCGGCAAAGTCCGAGCGCCCTTTGCCCTCCTCGAACGCGCCTTGGAGCCGGTCGCGGGCTTCGCTGGTCAACGCACGCTTGTCGGCGTCGGTGCCGGCTTTATCGGCAAGGGCGAAAAGGACATTCGCCAAGTCGCGAGCAACGATGGAGTCTTTCGGGTCGGTTTGGTTCGCCTTCTCAAGCCAACCGCGCGCGGCGTTCAGGTCGCCGTCGAGGGTTTTGGCGGCCATGCCGAGCGCGCGGCAGGCGATGACCGGTTCGGTGCCGAGTTCAGCGGCCTTTTTCCACATTTCGCGCCCTTCGGCGTAGCGGCCAAGCTGGAAGAGCAAGTGGCCCAAGGCGAGCGCGGCCTGCCCGTCCGCCTGGTGGGAGGCAACCGCAGCACGCAAAGTCGCGAGTTCTTCGTAGCGATACGGCCAGGCCTCGATCCTCGGGGCGTTCGTCCCCGCCGCCAAGGCGGCCAGCTCGACCGCGAGTTCCCGCCGGGCCTCCGGTCGGAGGCGTGAAACGTCCGCCTCTGAGTTGTCCGGTTGGCCACCGGCGCGCTCCAGCAAGGACGTGGCAAAGACATCCAGCGGGTCGTCAGCCAGGCTTTCGCGTGCCTGCTGAGCGGTGACGGCCGCGCGTCCAGCGTGTTCGCAGGCAAAGGCCAGCCGGTCCCGACAGAGTGGATCGGTCCGCCACGGGCCACGCTCCTCAAGCGCGTGAATGACTCCGGTCCAATCCTGCCGGCGGATCAATATCTTGGCCGCCAACGCGCGTCCGGCAATGGCCGTCGCGGGATCCAGCGCCGCTTGCCAGGCCGCATCCAACGCGGCCGGCTCGTTGCCGAGGCGGTACTCGGCTACCGCCAGGGCGAAGCGGGCCCGTCCGTTTTCGGGAGCAACGGCCAAAGCCGCGCGGGCCGCCTCAGCCGCCGCCGCCGGGTTCGGATCCAGATTGAGGTAGGCCAACCCCATGTGCGCCTCGACGCACTTGGAATCGCTTTCCAGAGCTTTGTGAAACCGGGCTTCGGCTTCGCGGAATCGCGCGAACAGGAAATCTTCCCAGCCAGCCTGGGCAAGCTCGGATGCCGTCTGCGGCGACCGTTTTTTCTCTGGCGGTTTGCGGACCGGCAGGTCAAGCGGGAAGCGAAAGCGGGCCAGGTTTTGCTTGTCAGTGCCGATCTCGATTTCCACCGGCGTCGGCTCACCGCCCAAATCCAACGCCAGTTCAGTCGGTTTCTGCGGCGTCAGACTGCACCGGGCCTGCGCGAGTTCGCGGCCGTCCTTGATCGCCTTCGCCACCGCATTTTCCCACGTGCCCGAGCCAAGTATCTGCAACTGCAACTTGCCCCCGTTCCTCGCCACGTTCACCGCCACATCCTTGTTCGCGTAAGCGAATCCGCCGAGGCCGTGGATGGGATACCACCATTCCCGCCACTCGACGGCTTCGCACGGATCGAGTCGGCCGACCTCGCCTTGGGTCAGGAGCGGGCCGGTTTGGACTTCATTGTAGGGACCGTCGTCGTCGGTAAGGTCCATCTGGTGCATTGTGCCGTAGCTGCCCCAGCCCCAGGTCCAGGCTTTCTTGCCGGGGAGTTGATGATGGTTCGCATAGGCCACCACGCCGCGGTCGAGGTCGTCGTTGTACGAGCCGAAGAAATCCTGGTCGCAGTTGTAGGCGAAGATGGAGGAAGCATCCTGGTAGTTCGTTCCGCGGGTGAGGTCTTTGCCGTGGTCGATCGGCCAGTTGAAAAACTTCTCGCCGCTGTGGTCCATGCCGAGTGTCATCGGGTAGATGAAGCGAAAGCCCTTGGTGTTCGGCACGGCGGTACAGTTCCAGAAGTAGTACGGGCGGATGGTCACGGTGGGGTTGTAGATGCGGATGCGTTCCTCGATGAACGAGCGGCCGGGCCGGAGCGTGACCACAACCGTCCATTTGGTGCCGTAGATGCGTTCGGTCTCGCCGACGGCCACGGACTGCGAGCCGTCCTTTTCGCGGGGCAGGATCACGACCTCGACCGGCTGCATGCAACCGACGGTGTGGCCCTGCGGGCCGGTGTTCCACTCGACGCCGCCGGAGGTCCACGCGCCAGCCTGGCCGATGAGGGCGGGTTTGATGACGTGGTTCACATAAAACATTAGCTGGCCGGTGGTCTTGTCGAGCACCTCGTGGATCTTGCCGCCGAGCTCCGGCAGGAACGTAATGCGCAGATAGTCGTTCTCGAGAATGACGGTCTGGTAAGTGCGGTTGGTCTTGTCGCGGCTCAGAAAATCGAGCATCGGGTAGGGGTAGATGTTTACTCCGTCCGTGCCGCGAAAATACGGGTGTTTGACGGCTGCCCACGGATAGGTCGGCAGGGTAATCTGGCCCCGCGAGGCGCGGACGGCGTCTTTCGCGAGTACAGGGAAGGTGGAAGGCAGCACCAGCGCGAGTGCCGCCAGGATGAGTGCGGGCGTTTTCATGTGCAGGCTGAGTTCGGCGGGAACTATGCCCTGAACACGACTACCTCACCAGTGGAAAAACACAAACCCGCCACGGGGAGACGCCGAGCGTACAGACTACTCCAAACGCAAGCCTGGGATATTCCGACGCGGATCGGCCTACTCCGTCACCGTGTCGTAAAAGCGAAGGATGTCGCCCTTCTCGCCTTTGAGTTCGGCTTCCTTGAACTTGATCGCGGTGCGCGGGTGCTGGTTCAGCAAACCG
This sequence comes from bacterium, assembly GCA_021823625.1. Classification (GTDB taxonomy): domain Bacteria; phylum Verrucomicrobiota; class Verrucomicrobiia; order Limisphaerales; family J093; genus DSVZ01. Next base: position 11,864 of record JAKANS010000038.1, on the reverse strand, counting down.
GTGAGCAGGTACGGCAGATCGTAACCCCAGAGCAGCTTCGCGCGCATCGGCTCGATGTGGTTTTGCACGCAGTCGAGCACGGGACGGAGGTCGTACTTCGGGTTGTGCAGAAAGCCGAGCAGCAATTCCATGAGGCAATTGCCCGCGCCGCGGCCCAGGCCCGCCATCGTGGCGTCGAGGTAATTCGCCCCGCGGACGATGCCCTCGATGGTGTTGGCGAAAGCGAGTTGGAGGTTGTTGTGCATGTGGACGCCCACCTCCTTGCCCGCGGGCTTGCAGTGGCTGAGGTACTTCTTGACCAGGTAATCCACCTGCTCGCTGTAGAGTGAACCGAAGCTGTCCACCACATAGATGGCCTGCGCCTCGGCTTGCACCATCATTTCCAAACCCTCGGCGAGCTCGCGGTCCGGCACGGTCGAAACGGCCATGAGGTTGAGCGTGGTTTCGTAACCTTTGTCGTGGGCGTCTTTGACCATGTCCAGCGCGGTCGGAATCTGGCTGATGTAGGTCGCCACGCGGACCATGTCGATGATGCTCTCTTTTTTGGGCGGAATGTCTTCGCGGTAATCGCACTTCTCGGCGTCGGCCATGACCGAGAGCTTCACCGAAGTTGGATTGTCGCCCACGATCCGGCGAATGTCGTCTTCGAGGCAATACTTCCAGGCGCCGTACTCCCCCGCCTTGATCCCTTTGCGCGAGGCCTTGTAGCCGATTTCCATGTAGTCGATGCCCGCCGCGGCACACGCGGTGTAAACCGCCTTCACGACGCTGTCGTCGAACTGGTGGTTGTTCATCAGCCCGCCGTCGCGGATCGTGCAATCGAGGACCTTGATCTCGGGCCGGTACGAAAGCCAGCGACCCGCCGGAGATTCTTTGGGCTTGGGAGTCTTGCTGTTTGCCATAAATCAATGCTTCAAGTGAACGCCCGCATCATGGCGTACCGGCTTCAAAGGAACAGCGGAAAATACAACCGCGCCGCGGAATCCCTTGTAGATTCCAGGTGGAAAAGCCGGCCCGGCGCACCAGCCTCACTCGACCTTGCTCTGAATCTCGCCGTCGCGGACGCGTGTTCGCAACACCTGGCCGGGGCGGGTTTCGCGGGGCGATCGGATGACGCTGCCGGTAACCGTGTCGCGGGTGATCGAGTAACCGCGCGCCAGCGTTTGCTGCGGCGAGAGCAGGCGCAACCGGTCCCTCAAGGCGGCTAACGAACGCGCCTGCTCCGCCAACTCGCGACCGGCGAGTTCGCGCAGACGACCCACCACGCGCTCCAGCTCCTGTCGTTGGCGGGCAAGGTTTGCGGCGGGATGCAGATGCCGCCACGCGGCGCGCAGGGTCGCCCAACGCGCTTGCGCTTCGCGGAGGCGGGTGCGCCCGGCCCGCGCCATCGCGCTCCGCAGATCGTCCAGTCGTTGCCAGGCTTCGTTGATGCGCCGTCGCGGATGCGACCGGCCGAGGCGGGCCAGCCAGTCCCGGATGGTCTCGCGCCAGGCCGCGCAACCGTCGCGGGCCAGCGCCGGCAGTCGCTCGCGCGTCTCCGCCACGTAGGTCCGCGCGGCGAAGGCTTCCTGGGTGATGATTTCCGCCGCGGCGCTGGGCGTGGCGGCCCGCACGTCGGCAACGAAGTCGGCGATGGTGAAGTCGATTTCGTGGCCGACCGCGGACACCACCGGCAAGGCGGACTCGAAAATCGCGCGCGCCACCGCTTCTTCGTTAAAGGCCCAGAGGTCTTCGAGACTGCCACCGCCGCGCGTGACCAAAATCAAATCGAGACGCGAGGCACGCGGCGTGGTCGCTTCGGTTTGCGAGCCTTGAGCGATGGCGCTGAACTCGTTCAGCCGGCGGATGGCGGCGGCGATTTCGTCGGCGGCTCCATCGCCTTGGACGCGACAAGGCGCGAGTACGATTTCCAGCGAAGGCTGGCGTCGCTCCACCACGTGGAGCACGTCGCGCAACGCGGCCCCGCTCGGCGAGGTCACGACACCGATCCGTTCCGGGTAAGGCGGCAACGGGCGCTTGCGCTCCGCGGCAAACAGCCCTTCGGCTTGGAGCTTCTGCTTGAGCCGCTCGAACGCGAGTTGGAGCGCGCCGACGCCTTGCAGTTCCACCGCCTTGACCATGAGCTGGTACTGGCCGCGCGGCTCATAGACCGTGAGCTCGCCTTGGAGCAACACCTTACGGCCGTCTTCGAGCAAGTCGCGGCCGCCCCGTGCCTCGCCGCGAAAAAGCACGCAACTCAACTGCGCGCCGGCGTCCTTGAGCGTGAAATAGGCATGGCCGGACGTCTGCACGCGCAGGTTCGAGACCTCGCCGGAAACCCAGAGTGAACCGAGCTGCGTTTCGAGCAGTCGCTTCACTTGGAGCGTCAACTCCGAGACGCTCATGACGCGGCGGGTCTGTTCGGGCGGGAACAGTTCACCGAAGTCCCATTGAGATTTCGCTTGGCGGGCCATGCGGTTCAGGCGGCTGCGCTGGGCAAGGGAGGTACGCGGTTGACGTTGCTGATGAGGATTTTCAAGACCGTCCGCGGTCTTGAAATATCCTCCACCTGTCTTGGTGGACGGTTTTTAGGCAGTGAGAGCTTCGACTTCCGCCGGGATCTTGCTGAGAATCACTTCGCGCAGGTCAATTTTTCGGCTGGCGTTATCGATGTCGATGCCGGTGATGTTGCCCTCAGCATCATAGTCCAAAACGATACCCTCCGAGACCTCTCTGCTGTCGGCGCTGGGCTTCGACGAGAGATCGATATAGAGGGAGTCCGTGTCTTTGTAGTAGTTGATTTTCATCGCTTGAATCCCCGATCTGGAAATGCATTGTGAATCGTGGTCTTGTCCGGCAGCGTTACGACGTGGAGGACGCGTCCTTCGAGTTCCTCGATTTCGCCCCATAATCGGAACCGGTTGTTCTCCTGGGATTCAACCCGGAGGGGTTTCTCGCAGACGCGTATGCACCACTCCTTCTTCAGGTAGGGGCGCTTACGCAGCACCTCGTTCTCGAAATAGGCTGTGAATGTGTAGCCACTCATAGGCCGCATGAAATGCGATCGGACAAGGCGAGGGATTCATTACTTCCCGCCGAACGACCAATATAGGTGATCCGGGGTCATTCACGGTCGGCGAGGCGAGCGCAGCGACGGCGGCCACCAAGCGCGTCGATTGCAACTGCGACGGCCCGCCGCCGTTCGCTGCATCGCATGGTTAGACGCGCCGAATCCGATCATTTCAAAGGCCCGGAGAGTTTTGTGGCACCGTTGCCACCGGCGGCCCACAACTCGCCAGTCCATGTGTCCAAAATATAGCATCCGTGGCCGGTGGCATTCGGTCCAGAGAACCCCCAAGCCGAAGCTTGGAAACGCCCACTTGCTGGAGTGCTCCGTGTCGCGCAGCCAACCAAAAGCGCGCACATGGCGGACGCGGTTAGTGACGATATGAGGTATTTTTTCATACGGTAGATGAACATAGGAGTTAGCTGATATTTGCGTCTAACAGTGATTGAACCGCAAGCGGTTCATCCCGGACTTTCCGGGGTTTAACCGCAGTGTGTGCGGTTTATCCCTGGCAACCACCGCGGATAGGCCGCAGTTGGTGCGGTTCATCCCCGGAAGCGCGGAATGGCCTTGGGCTTGCATTGGGAAGGTAGTCTGGCGAGAAGGCCCCGTCTGGCAAACGGAAAATGAGTCGGCATGGCGCGTCTCGCGGTGCCCGACGCTTCCCGGTCCAACCGCCGCTTCGCACAGGTTGACCGGGCGGTTCATGGATTTTCGATGGGCATCGCTTCCGAGACCCGCTGGATGCTCAAGGCCTTGCCGGTGGACTGGTCCACCTCGACGAGCGCGCCTTGCAGGAACACCCGCCCGGTGGCGACGGTGAAACGCTGGGGGAGGTTGGTCACGAACCGCTTGATCACCGGCTCGAGGTCGCGGCCCAGGACGCTTTCGTGCGCGCCGGTGAAGCCGGCATCGGTCAGGTAGGCCGTGCCGCCGGGAAAGATTTGTTCGTCCGCCGTTTGCACGTGCGTGTGCGTGCCGATGACCGCGCTGACCTGCCCGTCGAGCATCCGGGCCAGGGCGATCTTCTCGGAGGTGGCCTCGGCATGAAAATCGAGGAACACCAGCGGCGTCACCTCGCGCCATCGCCTTACCTCCGCGGGCACGACGTGGAACGGGCTTTCGAGGTCACCCATGAAGGTCCGCCCCTGGGCGTTGAGCACGGCGATCGGCGCCAGGCTGGGCCGTTGGAGCAGAAAACCGCCCTGGCCGGGAGCGCCGGCGGGGTAGTTCAACGGGCGCAGAACACGCGGTTCCACCGGGAGGTAGGTCACGGCCTCTTTCTGGTCCCAGACGTGGTCGCCCGTGGTGATCACATCCACGCCGGCGTCGAAGATCTCCCGGGCGGTATTGGCCGTGAGTCCGGCGCCGCCTGCGCTGTTCTCGCCATTGGCGATGACGACGTCGGCGGCGAGCGTCGAGCGCAGCCGGGGCACGAGGCGCTTCACCGCCTTTCGGCCGGGCTCCCCAACGATGTCGCCAATAAACAAGATGCGCACAGGGCGACACTAAGCACGAGTCCCAGCTTGGCAAGCGGCGAGCCGTGCGAACTTCGGCCCCGGCCGGGAGTTGGCGGAAAACCTGCTTACTTTCGAGGTGGAGCCATTATGAGTCTAAGCAACTTGGAAAGCGGTTTTGGGCAAAGAACGGCCCGAGGGGCTGGAACGGACTCTACGCGGCGGCCGCTGCGCGTGCCGGCGCCCCGCCAGAGCCCGGTTTCAACGCTTGCGAGGGGTTCGGGCGCGGCCCATAATCACTTTGTGCCTGTGGACGAAAACGGTTCGCGCAAAGCGTTGCGGATGATCCCCTGTGCCGCGTGCGGCACGACGCTCTTTCTGCCCGGCGATGCGGCGCCGCTGAGCTTCGTTCCCTGCACGAAGTGCGGCGCTCCGGTGATGATGCCGATGCGCCTCCGCCAGTTTGAGTTGCGTGCCCCCATCGGCTCGGGCGGTATGGGCGCCGTGTACCGCGCCTTCGACGTGACACTGGAGCGCGAAGTGGCGGTGAAACTCGTCAAGCGCGAGCTCATGAACGACGAGCACGCGATGGAAGGCTTCTACCGCGAAGCGCGCGCTTGCGCCCGACTCAACCACACCAACATCATCCACCTTTACACCTTCGATGAGTGGGAAGGCCAGATGTACCTGGTGATGGAACTGGCGGACCGGGGCAGCCTGGATGGCCGCATCGAAAAGGGCCGCGTGCCGGAACTCGAGGTGCTGGACGTCGGCATCAAGGTGGCTTCCGCCCTCAACACCGCGCTCAAACACGGCCTGCTCCACCGCGACATCAAGCCCGGCAACATCCTTTTCAACGCCGACGGCGAACCGAAACTGGTGGACTTCGGACTGGCCCGGCGGGCCGATGCCGAGCAGGAAGCCGATGGCACCGTCTGGGGCACGCCGTACTACATTGCGCCTGAGAAAGTCCGTCGCGAGCGCGAGGATTTTCTCTCGGACATGTACAGCCTGGCCGGCACGCTTTACCACGCCATCACCCAGCACGTCCCGTTCGAGGCGCCGAGCGTGGAGGAAGTCGTGGGCGCGCACGTCCACACGCCACTCACGCCTCCCAACTACGTCGTTCACGAGATCACCCACCCCACCAGTGACGCGATCGCACGGGCGATGGCCAAGCATCCGGGCGAGCGGTTCCAGAGCTACGACGAATTCATCATGGCGTTGGAAGCCGCGCGCAGCCAGTACCTGGTCGGCCGGTTCGTGAACCGTATCCAACCCAGCTCGCCCAAGAAGACCACCGGCGGAATCGCCAGTTGGTTCCGCCGGGCATAAGTCGCGCCGGCCTGGACACGTGATGGAATTTGAGGCCGCGCCTGATTCGCCCAGGCTCGCCAGTCGTTGGTTATTGCGTCTCGGCCTGGCCCGGTTTGCTGGGCGCCTTCTTCGGGACGCTCTTTTCCGCTGACTTGCCTGCCTTCGGCGCCGGTCCAAACCGCACCGACACCGCTTCTTCTTTTCCGTCCTTGACCTTGCGCACGGTGCCGGCGACTTCCCCGTCAATGATCGCGTCGCTGAGCGTGGCGGGTTTGCCGCCCTTGGTGAACCGGGTCTGCGAAGTGATGTGGACCACCCGGTCTTTATCCTTGCCTGCGACCGTGAAGGTCAGCGCGTCCTTGTCGAACGCCTTTAACTTGCCGCGGAACGGATAGCCGGCGTTAACCTTGGCCTTGGCCTTGGTCGCCGTGGATTTCTGCGCCTTGGACTTCGGCGCCTTCGCCGGCGGCGGCGGAGCGGTGCTTTCCGGCGCGGTAACGACCGTGTCCTGCGGCGCAGCGGCCGGCGATTGGGTTTGCGCGAACGCGCCCGCGATCAGCGCGAAGCTGGCGAGTGCCGATACGATGAGGGTGTTTTTCATGACGCTTCCTTTCTTAAACCGTGGCGACACGCTTACCGCATAATCCTCGCGGTTGCAATCCCAAAGACCGCCCCCGACGCCAACCACCCGCCGGGCAGTGGCTACTGTCGCCGGGCCCAGTCCAGGAACCGGCGCGACTGCTGGACGGCGTCAAGTTGGTTGAACCCTTCGAGGTATTCCGCCACGTAAAACCCCTGGTAACCGCGCGCCTCCAGGCCGCGAACGATCGCGGCGAAATCGATCGGACCTTCACCCCACGGCAACTGGATGCTCGCCCAGGTCATCGCGCCGGCGCGAAAGCCGGTGCCTTCCACGTAAGGCAGCAATTGCGGGAACGGGGCGCCCTGGTTCGGCCCGGCGTAGTAGTGGCTCGGGTCCAAGGTGAGTTTCAGGCCGGGCACCTGCTGGCAAAGCCAGAGCGCGTCCGCCGGGCGTTCGGTGATCTGGCCGACATGGGTCTCGACGGTGAGGATCACGCCCGCCTGGGCGGCGATGGCCTGGAGTTTGTGCAACTTCGTCACCTGATCGGCGCGATCACAATTCGCGGACGGCGCCATGAGGTTGATCACGCGCGCGTGCAGCCGTGCCGCCAGCTTCACCACCGCCACGAACTCGCGCTTGTACTGGTCGTACGGCCGGGTCTCGATGGCGTCGAAGGTGAGGTTCGCCACGCGCAGGCTGTTGGCCTGGAGCGCCGCCTCCACGCGCCGGGCTTCGGCGTCGAAGTCCGCCACCAGCTTCGGCACTGCCACGTGCGGCGCCCAGTTCAGGCAGGAAAGATCGATCCACTTGTAGCCAAGGTCCGCGATCACCTTGAACGCCTTTTCCGTCGGCTGTTTGCACTGGCAGAGAGTGGAGCAGGCGGCGAAGGCGGCGACTTTGCGCGGCGCAGTCGCGGCGTGAGTGCCAGCGGTCCAAGCCCAGGCCGCGAGGCAAACGGTGGTTGCGCGAAGGGGAAGGCGTGAATTCATGCGCTTGCTCTTCGCGCAATTGGCGTTGCCGCGCAAGCAATCTTCAACGCTCGACCTCCGCTCACAACTTCGGAGTTGGCGGCATTGCCGCTGGCGAGTGGCCGGTGGTGCCGGTGCGTTCCGAACTGCTCAGCCGATCCAGGCGGCTCAAAATTTCGCCGGCCAGATTCAGCAACTTGGCCACGGCGTAGGCCAGGACACCGGCCAGTAAAAAACGAAAGGCCGGCGAAGAGACCGTACTCAAGCATCGCCAGCACCGCGGCCACGCCCGCCGCCGCGCTCAACCCGATCAAGGTGATTTCCAGGCGCTGGACGGATTGGAGGCGTTCAAATGTGGATTGGGAAATCATAGCTGGCGAAGACGATAATCTTCCGACCGTCGCATACCAGCGATTTCCAGGCCCGTGCGAATCGCGCGAGCTCACAGTTCAGTCAGCGATCCGCCGGCAAGGGTTGCCCGCGCCGCCGGTTCTGGCGCGGCGCCGATCACGACCACGAACTCGCCTTTGAGCGAGCGTTGTCGCGCGGTTGCCAGCAACTCCGCCGGCTTGCCACGCAGGAACTCCTCGAACTTTTTGGTCAATTCGCGCGCCAGCACCACGTCGCGGCCGGGCATGACTTCCACCAGTTCGGTCAGGAGCCGGTCGATGCGATGCGGCGATTCGTAGAGGACGAGCGTGCCGGGCACGCCCCGCAGCGCTTCGAGGACCTTGCGGCGCTGGCCGGACTTGTGCGGGAGAAAACCGACGAAGTGAAACTCGCCGGTCGGCAGGCCGCTGGCGGTGAGCGCCGCCACCAGCGCGCACGGCCCCGGCACGGACTCGACCCGGCAGCCGGCAACGATCGCGGCCCGCACGACGCGTTCGCCGGGATCGCTGATGCCGGGGCTGCCGGCGTCGGTCACCAGCGCGACCTTTTCGCCGCGCTTCAGCCGCTCGATGATTTCCTCGCTGCGGCGGGCCTCGTTGAACTTGAAATAGCTCAGCAACGGCTTGCGGAGGCCGAAGTGGGTGAGCAACTGGCCGGAGCGGCGCGTGTCCTCGGCGGCGACCACGTCGCACTCGCGCAGGACGCGCAACGCGCGGAGCGTGATGTCCTCGAGGTTGCCGATGGGCGTGGCCACGAGGTACAGCGTGCCGGGTTGCAGCGGAGGTTCCATAAGCGGCGCGTTCGTTGCCGAGATTCACCCGCCGCCCCGTGCGGCGCGGCGACGCTTCAGTTCGAGCAGGCGCAGCCGATCGGCGGCATCCTGTTCGCGATACGTTTCCTCGCTGGCGATGAGCATGTCGAGGCCAGTGCAAGGTATCTCAATGCCATCGATCTCCAGGTAAAGCGCCGAAGCAGCGGCCTCGTCGAAGGTCACCTTCCACGCGTGCGTGCTCACGTCCACCTCGACTTCGTCAGCCACCTTCACCACGACGTTTTCGATCAGTTCGCGGGGGTCAGCTCGCGGGCTGCGCCATCGGCCAGTTGGCTCAAAGCGGCAATAACGCGCCGGCAGTTGTTCTCCGAAGGCTCAATGAGCAAATCCACGTCCTCGGTCGTGCGGACCAACCCATGAAGGATACAGGCCTGGCCACCCACGACCAGATAGCGGGCGTCGTGCTCGTTGAGTAAACGGCAGACCCGCAACAGCGGCGTCAGTGGCTCCAGCCAGGCGTTCACCACAGTCTGGGGTTGCCCTGGCTACGACGCCAGCGTTCGTATTCTTCGCGGGTCTTCGCTTTGAACACGAAGCCGCGCGGGCGCGGATAGGGGTTCAACTTGTCCGCCTGTTGCTGCAACGCCCAGGCACGACGGAGCGCTTCCGCCGGCGCGAGATCGGCGGTGTCGTCGGTCCTCCGTCGCCTGCCCACGACTTTCATGGCGGGAGAGTAGCAGCGCGGACGAAGCTTGCGAAGCCCCCGTTGTTCCGGCCGACACACAGGTCGGCCCCACCGGGGAGGCGGGTTGAGCAGCGCCCGGTAGTTGAAACGGTCGTTCGGCGCCGCATCGCCATTCAGCGTGAAGTCGGTCCAGTCCTCCGCGCGCAGGCAGTCGTCCGCCCATTTGAAATCGAGGACCGCCGGCGGTCGCGTCAACCCGAGCGCCGACCACGGCAACGCGAGTTCAAGCTCGTTGCCCGCCATCCGGAACTCGGCGGTGCCGACCGCCTGCCAGGCGTTGTTGATCCGGCGCTCGATGCAGGCCTGGTTCGCGGCCGGCCGCGTCGCGTTCACCCGCAAATCGTAACCGAGCCAGCCATTGGTCGCGTTGCCGTCCACGTCGAGGAGCAGCACCATCCAGTTCGTGTCGGTGGCGGGCGTGATCGGCTCGCGGGTGCGCACATAAAACCACGCGGTCGTTGCGTCGAAGCTCAGTTTCGCCGCGATGATGTCGTTGCGGCCGGTCTGGTTTTCGTAGGTGACGTGCTTGTCCCAGCCGCGATGCCGGCGATGGACTGGATCGCCGATGGTGTCGCGAAACTCGGGTTCCACCGCGCGCCAGTCGTCGAAGTGCCCGTCCACTTGGATCGGCGCAGGCCGGACCGGTGGCAGTTCGCGCGCGCCTTTGTAGCGCCGGACGAAACTGACGAGTTGGTAGAAATAGTCGTCGCCGTGGCCGCCGCGCATCGGCTCGAGGTCGCGGCTGTGTTCCTCGTCGAACTGGTCCACGAACATGACCGGCCGCTTGACGCCGTTGAACTCGGCGAACCGCCCGGCGATCCACTCGTTCCAGCCGGTGACAAAGATGAACCGAGGATCTTCCGCCAACGCGCGCGTCCACTGCTCGGCCACATTCAGGCCGAAGGCGACGGCGTTTGGCCGGGTGTCGGTGGCGCCCTCGTGGAAGCTGCGTCCGCGCGCGCCCGGTTCGCTCATCGAACCGAGGCGGTGGCCGACCGCGTTCTGCGCGACGCCGACGGACATCTGTTCCTTCTGGCCGGCCGAGTTCGTGAACACGTGTTGGGGATGGACTTCGAGCCAGCTCCACTGATCCGGACCGGTCGGGCCTTGGAAGTAATCCGGCTGCGGTTTGCGGAACGTGAAGAAATCGCGCAGCCGCTGGGTCTCGGCGTCGGCCGTCAGGAGGCGCAAGGTGCGATCGCCGCCCGCCGGCTTGCCATCGACAAAAGCCTCGCCGCCCGCCAGCACGTCGCCAGTGTGGCTCCACCAGCCGACCTTGCCTTGCGGCGCGGACAGCTCCAGGTAGTACGTGCCCGGCGCCAGCGGCGGACTGAACGAGAGCATCCGCCATTCGTTGTCGCGCACGTTCGCGAAGCGCTGGCTGGCCTGGCGCTCGCCGGCCGGGCCGTCGCGGAACAGCGTGAGCGTTATGGCCACGCCCGAGGTGTTCCAAGTCGGAAAACGACCGCCGATTTTCTCCAGCGGCTCCGCGGTGGTGAAGCTTTGGCCCAGCGTGTGGTCGGGCTGAAGTTGAACGGCGGTGTTTTGCTGATCGTTGCCGCCGTGGTCGAGGATCATCGCCGGATCGGCGAGGATCAGCGGTTTGCCGGCCCAGCGAAACCAGAGTTCGGGGTAGAGCCCCGGCGCGTAAAGGTCGTGCCAGAGTTCGCGCACGACCTTGGCCGGATCCCAGAACGGCGTGAGAAAGGCGACCTGTGGTGTGCGGTTGCCCGCGGCGCGCATCTCCGACCACACGCGCAGCAAGGCCATGTAATCGGCCTTGTAAGTGATCTGGTTCGTGACATCGAAGATCACCACGTCCACGCCGGCGTCGGCGAGCATCTGCGCGTGTTTGCGGAGCACGCCTTCGTCCTGCGTGAGGTAATAGCCGAAGACCGATTCGCCCCAGTGATGCGGCGCGTGGAGCGGGCCCCACAGCGGGCTGTCTGGCTTGGACATCGCGTCGGGGTCTTGCGCGAGAATCTTTGTGACGTCGTACGGTCCGCCCTGGATATGCGCGCCGTGCCAGAGGAAATAGAAAATGCCCACCGTGCGGTCGGTGCGCGCCGGGCCGACCTCGGCGCGCAAAGGCACCACGCGGCCCAGCGCGTCGGTGGCGACCCAGGTGTCGGCGAAGGTGTCCCAGGCCGGGGCTTCGACGGCGTGCAAACCGGTCGCTGCCAGAAGTGCGAGGAGCAAACAAAGACCAGGCGAATGCCGGAGGCGTCGAGGCCAGCCTGCATTCGCAGTGTGGGCGGAAGTCATGGGCGGAGGTTACCCGCGCCTTCCGCCAAGGCAACGACCGCCTTGCGCCGACGCAGTTCCCGGCGGGGCGGATTTTCTCGCCGTGGACATGTTCGATTTCAACCCAATTTCCGCAATTGAGGTGGGGGTCGAAGGGGGATTGAGTGAACCAAACTGGGGGCGACGAGCTCATTTGCATCGCTGGTTTCGGTTCACCTGGCGGGTGAAGGGCAAGACGGGATTTCCTTGGACACGCTGCCGGGCAAATGCACGGTGACGCGCCCGGACGCAGCGCTGACGCCTTACGGCGGCCTGGCGGCGGGGAGCGGTTTTCTCAAACGT
>JAKANS010000221.1 GCA_021823625.1 bacterium | reverse complement strand
TGGGGAACGGGATCAAGGCGGCTGGCCGCGCGGAGCGGCTGGCGGGGAAAAGGAGTCAGGAGAAACAAACCACCAAGGGGACATTCTCTCGTGAGTTAAACCGGGGACATTTCTAAAGAGTTTTGACGAGAAATGGAATCAGGGGCTGGAAACGGTATCCGGTCCGGGCGGACAACTCTCAGCCCGAAGAGCGCCCGCTGCCGTTGGATCGCCACACTTCCCCGTCCATCCAGTGCGGCGCGCCGCGTGGCGTCTTGGTCTGGTGGTGGCGGTGCTGCCGCACCGCCCTGCGCCGCGGCTTCGGCACAGCCACCTATTTGAAATCGCGACACTACCACGCGCAGCGTCCGCTTGCCGACGCCGGCCCCGCGGTGCAGTCTGAGGCCACGCTCGACACCGCCATGAAATTCGCCATCTGCAACGAAATCTTCCAGGGCCGGAAATTCGAGGACGCCTGTGCCTTCGCGGCGCGCGCCGGCTACGACGCGATCGAAGTGGCGCCGTTCACGCTCGCCAATTACGTCACCAAGATCGGCGCCGCCGACCGGGCACGCATCCGCGAGACGGCGGCCCGGGCCGGCCTCGCCATCTCGGGCATCCATTGGGTTCTGGTCAAGGCGGAGGGCATGCACCTCACGCACCCGGAGGCGGCCGTCCGCGAGCGCACGGCGCGGTATTTCGTGGACTTGGTGGACTTCTGCGCCGACTTGGGCGGGCGCTCGATCGTTGTGGGCTCGCCCAAACAGCGCAGCCTCCAGCCAGGCGTGACTTTCGATCAGGCGTGGACTTGGGCGGCGGACGTTTTCCGGGCCGCGGTGCAACGCGCCGAAACCCGCGGGGTGACGCTTTGTTTCGAGCCGCTCGCACCGGCCGAGACCGACTTCATCAACACCGCCGCCGAAGGGGTCCGCTTCGTCCAGCAGGTCGGTTCGCCGGCGTTGAAGCTCATTCTGGACGTGAAGGCGATGTGCTCGGAGGCGAAGCCGATCCCGCAAATCATCCGCGAGACCTGGCCGCATTTCGCCTATTTCCACGCCAACGACCGCAACCTCAAAGGCCCCGGCTTCGGTGACGTGGACTTTCGCCCGATCGCCGCCGCTTTGAAGGCGGTCGGCTACGACGGCACGGTGTCGGTGGAGGTGTTCAATTTCGACGAAGGCCCGGAAGTCATCGCCACCCGCAGCCGCGAATACCTGCGCCAAGTCTTTGGCTGAACTGCCGGCAAGCCCGGGTTCGCCCGCGCGTCACACTTGAGTCAGCGTCCGCCTCTGCTAGCGTGCCGACCGATGATTCGTTACTGGCAATGGCTGTTGGCCGTGGCAACCAGCGCGAGCCTGTTCGCGGCCGAAAAGGTTTTCGACCTGACCCAAGACAAGGTCGGTTCGGTGCCGGCCGGCTGGCACAGCGCGCTCATCGGGGGTGGCAAACCGGCAGATTGGCAGGTGATCCTCGATCAAGAGGCAGGCCTCAGCGGGGCTCCCAGCATCGCCCGGCGGCTCGCCATTGCCCAACTCTCGACCGATCCCACCGACGAGCGCTTCCCGTTGCTGATTTATGACGGCGACCGGTACGGCGACTTCACGTTGCGGTTGCGATTCAAGATCGTTTCCGGCACGGCCGAGCAGATGGCGGGCGTCGCCTTTCGCCTCCAGGACGAGGAGAACTTCTACGTCGTGCGGGCGAGTTCGCGGGGCAGCTCGTTCCGATTTTACCGCGTGTACAAAGGCCTGCGCGACGCTCCGATCGGTCCGACAATCGAAGTCCCCAAAGGCGTCTGGCACGACCTGGAGATCGAGGCCAAGGGGAACAAGTTCCGTTTCAAACTCGCCGGCAGCGAGCCGATCCCCGAACTGACCGACAGCACTTTCCGCGAGGGCCGGGTCGCGCTTTGGACCAAGTCGGACTCGGTGTCCTGCTTCACCGATCTGCGGCTCACCTACACGCCGCGCGTAATCCTGGCCCGCGAGCTGGTCCGCGAGACCTTGCAGCGTTATCCGCGGCTGCTGGGATTGAGCATCTATTCCACCACCCGCCAGCGTCCGGAACTTCATGTGGTCGCGAGCCGGGACGAGGCGAACCTCGGCCGGCCGGGCGGCGACGTGGAACGGGCGGTGATCGCGAAGAATCTGCCTTACGCCGGCAAGGCGACGAAGCGGTATCTGGTGACCATGCCGCTCCACGACGTGAACGGCGACGCCATCGCCGCGGTGCGCTTCGAGTTGCAGACCCGCTTCGGCATGTCAGACCAGAATGCGGTCGCGCAGGCCCTGCTCATGGTCAAGCGCATGGAGACTCGCGTCACGACGCTGGCCGAGTTGACCGAGTAGCCTACTTGGGTTTCGCCGGCTCGATGGACGCGGGGGCGATGGGCTTGGGCTGGGTAGATTCGGCCGGCGCAGCGCTGTCCGGCTTCGGTTCGTCATCATCCGACGGCGGGGGGATGTCGTAACTGGACTTGAGTCGAAAGCCGCCGACCACCTTGATCTTGCCGCCTTCGGCCAGACGCAGGCCTGGGTGCGTGTCGGAAATCTGGTACATTCGCCGCACCATCAGGCTGCCGTCGCAATCGACGACGCAATACGTGTATTGCTTCGCGCCGGTCTGAAACAAGGCGTGGAGCTTGCCCAGCCGGTCCACCTGCGCCTCCGGTTTGCTGAACGAGAGCAGCCGGCCCAGCGGGAACACGCGGAGCACACGGGACTCCTGCTCGTTGGTCACGCGGGCGTAAAGCGCCAGGCGTTTCCGGTCGTTGGTCTGGAGCAACGCGTAGCGGCGGACCGCCGGCGGTTTGCCCGGGTCGCCGCCCGGCACGCCGAACGCCTGCTCCCACAGCTTCACGCCGCTCATGATGTTGAAGGCGTCCCGCGAGCTGGTGACATCCTGGTTGATCTCCGGCACGCGCACCGACGCAATGGCGAAGTAGCGGCCGGGCTTGGACAGATCGAAGGCCGGAGCCAGATCCACCCGCCGGATGCCCCGCGCCGCGTTCGGTATTTCCAGCGGTTCGGCCGGCGGCACGGGCGCCAGCCGCTCGACGAAGTAACCGTCGTACGACTCGACCGTAAGATCGAACCAGTCCGCGGCGGCGCTGAACTTGAGCGTACGCCCCGAGAAGTTGGTGATGCGAATCTCGGCGAGGCACCGTTCGTGAGGCAGATAGGATTCTTGATCCAACGCCACTTCCACCGTCACCTGGCCCCGCGCGACCACGCTGAGGAACAAGGCGCCGGCGACCGCGGCGGCAAACGTTTTCATCATGGGCAATCTAGGTAAGCAACACCCGCTGGCAAGCGGCATTTACCGGCGGCTCGCCCGCCAGACGATCCAACACCGCTCGCCGGACCCGGTCGGGGGGCAGCGCGGTGAGGCATTCGAGTGGCGGGGTGTGGCGGCAATGGCCACGGAGGCAAGGCACGCACGGCAGGCGCATTTGCAACGCGCGCTCCACCTGCCCGTAAGGCCCGGTGCGCCGCGGCTCGGTCGGTCCGAACAGGCCCACCACCGGCCGGCCCAGCGCCGCGGCGACGTGCATCGGCCCGCTGTCGTTCGTGACCAGGAGCTCGGAAAGCCGCAGGCATTCGACCATCTCTGGCAAGCTCGTTCGCCCCGCCAGACTCAGGCAACGGCCGGGTGCGACGGCCGCGATCGTGCGGGCCAGGTCAGCGTCCGCGGCCGATCCCAACAGCACGAAGCGATGGTCCGGCAGTTCAACCGCCAGGCTGCGAATCAGGGTGGCGAAATGCTCGGCCGGCCAGCGTTTGGTCGTCCAGCGGGCGCCCGGTTGGAAGGCGATGAACGGCATGGCGTCCAAAGACCAGCGTTGCCGGATCGCGGTCTGAACGTCCGGCCGGGCGGGCAGCCAATCGAAATCCCGGCCCACCGGCACCGCGAGCGCTCGCAAGACGCCGAGGTACCAGTCCACGGCGTGGGTCAGCGGGGACAGGCGCGGCACGCGGAGGTCGTAAAAAGCCGGAGCCCCTTCGCGCGCGTCGTCCAGCCCCACCGTGAGCCGGCCGTGCACCAGCCAGGAAACCACGCTGCTGCGCGCCAGGGCTTGAAGATCGATCACCAGATCGAACGCCTCTTCCCGTAACCGCTTCAGGCTCTGCAACCCCTCGGACCATCGCTCCGGCGAAGCCCAACGGTGCCGGTCGAACCGGACCAGGCCGGCGAGATCGGGATCGTTTTCCAGCAAGGGACTCAGCGAGGCTTCGATCCACCAGTAAATGGTGCTCGCAGGAAAGTGTTTTTTCAGAAGGCGCAGAACCGGGAGCGCCTGCACCACATCGCCCAGCGAACTCGGTTTGAGGATGAAAATCTTCAACGAGTTCTTCCGGATGGCGCGGCAACCCGGCACGGGGCCGGATCCAGCGGCAGGCCGTGTCAGCGCCCGTCCGCCAGCCGGTCCGCGAGGCGTTTGGGCAGGCCGGCGGCGATGATCTTTGCCTGCGTCTTGGGCATGTCGTAATCGAGCCGGCGCAATTCGATCGTCTGGGTGTCCAGATCGTAGATCACGTAAGTCGCCTTGGGCACGCCGTCCCGCGACTGCCCCACGCTGCCCACGTTGACGAAGTATTTCTTGCCCGCCTCGACGCGGAATTTCGAGTAGCTGCCGCCGCGCACGACACTGTCGCGCACAAAGGCCACCGGCACGTGCGTGTGGCCGAAAAAGCAGACGCTGGTGTTCTGGTAGGTGAAGCTGGCGGCGGCGGCCAGTTTGTCGAAGACATAGCCCCAGCGCTGCGGGCCATCGAGCGTGGCATGCACGATCGAGAAGCTGGTGACCAGGCGCATGTACTTGAGGTCGCGCAGCCACTGGCGGTCTTCCGCCGTCAGGTGATTGCGCGTCCACTGGACGGCCAGGGCGGCGGCGGGGTTGAAACCATCCAGGGCGCCCTCCGAAGAACAGTACTCGTCGTGATTGCCTTTGACGCAGGGCATGCCCATTTCACGCACGATGTCCAGGCACTCCTTGGGGTTGGCGTTGTAGCCGACCACGTCACCCAGGCAGGCGTAGTGCGTCGCCTTTTCGTTTTTGGCGTCGGCCAACACGACCTCCAACGCCTCCAAATTGGCATGGATATCGGCAATGATTGCGAACTTCATCTCGGCTTACCCGTCTAACTGACAATCTGAAACCCCTGCAGGTTTCCCTGCGGCTCCGACCACGAAACCGTTTCATCCCGGATGAACGACCTCAGGCCGGACTCGCGGAGAGCCTCCCGAAACGCCTCCAACTCTTCCTGGGCGCCTTCGGCCAGCAACTCAACCCTTCCGTCTAGCAAGTTGCGAACCAACCCGGTGACCTCGAAACCCTGGGCCACCTGGCGGGCCGTGTAGCGAAATCCCACGCCTTGCACGTGTCCCGAGTAGAAAACGTGCATCCGCCGCCGGTTCATGTCACGGGAGGCTGCCACCGTGCCGCACCCCGGCGGCCACGGACGGGAGTGCCCTGACCGGCACCACCGAGGGTCGTTTCACGCGAGGATCAAGCCACAAGCCCGCGCGCGCGCGCAACGATTTTGTGCCGGTCGTGGCGTCGTGACTGCGGGAGACCTCTTTGCCTCTCAGCACCTTTGCGTTGGCGCCTTAACCGGGGCCCGACGCCTCGCTGCCTGTTTGCGAAAGGCCTCGGCCGGGTGTACGCGCCCCCGCTTTTCGCGGCGGGGTTCCAGACGCGACCGGTCTGCCCGTTCGCTCAAGGTGGGCCGGCCTTCACTTCCTCGAACCAATGCTTCGCAACATTCTTCTGCGCCCGGCGCGGATCGAAAACGCGCCCATTCATGGCCACATACACCCCCGGCGGCAGACACTGCACCGCGCCAATCGCGACGCCGATGTTGAAGCCCGCGTCCGTGTTGCGGAACCGCGCGGGCTGCATTGAACCGGTCAGAACGATGGTTTTGCCGGGGATACCCGCCAGCGCCCGCGCGGTTTGGATCATGGTGTCGGTGCCGTGCGTGACGAGGATGCGGTCGCACGCCGAGGCCGCGATGCGGTCGCGGATGAGCTGGCGGTCGGCCTCGGTCAGTTCCAGGCTGTCTTTGCGCAGGACCGATTCGAGCGTGTAGTCGAAAGTGACGTTCGCCTCGCGGAGGATTTCGGTGACCTGCGGCGAGCCAACTTCGTACTCGCTCTTTGCGTCAAAGTACACTTTGTCGATCGTCCCGCCGGCGGTGAGGATGTGCAGTTTCATGGGCCGTCCCACGTCCACGCCCCAGTTAACCGCACCCGGCCCGGCACGCAAGCCGTCGGCGGACACCGCAGACGCACCAATCGGTTGACCTCCATCAAGGTGGCGCGGCGCCATACCCGCTACGTTCAGCCTCGCGATGAGCACGCCGCTGATCGAAGTGGACGCCCGCGGCCTGGAACCGCCGCAGCCGATGGTACGCATCCTCGAAGCGCTGTCCGCGCTGCCCGGGGAGGCGACGTTGCGCGCCCACACCGACCGGCGTCCGCTCCATCTGTTCCCGCTGCTCGCCGAGCGCGGCTTTCAGGCGGAATCCGAGGAACATTCCGATGGCAGCTTTATCACCCACATTCGCCGCGCCTAGCGTGTCCGCCGCTCCGGCGGTCCGAGTCACTCCAGCCTCGCCCGCCAGCGCGTTGGCGCCGTCGGTGACCCTGCCGTTGCGCTTTGTGCTGACGGGCGTGGGGTCGCTGCTCGCCGGCATGGCGCTGCTGGTTGCGCGGCCGGACCTCCTGGCGACTTACCACTACAATCAGTACGCCGTCGCAGCGACCCACCTGTTCGTGCTGGGTTTCTTGTGTTCGATCGTCATGGGCGCGATGTACCAGCTCGTTCCCGTGGCGCTCGAAACCCGCCTCCACAGCGAGCGCATGGCGAAGTGGCAGTTCGCGTTTCACTTGGTCGGCTTCGTCGGAATGGTCTGGATGTTCTGGATCTGGAACCTGCAACAGGTCGGGCATTTCGGGTCGGCGTTTGCCGTCGGCGTGGGCCTGTTTGTGTACAACCTGGCGCGCACCTTGCGCCGCGTGCCGCGCTGGAACGTGGTGGCGACCGGCATTGCGTCGGCCTTGGTGTGGCTTTCGCTGGGCGTGCTCGCCGGCCTGGCGGTGGCGGCGGGCAAATGCACTTACGAATCCGCAAACACGCTCGCGCCGACGAACCCGTCGTGGGCGCTGGTAAAGTCGCTTCAAGGCGTGGCCCATTGGGTGAACCGCTTCGACGCGCTCGGGGTGATGCACGCACACGCGCACCTCGGCGGCGTGGGGTTCTTCGTGATGATGATCGTGTCGGTTTCGTACAAGTTGGTGCCGATGTTCACGCTCTCCGAACTCCAGAACGAGCGCCGCGCCACGCTGGCGGTGATGCTGCTCAACCTCGGACTGGCCGGCCTGTTCGTCGCAATGGCGTGGCACAGCCCGTGGAAACTGGCGTTCGCCCTGGTGCTCGTAGTCGGCCTGGCCACCTACGCCGTGGAGATTCTGGCCATTCTCAAGGCTCGCAAACGCCGGACGATCGACTGGGGCATCCGCCATTTCCTGACCGCCTTGGGCGTGCTCGGCGTGCTGGTATTGCTCGGACTCGTGCTATGCTGGCCGCGCCTGCCGGCGACGCTGTTCACCACTCAACTCGAGACGGTTTATGGCTTCCTCGGCCTCATCGGAGTGGTGACCTTCACCGTCCTTGGGTTTCTGTACAAAATCATGCCGTTCCTCGTCTGGTACCACAGCTACAGCCGTGAAGTCGGCCGGAGCCAGGTGCCTTCGCTGGCTGACCTTTATTCGGTGCGGCTCCAGGTCATCGCGTATTGGCTCTTCCTGGGCGGCTTGTTGCTCGCCAGCTTGGGAGCAGCCTTGAGCCGGGAAGCGCTGGCGCGCGGTGGCGCGGTGGTTCTCCTCGCTGCGTTCGCGGTATTCGCCGTGAACTTGGGCAAGATGCTCCGGCACTTCTTCCGGCCCCAGATCGTTCCCTTGAATCTGACCGTAGCAACTAAGCCCGCCCAGCCATGACAACGCCCCTGACTCCACTCGACGAAAACACGGTCCTTCAAGCCCTCCGCCAGGTGGTGGACCCGGAACTTGGGTGCAACCTGGTGGACCTCGGCATGATCTACAGCACCGAAATCGACGGCGGCTGCGTGCGGGTGGCGATGACGCTCACCACGCAAGGCTGCCCGATGCACGAGAGCCTCGTCGAAGGCGTCCGCACCGTGTTGCTCGCTCTGGACGGTGTGACCGAGGCGGAGGTTGAAGTGGTCTGGGATCCACCCTGGAACCCGGCGATGATGACCCCGGCCGGCCGCACACGGGTGGGACTGGCGTGATCAAGCCGGGGCCAATTGGACCTCGGCGTCTCCGCGACTCCGTGGCCGTTCGATGGTGGGGCGAGACTCCGTCGAGCCCCGCAATCTCAGCCACCGAGGCACTGAGGCTCGGAGTTTGAATGAGGAAGTCAGGAATGCCGGAAAGCCCAGACCGCGGTTCCTGAGTTCCTCATTGGATCTCGGCGTCTCCGCCGCGTTTGACGGAGCGCCGCTTTGTAAGCGTCTTAAAGCGCCCGGAAGCGCCTGCGCCGCGGCGATACCACCCGGTACTTCGTTATTGGCTGCTAAGCTGGCTGCAAGCCGGCGCGCCGGCCGGGCAAGGCTCCGGCCGAGCCCAAGCGTTTTGCCTCTGTGAGGTTTCTTCGATTTTGCAGACAGGTGAGGCGGAGTGGTAAGAAGAAAGCGACGACCTACTGACAAGTCTTTAGGATAGACTACACGAATGGGAAGTGTTAGGGTTGGGCCTGGCGAAGCAGGACGGACGGAAACTCGATCATCAATCATTGGAAACGCTGCGGCTTATCGCGGTGCGGCGGGT
>JAKANS010000037.1 GCA_021823625.1 bacterium | reverse complement strand
CCGGTTGCGCTTCCGCAGCGCCGTATCCTGCGGGCCAACAGGCCAGACTAAACCGAGGAGGTCAGCGCCGCGCAAGGGGGACCGGATCGGTTCGCAGCTTTGATGTTCCGTCGCCGTGCAATTTTGAGGTTCCAGTGTGCAATTTTGATCGCCCCGCGACAGCTCGAAAACCGGCGCCGGCTCGGTGTCCAAGTCGGTGGCGGGTTTCGGGAAACGAGTCCATGCCGGCGGCGGCACGAAGGCCGCTGGCGGCGTAGTGTTTTGCGACGGCCACATCGAGGGCCTGAAAACCAGGCAACTCTTCGACTTGCGCCAGGACGCGATCGCGATGCGCTGGAACACCGATCATCGTTCGCACCGCAATGAGTAGGAAACGACCTGGCGCTTTAACGCCGGAAGCAACGCAGTCGAAACCGCGCCCCACACTCGGACATCCAGATTTCAACCGCGCGCGGCCACGGCCCACTTTGGTGCTCAAGAACTCAGGAACCGCGATCTGGACTTTCCGGCTTTCCTGACTTCCTCATTGAACTTCGAGCCTCCGGCCTCCGGGGCTGGATGGCAGGGCGCGGCGACGTTTCCCCCAGCGAACGGCCACGGAGGCGCGGCGACGCGGGATCCCATCAGGGCGCCGCGTCCACGACGCGGAAGAAACGCTGCGGCTCGGCGCCGAGCTGGCTTTGTGGGATCACGGTTTCGAGCCAACGCCCCACGCTGTTCGTAGTCGGGCCAACCGGGGTCCACGAGCCGTTCTGCAGGTCGGTCGTGCTCTGCAACTGGTACGTGTGGCCGGGCACGCCCGCCCAGCGCAGCGCGAGGCCTTCCGCGGTGGGCTTGGCACTGGAGAACTGCACGGTATGAAGCAAATTCTGGAGGTAAGCCGCCTTGTCCGGACCGTAGCTCAGACCCTTGAAGTTCATCACGCCAGCGGTCGAATGACAATCGGCGCACCGGAGTGCCCCGTCGCGCTTGATCGCGTGGCTCAGACTGATGAACGAGCCGGTGACCTCGGTGGGCGGCGCCGTCGGGTTGTAGGTCGGATCCATCGGGTTGTTGGGCAGATCAAGTCCCAGGACTTCGCCGCTCCAGAAGTTCGTGCCCATTGCGTTGAGTGTGTCCACCGGCGTGCCCCAGGCATCTTGTCCGGACATCATCAAGCCCATCCGGCCCAGGCCGATGTTGACGGCTTCGCGGATATTCCCGGTCTTGAAGTAGTGTTCGAGATCGAAGCTGACCAGGTTCGGGAACTGGGCTAGTACGGCGCGCTCCGGAGCGGTAAGACCTTCCGGACGCATGAAGCCCATTTGCTTGAGCGGCCCCGCCATGGCGTCCATCGCCGCCAGCATGGTGAAGTTCGAGCTGTAATCCGGTGCGTAACCAAAACCCCGGCGATCCAGGATCATGCCGTTCACGATGCCGCGGAAGGGGTAGATCTTCGCGCCCGGAGTGTCCTTGGTGGCGACGCGCGAGTCCCACGCGTTCACGTCGTTGATCGGTTCGGCCAACATGCTCTCGCTCCCGTTGAACCAGCGGTATGCCGGGCGCGAGGCGTAGGCCGCGGAATAGACGCTGTAAGGCTCATAGACGCCGGTCACCGGGTCACGCGCCGGGATGTTGGCCTCGGGACCTTCCGTGACGCCGAAAGTGGACGCCCAGATGCGGCGTGCCGCGCCCGAGGTCCATGGAATGTGGCAGGTTTCGCAGGCGATCAACGAAACGTGGTCGTTGTAAGCGGCGAGGGCGGCATCCTTGTGCGGGGCGGCCGCGTCGTGGCAGTTGGTGCAATTCACTTCCACGTCCTGGCGTTCCCAGGCGTGCATGTCGCTCACGCGCGAGCCGCGCGCAATCTGGTGTTGGGCGGTCTGGTGGCAGTCGGTGCAACGCAGCCCCGCGGCGGCATGGACATCGTGTTCGGGGTCGAAGGGCGTGCCGCGCTTGTAATCCGCTGCGGCCTGGCCGTGCTCGTGGCAGCGGAGGCACTGTGCCGCGCCAACCGGTTGACCCACGCTTTCCGCCGCGCGCAGCGAGCGGTCCTGGAACCAGGACCGGCGGCCGGTGGCGGCATCGGTCAATAACCGGCGGTGCGCGGCATCGGCATCGGTCTCGTCATAAATCCCGTCGCCGTTCATGTCGTAGTTGCCGGCGGAGGCGTGGCAGATCAAACAGTCCAAACCATCTTTCTGCGCTTGCGCGAATTGCCCGGTGGCGGGATTCGGGAAGGGGAGTTGGTCAGCCACGTGACATTTGCCGCAAGCACTGGAACCCTTGTGGGCACCGAAATCGGCAGTGTAATTCAGCATCGCGCTCGAGCCGACGAGCCCACAGAAACGATCCAACATGCCGTGTGAGCCGCCGCCGGGATAGGCGAGCTTCGGGTTGGGCGTGCGCCAGGTGTAATGCACGCTGCCCATGACTTCGTCGGCCTTGCCCGGATGGCACTGCAGGCAGGCAGCGGGCCCGGTGTAGTTCGCGCCAAACAACCCGGTGTGGTCCCGCAATTTGTTCAGGTCTTGCAGGCGCGCGACCCGCACCGCGTCATAGCCCAGTTGGGCAAAAGGTATGCGGCCGTTGGGTGAATGGCAGTCGATGCATTGAAGGGCTTGTTCCTTGGGCGCCACCATGTGGTTTTCGATCCAGAACATCTCCGTCTTGATCCAGCCCAACTGGCCGCTGTAGTCCCGCCCCGCGTAAGTCATGCCCGCCTTGAGGGCCTTGTCCCAATCGTAACCTTTCCAATAGGCGTCGGTGTCAGTCGGCCCGGAGGGATACAGGTGCGGAATAGCCAGGGTGCCGCGGCCGGCGTCGAAAGGCTGCACGCCGGTGAAACGCTTGACCGGAACGATCCGCGCCTTGGGGTCGTTGATGTCGCCCCGCAGGGAGTTGATGGTGACCACCTGGGCGGGATCGAGGATGTCGTCCAGGCCAACGTAATCCACCTGGCCATTGAACCACACATACTCCGGCACGACGTTCGCGCTCCACTCGAACGTGCCTTTCATGGTGTCGTAAACGGGGTTGCCGTCCGCGTCCTTGACGATTTTGTTCGAGCCGTCCGGGTTCTTCACCCCGGCGGTGGACCAATCCCAGGACATCTTCGTCGCATGGCCCCCGCGCGCAAACGTCGGCACGTGGCAGGTCTGACAGGCTACGCGCGCGGTGTGGGCGTTGAGGCGGTCGTTCGACTTGTGGGGCGCGGCGGTGTGGCAGTTCTCGCACAACTGGCTATCCGGCGCGGGCTTGGAGTAGCGCGATCCTGGAATAACATGCCCCCTGGTCTGGTGACAGGTCGTGCAGGTGAAGTTCAATCCGTCGGTGCCCATGTGCACGTCCAGTGCGCGGGTGGGTGTTAGAAGCGACGAATCCAGGTCGCCGTGCTTCACCGCGTCGCCACCGCCGCCGTAGAAATGGCACGCCCCGCAGGTCGCCCGGCTGGTGGCGCCGGCGTTGCGCGCGACATAAAGCAGGTTGACCGAAGGATCCGGCTGGCCCGCACCGGTGGGCGTCTTTTTGTAGGTGCCGGTGGTGTCGTGGCATACCAGGCAGTCCACCTTGCTGACGTCGTTGAAGTCGAAGGATTGGTCCTTCCAGCCGACGCCGATGTGGCAACTCGTGCAGCGCGGCTCGTTGGACGGCACGGCGATGCAATAGCTGTTGATGACGTTCTGCTTGCCCAGCACCGCGCCGGTCCGGGAATCGACGTGCGTCCAGGTCCAATGCGTCGTGTGCATGACATCGTTGACGGCCTGGCTGTGACACCCGGCACAAGTGACGGCGCCCTGGTAGTTCTCGATCAACTTGTGCATCGCGGGTGTGGCGGCCCTCGTCGTCAACGCCCCGGCCAGGACGACGAAGACGACTCCCACGCCGAAGCTGCGGACCCACCGCATCGAGCCGTCTTGCACGGACAGTCGTGCCCCAATATATTCCAATGTCGTCATATACGCATGTCATGGGAATCGGAACACGATTTCAAGTTCCGAACTCAATCGGCGTGACTTTTTAGAATCGCTTCACATCACTTAAGCCGTCCTTGACCGAAGAGGACGCGGTCCGGCGCGGGGGCTCACCAAGGGAACAGAATTCCATACTGGCGGGCGAAGAACACTCTGAGCGTCGGTAAGCTCTGAAGAATGGCCTGACCGTGGGAAACACCTGGCAGTGTGATCGTCCCCTTGGGGACACGCTGTTTGCCGATATCGAAATGAAAACCCTGGGGCTTGGTGGCGTCACCGACCAACACCGCCCAGCCGCCCGTTGCCAGGGCCTGTTCGAAAAGCGGAAGATCGTTCTCGCCGTTGCCAAATACGATCTGGGACACAACGCTGGGCTGCCAGCCCGGCTGCGCGGACCGGTGTAAAAGGTCGTCGTTGAGCGCTGCAAACGCGCGGCCTTTGTCCACGCCCTTGGGCACCAGATGCAGCAGGTCCCCAAAACAGGTTAATCCCCTGCGGCCGGCCAACTCCGCGACGACCTCCTTCTCGCGAAGACTCAAGCCGACCAGGAAACAGGAGGCGCGCCGGTCGGCCGCGCGTCGCAGCGATTCCCGGTCCGCGTGCCCCAGAAAAGGGGGGCTTTCCCCACGGAGCTCCTTCTCCCAGGCGGCCTCAAGCCCGGCAGCGTCAAGGCTGTTGGGAATCGGTCGCCCTAGGGCATGCGTGATCTCCCGGATGGTTGCCTTCAGCTTCGCCAGGTCACCCAGGATTCGTTGCGAGCCATCGGCGAGGGTGATTACAGCCCCGTTTTCTGAAATCACCGGCCCCGTGGTGCCCAAATACCCTTGGTAATGGCGGGCTTCCCCCGTACTTCGAGCAGTGCAGATTCCCGTGACAATGCCGCTTCGCGCCAGCGTGGCGAAGGCTTCCTTCGCCGGCAGAATGGTGGCCAGACGATCGCGCTCCGCGACGTGCTCGTCATTGGCCGTGCCGTCCAAATCCGTGAGCGCGCAGACCAGAACGAGGGTCCCCGTCTTGGGGGAATGCACGAGGAGCCCGTCGGCGCACTTCGCGGCAGCTCCCCGGCGGAACAGCGTCTCGAGCGGCAGTGCGGGGTCGGCATCCGCTTCATCACGGAGAATCGACATGATCACAGAAGAATGGACGCAGTTTACCGTTCGGCGTGCGAATTGCCAGCCGCGGTCCCCAGAGAAAGTGCCCGGAAAAGCGCTTCCCTGCGGGCTCATTCGATGCCATTATTTTGCTTAGTGTGGCAGGGGTTACGCCGGTCAAGGCCGGGGATCATTGCACTTTCGACCTGCCGAGCCGCACGGACTCCGGCAGGCGAATGGGCCCCGCTGAGCGCAGACCATGAACCAATTCCACCAATCCAGTTTCGAGCCCGTTGCTGAGCGTATTCGCGACGCCGCTGCCACCGAAAAGGCGGCGGCGGAACGACAGACGCTTCGGCAACAGGCGCTGCATGAAACCTTGCGGCGCGCGAGTCTGCCAAACGCTGGCGAGGCCCCCCCCGCGGGCCGCACTTTTCACGACGGGTTGATTGTCGTCATTGCAACCTACAACGACGGCAAGCCACTGCTGCATCCCTCGGCACGGATCAACACCATCCAGCACCTCCTGCTCGCCCTGGAACATCAACGCTCGGCACTTCCCGAAAAGGCCCGCGACAATTTCAAAATCGTCGTTGCCGACAACGGCTTGACCTTCGATCAACATTCCCGGCTCACGGATTACTTCACGGGACTGAAGGCCCAGGCTGCGGCGAACAACCGGCCCTGCCCGGAGTGCCTGATCGTCAAGGCGCCCAAAATTCGGGGCGACGTTTACACCGGCACGGCCGGCTATGCTCGGAACCAGGCCCTGCAGGAAATCCGGCGGCGGAAGCTCGCCGGTGACCTCAGCTACGACGCACCGGTGCTGATCCATGACGACGACGCCGTGACTCACGGGATCGGCGACCTGTACCAGGTCCTCTCCCGGAATCGAGCGATCATCGGCGCCGTCGCGCCCTGCGTCCAAGGGGTGCGGAACATGGCCCGGCGGGCCACCGAAATCCGCTCGCGCAGCTATGAGCCGCGTCGGGGGCCGCCTCCGCGGAGCACGTCGTTTCCTTCAGTGTTCGATCCCGACGGCCAGCTGAACTTCAGTCTGCTGCTGGCGTTCGGCAGCTCACGCACTCCCAAGACGTGTGCCCTGCTGCTCCACCCCGGGGCCATCGATGACCTCATGTCGCAAGCCGGTGACGTGTTTCACGTTTGGAAGAAAGGGTCCTTTGAGGACATGTGCTTGGGGATATGCCTGGCCTGCTCCAATTGGGACATCTACCGATGTGACGTGGCGCGGGCCTACGACCAGGTGCGGACCAGCCCGGAGGCGAGACTCCGTCAGCAGTTCGGCTGGGCTTACGATCACGCGACAGCGTTCTACGACTTCTCGCTGGTTTCGAGAACGCTTCCGGCGCCCGTCGTCCATCATGGGATCTCGGCGCTCGCGCCGCTCCCAAAGCGGGAGCGCACACCCCAGGAGGGGTGGGGCCTGTACCGACTGTCACACCTTCCGGGGTATCCTGAACTTCAGGCGACCATTGTGCGACCGGAGGAAGTCCGGGAGACTTTAAGCTTTGTACAGGATCAGTTAAGTGGCCAGCGGCGGGCGAAGGCATTCCTGGAGGAACATGCCTTTGCGTTGAAGGGATGCTTTGAAACACCGGAGAATCTGTTGGCCACGGTCAGGTTGACCCTCGCGGTGGTGGAGCAGGTGCTCTCGCAACTGGAGGCATCGAAGTGCACCCGGCTGAGCGTTCCGTTTGTCGATCACACCATGCTTTACTCCACGGCGGACGACCGGGCCGGCCAGGCGGACGCCTTGCGTTATGAAAGAGGGACTCGCGTGGCCCGACTGCTGGGCAATCTCGCCTCGATGTTCAGGAATCCGGCCAATGATTTTGCCCAAGGGGTGGTGCGCTTTGTGGCGCTGGGACCGCGTCAGGCGACCTGCGAGTAGGCGGTGGCGGACCCTGGCCGGCGCGCTGGCGGGCGAAGTGTGGCGAGGCAGCGCCGACCCTGTTTCAGTCCAACTCGATCCCAACGGGACAGTGGTCCGAGCCCATCACCGCGGGCCGGATGAACGCGCTGTGCAGCCGCGGGCGGAGGGCGGCGGAAATGAGGAAGTAATCGATGCGCCACCCGACATTCCGCGCGCGGGCACCCGCCATCAAGCTCCACCAGGTGTAATGCCCGCCGCCGGGCTCGAACTCGCGAAAGGTGTCGAGAAATCCCGCCTTCACGAAGGCGGAAAAGCCGGCCCGCTCCTCGACGGTGAACCCGTGGTTGCGGACGTTTGCCTTCGGATTGGCGAGGTCGATTTCGGTATGGGCCACGTTCAGATCGCCACAGAAGATCACCGGCTTGCATTCCTCCAGCTTGCGCAGGTAACCCAGGAAATCGCGATCCCATTGCTGTCGATACGGCAGCCGTGTGAGTTCACGTTTGGAGTTCGGCACATAAACATTCACGAGGAAGAAATCGGCGAATTCGGCGGTCAGCACGCGGCCTTCGCGGTCGTGTTCGGCGACGCCGAGGCCGCAACTGACCTTCAGCGGGCGCGTCTTGGTGAAGAGGGCCGTGCCGGCATAACCGCGCTTCTCGGCGGCGTTCCAGTAGGTCGTGTAAGTGCCGGGCCAGAGCTGCTCCACATCGTCGGGGTGGCACTTCGTTTCCTGCACGCAGAGCACGTCCGGCGCCTCCTCGGTGAGGTAATCGAGGAAGTTTTTTCGGAGCACCGCGCGCAGGCCATTCACATTCCAGGAGATCAGTTTCATAGCGTGCGTCGAGGGTTGCAGGCGTGAGGGGCGGGCGGCGGGTGTTCAATGACAATACGCGTCCAGCCACTCCAAGACCGCGGTGCGTAGTTCGCGGAATTTGTAAGGCAGCGTTTCGTGCCGGGCCGACAATACGGCGCGGTATTGGACCGGCCCCGGCGCCAGGCGAGCCAGGCGGGCCACCGTTGGCGCCGGCGCGATGTGGTCGTGGCCGGCGGCGACGAAGAAGATGGCGACGCGCGAACGTTCGACAAACGGCGTTGTGTCCAGTCCACCCGGCGTCACGGCGAGCAACCGCGGCAGCCAGTACGCAACCGACTTCGCCCAACCGGTGGGCATCCAACGCACATACTCGTCGCGCAGTCCGACCGCGGCGGGACCGAACTCCGCGTAAGGCGCCAAGGCCACGACCGCCCGCACCCGTGGATCGTCCGCCGCCCAGCGCAAAGCGAGCGCGGCGCCGAACGATTCCCCCATCACCGCCACCGGTCCGGCGACGTCGCCGGTGCGTACCAAGCTGGCGAGCAGCTCGCGCAAATCGCCGGTTTCCACCACCCCGAAATAGATGCGTTTTCCGGTGGACTGACCGTGACCGCGCAGGTCCACCAGCACCGCGCGATAGCCCGCCTCCGCCACCGTCAACGCCCACGGCAACATGCTGTCCGAATCCACGCCGTAACCGTGCAAGATCACCACGGTGCCTTTCGGCCCGCGCGGACCCGGCAACGGTTCGCCCGGCAATTGCACCCGCAATGAAACAACCGTTTGCTCTTTCCCGCCGTGGTGGCGGTCCATGGAATCGATCAGGAGGCTGTAGTTGGCCGGCTCGATAAGGATCACATGCAACGCCGCTGCCGGCGGACCGACCTCGATGGTTCGCGTCGGCAGGCCCGTCGCCAGCTTGCGATCGTAATCGAAGAGCACCCGTGGTGTAGGTCCGATCCAGGTGGGATAAGTGTTGGGTGCTTTGAGAAACCGGCCGGCCAGGTAGCGGCCCGGACTGCACGCTGTCGCCGCCAGCAGCGACAACGCGGCGGCGAGCCGGCACAGAGGCGGGCCGAATTTGCGGATCGAACCGAGCATGGCGTGGACATGGAGGCAAACCTGCGTCCCGCCCGCAAGCCTGGGCTGGCAATGAACACGACAAGCGCAGCCGGCTTTGATCCGAGACCCGCCACGCGCCGTCACTGAAACTCCGTGTGTGGGTGGCGTCCTGACTTCAAATGGCGGTCTGCGCCGCTGCGGCGGCGCAGGGCGATGCGGCAACACCGCCGCCACCAAACCACGACACAACCCGCGCGTGAACTGGGTTGAACCCCGCCCGCCCGGCGGACACACTCCGCCCCCAATGAGCACGGCGCGTTTGACTGGCAAAGTCCTGGTGGTTATCGGCGGCACCAGCGGAATCGGTCTTTCCGCCGCCAAGACGTTCATGGCTGAAGGCGCGCGAGTGGTGGTCGTCGGTCTGGCCGACGAAGCCGCGATGGCCGCGCGGCGCCAGTTGGGTGAATCCGCTCGCATCGTCACCGGCGACGCTCGTGAGCCGGGCACGGCGCCGGCTGCGATAACAACCGCACTGCGCGAGTTAGGTGGCTTTCACGGGCTCTACCACGTTGCCGGCGGCAGCGGGCGCCGGTTCGGCGACGGGCCGTTGCACGAATTGAGCGACGCCGGCTGGGAGGAAACCTTGCGCTTGAACCTCACCGCCGCGTTCTACTCGAACCGGGCCGCGGTCCGCCAATTTCTCCAGCAAGACATGGGCGGCGCGGTGCTCAATCTGGCGTCAGTGCTCGCGTTTTCGCCTTCGCCTCAGCACTTCGCCACTCAAGCCTACGCCACCGCCAAAGCGGGCATCATCGCCCTCACCCGCTCGGCGGCGGCCCAATACGCCCGGCAGGACATCCGCTTCAACGCGCTGGTGCCCGGCCTGATCGCCACGCCGATGTCCCGGCGCGCGCAAGGCGACGCGGCGATCATGGATTTCATCCACACCAAACAACCTTTGGACGGCGGACGCATCGGCCAACCGGCGGACCTCGACTCCGCGGCGGTGTTTTTCCTGAGCGACGAATCGCGATTCGTCACCGGCCAGGTCCTGGCCGTGGACGGCGGCTGGAGTGTGGCCGAAGGACAGCCAGCGGAGACTGAAGAGCCATGACTTACCTCCTGGGCATTGACCTTGGCGGCTCCAGCGTGAAAGCCGTGGCGACGACGCGCGCGGGCGAGGCGTTGGCGCGGTACAACGAATCGTTCGACCCCGACCGACCGCGGCATTTCGCGGAGACGATCCGCTTTTTGGTCGCGCGGGCGCAGGCCGAACGCGGCGCGCCGCCGGCGCGCATCGGCTTGTCCGCGCCTGGCCTCGCCGCCGCCGATGGTCGCGCGATCGCTTTTTTGCCGAACCGTCTGCCCGGCCTCGAAGGACTGGATTGGGCGGAGTACCTCCACGCAGCCAGACCCATTCCGGTCTTGAACGACGCCCATGCCGCGTTGATGGGCGAAGTCTGGCTGGGTGCGGCCAGGGGTGCCCGCAACGTCATTCTTCTCACCCTCGGCACCGGCGTCGGCGGCGCGGCGATGGTCGATGGCCGGCTGCTCAAAGGCGCGATCGGCCGCGCGGGCCACTTGGGCCATCTCGTGCTGGACATGGCGGGGCCGCCCGACATCTGCAACACGCCGGGCAGCCTCGAATGGGCGATCGGCAACTACAACCTCGGCGAGCGCAGCCAGGGCCGGTTCGCGACCACGCACGATTTAATACAGGCGTTCGAGGCGGGCGACGTGTTCGCCCGCGAAGTCTGGCTGAAATCGGTTCGCGCGCTGGCCTGCGCGGTCGCTTCCTTCATCAACATTCTCGACCCCGAAGTGGTGATCATCGGAGGCGGCATCGCGCGCGCGGGCGAGCCGCTATTCAAACCGTTGGCCGAATTTCTGGCGCCGATCGAGTGGCAGCCGGGCGGGCACCGGGCGAGGATCGTGACGGCGCAAATGGGCGAGTTTGCCGGCGCGTTCGGCGCCGCCTACAATGCGGCCCTGGCAGAATGAACAACCTTCACAGCAAGCCGCGAACTCGCGTGTGCCGGCATAATCTTGGGCGGCTGGTCAGTCTCGTTTGTTTGGCTGGGTGCGTCGCGGCCTTGTGGGCCGGCCCGGCTGCGCGCGCATCGGCAGCCCCGGATCTCGAACCGATCCTGCTCCGCGTCATCGAAAACGCAGCCAAGGACCAGGAAGCGGAAAACCTTTTCAAGACCCGCTACGCCTTCGTACGCACCAAGGTCACCGAAACGCGCGATGGCGACGGCGATTTGAAAAAGCGCACCGTCCAGCGAATCGAACACCGGCCCGGCACCTCGCCGAACGGTGATGAAGCGAACGACGGCGAAAGCGACGTGGCCGACCCGAAAGGGGAAAAGCGCGGTTACGAGCGCCACGATTTCGAGGTCAAACCGGAACTGCTGAAACGGTTCCGCTTCAGTCTTGTGGGCGCGGAGGAATTGAACGACCGGCCGGTCTGGGTGATCGACTTCGCGCCCGCCCGCGATGATCTGCCCGAGCACGGCCTCAAGGATCGGTTCATCAACAAGACCGCCGGGCGGCTCTGGATCGACCAGGCTGAGACGGTTCTTGCCAAAGCCACCTTTCACCTCACGGAACCAGTGAGTGTCGCGGGGGGCTTGGTTGGCGCGGTGAGGAAGTGCGAAGTGGAGACACAACGGCAGCGCACCCAGGACGGGCTTTGGCACCCGCGCCTGCTCGTCTGGCACCTGGAAGGCCGGCGGCTGTTTTGGAGCAAGACGATGGACCACCGCGACGAAGTCGCCGAGGTCCGGCCGGCCGCCACGGCTTATGCGGTGCCGGCAACCGCCGGCGAGGCAGAGTGACCGACGCCTCGCGAAGCGCCGACTGAAGCGGGTCGCGGCCGGAGCGTCGCCGCCAGAAGGTCGCCGGTGTAAATCGCGTTCGGCAAAATCTCGCACTCTGCCCAGCAGCCAGGGCAGCGGCGCACCCAATCGCGCTGACGGTGTGTGGCCGCGCCATTCCAGACTTCGGCGAACGTCTGGCTGCGCAGGTTGCCGACGCGCTTCGAGTTGAACTGGCACGTCGGCACGTCGCCGTTCGGATACAGGCGCAGGTGGGTGTTCAGCGCCACGCAAGGCGGATTCGGCTCGGCCGTGCCATTCAGAAGGCGGTTGCGGATTCCGCGCAGGTAATAGCGTTTGGCGGCACGCTCTGCGAAAGGCAATTCCCTGGCGTCGGCTTCCACCGTGTCCAGCAAGGCGCGAAGTTCATCTTCGCCGAACCGGCCGAAGGTTGTGAACTGGCCGGCCTGCGTAGGCGCAGCGTCCAGTTCCGCCGCCGTGCTGTAAGTGGCGCTGACATCGTAAGCCAATACCACGTTATGACGAACGCCGAGCGGCCGGAGGAAGGCGTGCAGGCGCCGGTACTGATCGGCACCTTCGGCATCGGCGATGGTTTGGTTGACGGCGAGTCGGAGGTTCAACTCCCGCTGGCGCGGCGCGAGCGCCTGGAGCGTGGCGGTCGCGGTTTGCCAGGCGGCGTCGCGGCCGCGGATCTGGTTGTGCTTCGCCTCGAGGCCGTCGATCGAGATCAACAAATGCAACGGCGCTTCCCGCCGGCGCCGCTCGCAGAAATCGACGATGCGCTGGGTAAGAAAGCCGTTGGTCGTCACGTGGAGGGCCAGCGGCCGCAAATGTCGCATGGCAAGCTGCGTGATTTCCGGCAGGTCCGGACGCACGAATGGCTCGCCGCCCGTGAGGCGGACGACATCGAGCGGCGGAAGCTGCCGGAACACCCGGTCGATTTCTTCGAGCGAGAGTTCCTCCGGCGATGGCTTGCGCCAACTGTCGCACATGACGCACCGCGCGTTGCAGGCGAAGGTGACGATGTAGGTCAGAAAGCGCGGCAACCCGACGGCATCCTGCCGGTTCCGGGCGACGGTGAGCGGCAACGAGAGCAGCCGGGCGAGTTTCATGCCGCTGCCAGTTCCGGTGTCGGGAGCGTCTCGGGCATCGCCGGGACCGCGGTCCGCCCGGCAGGCAGGTGGCGACGCAGCACCGCCAGCGCTGCGGGCAGGCCGTTCATGCGCTGGGTGTCGATCCGGCTCCGGTATTCATCCAGGCGGGACAGGAACCGGTGGAGGTGCCCCGGCGAGAATTCGCTCATGCCGACGGCCTCGCCGGCTCCGCTTTGGCGCAGGAAATGAGCGTTGATTTCCTGCTCGTAGTTGTTGGGCTCGGGCAGCGCAAACACGGCCTTGCCCAGGCAAAGCGCCTCGCCCACCAACTGGTTGCCCGCGGTGCAAACCAAGGCGCAACAACCAGCCAAATCGCGGACAAACTGCGCTTCGCTCACGGCATGGAAGCTCAGCTTGCCGCGTGGGTGACAGGCGCCCAGTCCATAGACGCGCACGTCCAACCCGGTCGAGGCCAGCGCTTGCAGAACCTGCTCGCTCACGCTCCGGCGCCAGTACGCCACCAAATGGGCGCCGGTGCGCGGCTCCGCCTCCGCAACTTCCGGGCGCAACAGCACCCCGACTTGAGTCACTTTTCCGCAGTTGGGTCGAAGCGGTGGAAAGTAGAACGACGAGACGATCGTCTCCCGCTGGCCGGAATGGTAGGCGCCCACGATGGTCCCCATGTAGGCCGCGTGCAGGCGCAACCGCCGGGGCAGGCTGCGCAAATCGTAGGTCCGGAGAAAATGCTGGTGATTCAGACTGACGAACGGCACCCCACAGCGTTTCGCCGCGCGCGGCAGCGAGGGTTCGAAGTCGGTGATCACCAGGTCGGGCCGCTCGCGCCGAATCTGATCCGAAAGCCAGCCCACGGTGGACGGCAGGCCTTTCAGGTAGGCGCACAGGTTTTTGAGCATCCCGCGATAATCGACGTGGCCGGAGGCGTCGTAGGCAAAACGCAGTCCCGGCAGACGCTGGATGCCCACCTCGGTGGCGGTGTAGAGCGGCCACAGGAACGAAAACGCGTCGCCGGGCGCGAACAGCGTGATGCGGTGTTCTTCGCGCAAGGCTTCAACGAGCGCACGGACTCGGGTCGCGTGCCCCCGCCCCTCTCCGGACATGCTGATGAAGATTTTGGCCATGGTCGCGTCTGGAAATGCCCGTCGCGTCGAAGTAATCGCCGTTGCATCGCGTGTGGCAAGCGCCGGCCAAGCCGCGAAAGGAGAATTCACCGTGCCGTCACACCTCCGTCACGAACCACAGTCTTCGCTGCCGAATTGGGGCGGCGTTCGGTTCGCCTCCGGCCTTTTCACCGCCCAACCTGCTCCGCTATGTTGGGCGGCGCGATGCATCCCGCAGCCGATTATTTGAACAAGTGCCGGGGTTTGGTGGACCGGGTTGAGGCGCAGTTGCCGGCGATCCAGCAGGCTGCCGATTGGTTCGCCGCAACGATCCTCGCCGGCCGGATGGTTCACCTGTTCGGCTCCGGGCACAGCCGCATCCTCGTGGAGGAAATGTGGCCACGCTACGGTTCCTTCCCCGGCTTTAACCCGATCGTCGAACTCTCGTTGAGCTTCCACAACCTGGTCGTCGGGCCGAACGGCCAGCGGCAGGCGATGTTTCTCGAAAACGTGCCTGGCCTAGCCGAGCGCATCCTGCGCAACTT
The DNA here is from genome assembly GCA_021823625.1 of bacterium. Taxonomy (GTDB): domain Bacteria; phylum Verrucomicrobiota; class Verrucomicrobiia; order Limisphaerales; family J093; genus DSVZ01. The sequence goes on along the minus strand of JAKANS010000037.1, from coordinate 24,826 downwards.
CGATCTCTCGCCCGTGGATTGCGCGCTGGTGGCGTCGTCCAGCGGCTGCAACGTGGTGCCGGTCGAGATGGCCGAAGGCTTCCGCCGCCGCCGCCTCAAGGTGGTGGCCATCGTCAGCCAGCGCCACTCGCAGGCGAGCCGGAGCCAGCGCGCTGACGGCAAAAAACTGCCGGACTTCGCGGACCTGGTGCTGGACACCGGCGCGCCGGTCGGGGACGCCATGGTGGCGGTTGCGGATTTGGAGACGCCGGTTGCGCCTGGCTCGACGATTGGCGGCTGCCTGCTCGTGAACGCCATCAAAGCCGAGGTGGCGGCCCGCCTCACCGCCGCCGGTCAACCACCCCAAGTGCTGACGGCCGGGGCGGTGATCGGGACGCAGCGCGCGTCCGAACTTTTTGAAAGCGCTTACGACGAGCACGCCCGCCGGCTGGCGAAGTTGTATGCGAACGTTGGCAAAAGCTGAGTCATGAAAGACTGTCCGCTTCGCACCTCGGTCATCGGCAGTTATCCGTTTCCCGGATGGCTGGAACTCGCGGCTCAAAATCTCGACCGCTTCGGCCCGGACGACCTCGCCGAACTCCAGGACGACGCGGTCATCTGCGCCGTCCACGACCAACTCGCCGCCGGGCTGGACGTGATCACCGACGGCGAACAAACGCGACTCGACTTCAACCTCAGTTTCTACGGCTACCTTGAAGGCATCGATCTCGAGTCCGCGCCGCCACGCCGTTTCGGCCCGCCCGCCCACGACCAGCGCGGCCGGCACCGGGTGGTGTCGGAGTTGCGCGCGCCACGCGGGCTGGGTGCGGTCGAGGAATTCAAACGGCTTCAGCGCGTGGCCGCTTCGGACGCCCAGCGTGCAACAGTCGGCGCCACACTCAAGGCCAGCGTTCCTGGACCTTACACGCTGTCCGGCCGCTTATTGCCCAACGCCGGGCTGGGCTATCCCGATCGCTGGGCGTTGACCGAGGCGTTGCTGCCGCTGGTGCGAAAGGAACTCGAGGACCTCGTTGCCGCGGGCTGCGCCGAAATCAGCGTGGATGAGCCGAGCATGAGTTGCTATGCCTATCGCGAAGAGCCGCGGCGCTTTGTCGATATTTTCAACCGGACGGTCGAGACGGTCGCCGGCAGGACCCGCGTCTGCACTCACCTTTGTTTTGGCAACTACAAGGCCCGCGCGGTCGGCCCCCGCCAACTCGCGCCCATGTTCCCGGCGTTTCTCGACTTCAAGTGCGACGAAATGCACGTCGAAATGGCGAGCCGCGAGTTCGCCGAATTGGAACTGATTGGTGAAATCGCGAAGCGCTGTGATGCCGCCGTCGGCATCGTGGACGTGAAGAGCTACTACGTGGAAACGCCGGAAGACATCGCGCGGCGCGTGAAGCGCTGTCTGGAGTTTGCGCCGGCGGACCGGCTGGTGGTCGCGCCAGACTGCGGCCTCAGCCAGACCGCGCGCTGGGCGGCGAAGCGGAAGTTGACGAACCTGGTGGCGGGCGTGAAGCAGGTTCGACAAGAACTCGGGCTGGCCGGCTGACCTCGTCTCTCTCCGGAATTTAGATAGAAAAAGCTTGCCGGTATGGCATCGATACCATATTTTGGATGGCAATGAAGATGACAATGCACATCGATGACGATTTGCTGGACAAGGCCATGGGCTTAGCCGGCGTCGAGAGCAAGACCGCGGCGGTGGATCTGGCCCTCCGCGAATTCGTGCGCCGGGGGGCGCTGGTCAGAGAACTCAGCCCCGGCTTGGATCTCAGCCCGGCCGAACTCAAGGAAGTGTTCGATCCCGCCTACGATCTCGGCGCCATGAGACTGGCCGAAACCCCGACGCCCTATGGTCGCAAATCCCGTTCTCGTCGATAGCAGCTACTACATCGGCCTGGCACGCGAAGGACGCGATCCGTTGCGCGAACTGGCTGTGGTAGGCGCCCAGCGCGACGTGGCGACCTGCGGCGCTGTGCGCTGTGAAGTCGCTCGCGGCATCAAAGCGGAGGCGGTTCTCGGTCGCTTCCGCCGCGCTTGGGACGTGATGATGTATGTGCCGACTGACAACCGTCTGTGGAGTGACGTGGAGCAGACGCTCTGGCAATTGGACCGCCAGGGCGTCTGCCTCCCGTTGCCGGATGTCGTGATCGCCTGCTGCGCGCGTCGGATTCAGGCCGTGGTGCTCACGTTCGACCAGCATTTCCAGGCGATCCCAGGTATCCGGGCGGTCGGCGAAATCGTTTAGCCCAGCTTTCGGCCCAAAGCAAACCAAGCGCCAATGATCCTGCCTGTTCTTCGATGTGACAACTTCGTCGCCGATGTTCTAAACGCGATGCGCGAGCGCGATGCTCTTCACCTCTGGTGGCTCGGCCAGAGCGGGTTTCTGGTTCAGTGGCAGGGGCGACACTGGTTGCTCGATCCGTATCTCTCCGACTCGTTGACGAAAAAGTACGCCGCCACGGACAAACCTCACGTCCGCATGAGCGAGCGGGTCATCGCGCCGGAGCGGCTGAATTTCATCGACGTCGTCACCTCGAGCCACAATCACACTGACCACCTCGATCCGGAAACGCTGCAACCGCTGGCCCGGGTCAACGTGGGGATGCGCCTGGTCTGCGCCCGCGCCAATCGGGCAGAGGCCGTCAAGCGATCGGGTCTGGCGGTGGAACAGGTGATCGGCCTCGACCCCGACGAAGCGCCCAGATCGATCGGGGTGGGTCCGTTCGAGATTCGCGCCGTGCCGGCGGCACACGAAGCGTTGGAGCGCGATGCGGCGGGCCAGCTCGTTTGCGTCGGCTTCGTCGTCAAAGCCGGGCCGTTCACGATTTATCACAGTGGCGACACGGTGAGGTACGCTGGCATGGCGGATTTGCTCTGCGCGTTTCACGTGGACGTGGCGATTCTGCCGATCAACGGCCATGCGCCCGAACGCCGCGTAGCTGGAAATCTTTGGGGACGCGAAGCGGCCTCGCTGGCCAAAGCCATCGGCGCCGGCTTGGTTGTGCCTTGCCACTACGACCTGTTCGAGTTCAACACGGCGACGCCGGCAGAATTTGTCGCGGAATGTGAGCGACTCGGCCAGCCGCGCCGCGTGCTCCAGCAGGGTGAGCGGCTAACGCTCGCGCCACGCCGATAAGGTTCAGGCGAGGTAAGGGATGGTCAGTGGACCTTGCGGCAGCACGGCAAGGCGCGCGCCTGCTCCCAGCTCCGCCAGCCGGGTTTGAACCCAGGCTCCGATGTCGGGGCAGGGTTCCAAGTGGCACGCCCGCACCACTTCGTCCGGGAGCGAACTGTGCAGCAGCACTTTTGCCCGGCGCTGAATCTGCACCTGGATTTGCACCTGCCATTGCTCGGGTTGGGTCACACTGGCGGCGGCAAGCCGGTCCAGCACCTCGTTCGGGTTTCGACCGCTGCGCAGCAGACGTTCGAAGGGGCTGCCCGGCGGCACGCCTTCGCGGCACTCGCAGGCCAGCACGATCGCCCCACCGTCCTTCACGATCCGCGCCGCGGCGCTCATGCCTTTCACGCCTTGATAGAGATTCAGGTCGAGCGGGTGGCCGCTGTTGGTCGTCACGACGATGTCGAACGGGGCCTCCACCTTGCGCATGGCCGAGGCGCGGACGAAATCGGTGCCTACCTGGTGCGCGGCGATCAAATCGCCGGCGAACACGCGGGTGATCTGTCGCCGCTCGTTCAAAGCCACGTTTAGCAAAAAGATTGGACCGACCCTTAACGCAACTTCGCGCAGCTCCTCCCAGAGCGGGTTGCCTTCGGTGATGCCGAAGGTCGCCCGCGAGCTGCCGATGTTTTCTGAGCGGTGATTTGCCAAGACGCTGCGCAGCCCCGCGCAGCCGGGGATAATGCCTTTCGGCCCGCCACTGAACCCGGCGAAGAAGTGCGGTTCGATGAAGCCCGTCACGATTCGCACATCGGCTTCGACCACCTGGCGATTCAGCAACGCGGGCGTGCCGTCGCGCATCGAACCGACCGCGACCAGCGACGCGTCATCGTGGCAGTCGTGGTTGAGCACGCGGTAGCGGCGGAGCACCTCCGGCGTAAGCATTCGGGCCAACTCGTCCGCTGTGTTTGCGCGGTGGGTCCCGGTCGAGTTGAGCAAGGTGAGGTTCGCCGGCGGCACATGCCCCAATTCTTCCAGCAGCCACGGGATCAAGCGCTCGTTCGGCGTCGCCCGGGTGCTGTCGGTGAAGATGACGCAGACGCGGTCGGTGGCCCTGACCATTTCGCGCAGCGGCGGCGCGCCGATGGGTTGGCGCAAGGCGGCCATGACGGCGGCTCGTTCGTCCGCCAAACCCGGCTGGTGCGCCGGTTCGATGACCGTCGTGCGGTTGGCGGGCAAACCGACCGTCAGGCTGGTCCGGCCGTACGCGAGTTGGATTTTCATCGCCGTCACAGGAGCACGGTGATGCCGTGTTCCGATCCGGGGCGCAACGTTGGAGATGCCGCCGATTCAAAACGGCCTGCGCGTGGTTCCCACTCAGGCCCGTTTGATTGACTCGGCACAAGGCTGTCCAGGAACGCCTTCGCAAAGGCCAGTGCTACTGTCCGGCAAATCCGGCGGGGCGACACCTGCAGGGTGGTCGCGCGCACACCGGGAACTCGGCGTCAGCGACTGGATTGACCGGCCGGCGGTGAAGCCTGTGCCGCCTCACCCCCCCCAGGTTCATCATCCGCAGCGGCCCCTTCCGGTTCATTGTCAATGTCTCCCCGGTGGTGGGCGACTGGCTGCCGCACCCGCTCGCCAGGGGACATTTTCATCGAGTTACCCGGGAGACATTCTCAGGAATGTCGCGACCGGTCGCGGACAGACCCTTTGACTTGCGCGAGCTTTTTCGCCACTTTGTCGCCCGCAAAACGGGAGAGCCTGGCCGAGTCCATTGCCCAAGCCTGCTCGCCCGAATGCATTCCGCCATGGGAAAAGCGCTGGTCATCGCCGAGAAACCGTCGGTCGCCGCCGACGTCGCCCGCGCTTTGCGGGTGAAGAAGGAAGGCGACCATTTCGAGAACGACCGCTACGTGATCACGTCGGCGGTGGGACACCTGCTGGAGATTGATTGCCCGGAGGAGTTCCAGGCCAAACGGGGCAAATGGACCTTCGCCGCGCTGCCGGTCATCCCGCCGCGGTTCCAGTTGAACCCGCGCGAGAAAAGCGAGGACCGGCTCAAGGCCATCCAGCGGCTGCTCAAGCGCAAGGACGTCACCGAACTCGTGAATGCCTGCGACGCCGGGCGCGAAGGCGAATTGATTTTCCGCTACATCGTCCAGTACGCCGGCGCGCAACAGCCGATCCGCCGGCTCTGGCTCCAGAGCATGACGCCGGAGGCGATCCGCGACGGCTTCGAGCGGTTGCGCAGCGACGAGCAAATGCGCGGGTTGGCGGACGCCGCCACTTGCCGCAGCGAAGCCGATTGGCTCGTCGGTATCAACGGCACGCGAGCGATGACGGCCTTCAACTCGAAGACCGGCGGGTTCGTGAAAACCACCGTGGGCCGCGTGCAGACGCCCACGCTGGCCATCCTGGTCGAGCGCGAGGATCGCATCCGCAAGTTCCAGCCGCGCGATTACTGGGAACTGCACGCGACGTTCGCCGCCGAGGCAGGCCCCTATCCAGGACGCTGGTTTGACGAGAAGTTCAAGCGCGACACGGCGAAGGACGCCGACCCGGATTTGAAGCCTGAGCGCCTTTGGGACAAGGCACGGGCTGACGCGATCCGCGCCCAATGTCTCGGCAAGCCGGGCGTCGTCACGGAAGAGAGCAAGCCTACGACCCAGTTGCCGCCGTTGCTGTTCGACCTGACCAGCCTTCAGCGGGAGGCGAACTCGCGGTTCGGCTTCAGCGCGAAGACCACCCTGTTGCTCGCCCAGGCGCTTTACGAGCGGCACAAGGTGCTGACCTACCCGCGCACCGATTCGCGCCATTTGCCGGAGGATTATCCAGCCACGGTGCGGAAGACACTCGAGGCACTGCATGACTCGCCTTATCAACCGCACGCGGGGCGCATCCTCGAACGAGGTTGGGTGCGGCCCAACAAACGCATTTTCAACAACGAGAAGGTCAGTGACCACTTCGCGATCATCCCCACGCCGGAGCCACCCCGGCACCTCACCGAGGCCGAGCAGAAACTCTACGATTTCGTGGTGAAGCGCTTCCTGGCCGTATTCTTCCCGGCGGCGGAGTTCCTGGTCACCACCCGGATCACGCGGGTCGAAGCCGAGCCATTCAAGTCCGAAGGCAAGGTGATGGTGAATCCGGGGTGGCTGGTCGTTTATGGCCGCGAGGCGCAGGATCCGGATGCGCCCACGCTCACGCCGGTCAAACCGGGTGAGCAGGTCCACACCCAGGAAATCGAGGTCAAGCAGCAGCTAACCAAGCCACCGCCGCGCTACACGGAAGCCACGCTGCTCAGCGCGATGGAAGGCGCCGGCAAGCTGATCGAGGATGACGATTTGCGCGAGGCCATGGCCGAGAAGGGCCTGGGCACGCCGGCCACGCGGGCCGCGATTATCGAAGGTTTGATCGACGAGCGTTACTTGGTGCGTATGGGCAGGGAACTCCAGCCGACAGCCAAGGCGTTTTCGCTGCTGACGCTGCTCCGCGGCCTGGGCATCCAGGAACTCACGAAGCCGGAGTTGACCGGCGACTGGGAGTACCAGCTCAAACAAATGGAGTACGGCCGCCTGCGCCGCGAAGAGTTCATGCGCGGCATCGCGGACATGACCCGCCGCATCGTGGACCGCGCGAAATCCTACGAGCACGACACGGTGCCGGGCGATTTCGGTGCCTTGCAGGCGCGCTGCCCGAAATGCGGCGGCGAGGTGCACGAAAAGTACAAAACCTTCCAATGCGCCGCGTGCAATTGGGCGCTGTTCAAAATCATTCTGGGCCGCCAGTTCGAGCCGGAGGAGGTGGAGGCGCTGCTCAGCCAGGGCAAGGTCGGGCCCCTGCAAGGCTTCCGCAGCAAGCAGGGCCGGCCGTTCAACGCGATGATGAAGCTGGGCCCGGCGCCCGACTTCAAAGCCGAGTTCGATTTCGGCAACGGCAATAGCAACGCTGAAGGCGGCGGCGAGGGCGGAGGCAAGGCCACCGAGGCCGCACCTGATTTCACCGGTCAGCAACCCCTCGGCAAATGCCCGAAATGCGGCGGTTCGGTGTTCGACGCCGGCATGAACTACGTCTGCGAAAAGGCCGTCGGGCCCGCGAAGTCGTGCCGTTTCAAGACCGGCAAAGTCATCCTCCAGCAAACGCTCGAACCGGCTCAGGTCGCGAAGCTGCTCGCGGAAGGCAAAACGGACTTGCTCACCGGTTTTGTGTCCAAGCGGACCGGCCGGAAGTTCGAAGCCTTCCTGGTGTTGAAAGACGGCGAGGTTGGCTTCGAGTTCGCGCCGCGGCAGAAGAAGCCAAGGGCAGGCGGAGCCGGCAACGAGGCGAATCCGAAAGAGCCGCCGGTCAAGGTGGATTTCACGGGCCAGGAGCCGATCGGGAAGTGTCCGCGCTGCGGCGGACGCGTGTTCGAATCCGAGACGGACTATCTGTGCGAGAACAGCCAGCGCGACGCGCGCCCGTGCAAGTTCAAGTCGGGCAAAGTGGTCTTGGAGCAGCCAATCGAACGCGCGCAAATGGCGAAGCTGCTCGCTGCCGGGCGCACCGATCTGTTGTCGAAATTCGTTTCGCGCCGCAGCGGCAAACCATTTGGCGCCTTCCTGGTCATGGAGGAAAAAGGCAAAATCGGGTTCGAGTTTCCCGAACGCGAGAACGCGGCGGGCTGATCCCACGCAGGCCGTCGCCACGTGGCCTGAACCGCCCGGCGCGGTTCGCCCGCGCGGGGTGCAAAGGTGGCGTTGACGCTGGGCGGTTTATCGCGCAGGGTGTTTGTGACGCAGCATTTGCCAGACCGGCAACCGCATGTGGGCACAAACAGCTAATTCATCCGAACGCCCGACACCCGCGCGCAAGGCCGTGGCTGGCCCCGGCTTCAGGCGGGGGTTCCCAAGCGCCCTGCGTGAGCACGCGGAGTTCGTACGCGCCTTCCTCCGCTCGCCCGGCACCGTGGGGGCGCTGTGTCCCAGTTCGCGCGCGCTGGCCCGGGCGATGGTCGCCGGCAGCAATCTTGCTCACGCCGATTTGGTGGTGGAACTCGGCCCCGGCACGGGTGCCTTCACCCGCGTGATTCTGGAATCCGTTGGTCCGCAGAGTGCGTTCGTTGCGTTGGAGTTGGACGAACGTGCCGTTCGGCACCTGCAACAACGTTTTCCGCAATTGGATGTCGTCCATGCCTCCGCCGAACAGGTTCATGAGCAGGTGGTCCGCCTCGGACGCAAACACGCCAACTACGTGGTCAGCGGATTGCCTTGGGCGATCATACCCACGGAACTCCAGAAACGGATCATGACGAACGTGGCGACGGCGCTCGCACCAGGCGGCGTGTTCACAACTTTTGCCTACCTGCATTCGCGGCTCGCGCCCTCTGCCGTGCGCTACTGGCGGCTGCTCTCGACCCTGTTCCGAGAAGTCCGCGTCAGCGCGTTGGTCTGGCAGAACGTCCCTCCCGCCTTGGTTTACCGCTGCGTCCGGTAACGCGCCCCGCCGCGACCGGTCCCTTGGGAGCATCCCCTTTGTCCGTCGCCGGTTTTTCGTCGCCGCTCGCGGAAAGCGGTTTTCTGTATAATACTAAACACTAATGTATATGTGTTACCAAGAAAGGGTTAATTTTCAACAAAACGCGGTTAGCCAAGCCGTAGGGTTGGCCCAAATTGTCCCTCGATAGCTTTTGCATCACCGGTCGCACGCGGAGGCGACCGGAAGGCCGAAACGGTATGGAAATCAAACGCACGATCAAGTACGAGGCCGACCGGGTTCCGGGGTTTGGGCGCGATGTGATGAGTGTTCCCGGCTGCGAAGCGCTCGAACACTGCATCCAGTGTGGCACCTGCTCCGGCGTCTGCCCTTTGAGCATCTACATGGATTACACGCCGCGCCAGGTGATGGAACTGGTACGGTCGGACTTCAAGAACGAGGTGCTGCAAAGCCATACCATCTGGCTCTGCGCTTCCTGCTACGCGTGCACGACCGAATGCCCGCGCCAGATCCGCATCACCGACATCATGTACGAGCTCAAGCAGCGTGCGATCAAGGAAGAGGTCTATCCGAAGCGTTTCCCGATTCCGGTACTGGCTGAGGAATTCACCAAGATGGTGCATGACTACGGTCGGATTTCCGAAACCTGGCTGGTTACGAAGATGTACCTGCGCACCAATCCGATGGCCGCCTTGGGGATGGCTGGGCTGGGGATGAACCTCATGAAGACCGGACGCTTCTCGCTGAAGCAGGACAAGATCGAGCACCGCGAAGAACTGGCCAAGATCATGGAAGCAGTGGACCACGAAAACGGAAAGGCCAAGGCATGAAATACGCATATTTCCCGGGTTGTTCGCTTAAAGGCACCGGCCGCGCCTACGAAGAGTCCTTGCTGCCGGTGATGAAGCACCTCGGGGTCGAATTGCAGGAACTCGACGACTGGAACTGTTGCGGTGCGACCGCGTACATGGCCGTGGACGAGGGCAAGGCCTGTGCCGCCGCCGCCCGGAACCTCGCCATCGCCGAAAAGAGCGGCCTGCAACAAATCCTGGCGCCGTGCAGCGCCTGCTATCTCGTCCTCAACAAGACCCAACACTACCTGCACGAATACCCGGCGATGCGCCAGACGGTGTCCCGCGCCCTCGCAACCGTGGGCTTGCGCTGCGACGGCAGCTCCGCGGTCCGCCATCCCCTGGACGTCTTGATCAACGACATCGGCCTCGAGGCCGTGAAACAGAAGATTACCCGGCCCCTGAAAGGCCTGAAGGTGGCGCCCTACTACGGCTGCCAGATCGTCCGGCCCTACGCCACCTTTGACGACCAGAGCAATCCCACCACCATGGATCGCCTGCTCGAAACGCTCGGCGCCACCGTCATCAAATGGCCGCTCAAGACCAAGTGCTGCGGGGGCAGTCTCACCGGCACGCTGCCGGAGGCGGGCCTGCGTTTGAGCTACATCCTGCTCAAGGAAGCCATCAAACGCGGCGCGGACGTCATCGCCACCGTCTGTCCGCTGTGCCAGTTCAACCTGGACGCCTATCATCCCAAGATCGCCGCAAAGTGGGAGCCGGTGCCCATCCCGACGGTTTATTTCAGCCAGCTCATGGGCCTGGCGTTCGGGCTGCCGGCCGATCAAGTGGTGCTCAACCGCGGGATGGTCCCCATGAAACCGCTCGCCGCGGCGATGGCATGAACCCGCCAACTGCGCTTTCCCTCTGCGAAAAGGCGAAACCATGAGTGCCAAGAAGGAAGAACTTCGGATCGGGTTTTACGTCTGCCATTGCGGCCACAACATCGCCGCCATGGTGGATTGCGCCGTGGTCGCCAGGTACGTCGAGACGCTCCCCGGCGTGGCGCTCTCGCGCGACTACAAGTACATGTGCTCCGACCCCGGCCAGGAGCTGATTCAGCAGGACATCCGCGAGCACCGGCTCAACCGCGTGGTGGTGGCCTCCTGTTCGCCGCTACTGCACGAGCACACGTTCCGCGGGGCCGTCGAAGCCGGCGGACTGAATCCGTTTTATTTCCACATGGTGAACATCCGGGAGCATGACTCCTGGGTGCACACCGACCGGGGCGAAGCCACCGAGAAGGCGAAGGCGCTCGCCCGGGCCGCCATCCAGCGTGTGGCCCACCACAAAGCACTCGAGATCAAAAAGGTGGAGATTCACCCGGACGTGTTGGTCGTCGGTGGGGGCATTGCCGGCATCCACGCGGCGATGACCCTCGCCAACGCCGGCAAGAAAGTTTATCTGGTCGAGCGCGAGCCCAGCATCGGCGGGCACATGGCCAAGTTCGACAAGACGTTCCCGACCCTCGATTGCGCGGCGTGCATCCTGACGCCCAAAATGTCCGAAGTCGGTTCGCATCCGAACATCACGCTTTGGACTTACTCCGAGGTGACCAAGGTGGACGGCTTCGTGGGCAACTACACGGTTCAGGTCAAGCGCAAGGCGCGCTACGTCAATGAGGATCTCTGCACCGGCTGCCAGGACTGCATCTCTCACTGCGTGTTCAAGGAGCCGAAGTTCGCCGACGACTTCAACGAGGGTCTCGGCAAACGCAAGCCGATCTTCATCCCGTTCCCGCAAGCGACGCCGCAGGCGGTGCTGATCGACCCGGAAGTCTGCCTCAACTTCAAACGCAACAAGAACCCTGACGGTTCCCCGGTCGTGGGCGACAAGTGCAAAAAAACCTGCGTCGAGGCCTGCGGCGAGAAGCACGCCATCGATTTCACGCAGAAGGATACGCTCCAGGAGGTCAAGGTTGGTTCGATCATCGTCTGCACCGGCTTCAAGACTTACGACGCCGGTCGCTCGCCGGCTTACGGCTACGGTAACTACAAGAACGTCTATACCGCGCTGGAAGTGGAGCGCTTGGTGAACGCCTCGGGGCCGACCGGCGGCGAGGTGATCCTCCGCGAAGGCAAGAATGCCGACGGCTCCCCCAAAACGCCGAAGTCCATCGGCATCATCCATTGCGTCGGTTCGCGTGATAAAAAGACGAACCTCTGGTGTTCGCGCGTGTGCTGCATGTATTCGATGAAGCTCGCGCATTTGCTCCGGGAGCACACCGGCGCCGAGATGTATAACTTCTACATCGACATGCGGACGCCGGGCAAAGGCTACGAGGAGTTTTACAACAAGCTGCTCGAGGAAGGCACCCACTTCATCCGCGGCCGTGTCGGCGAGGTCACCGATTGGGCGATGACGCCCGAAGAAGAAGGCCGGCTGGTCATCCGCGTCGAGGATACGCTGGCCGGCGTCGTCCGCCGCATCCCGGTGGACATGGTGGTGCTGGCAACCGGCCTCGAACCGCAGGCTGACGCCGGCGAAGTGCGGCGGCTCTTCAACATGAGTTGCGGCGGCGACGGCTGGTTCCTCGAACGGCATCCCAAGCTGGCGCCGGTCAGCACGTTCACCGACGGCGTGTTCCTCGCCGGTTGTTGCCAGGGGCCGAAAGACATTCCCGACACCGTGGCTCAGGCAGGCGCCGCAGCGGCGGAGGCGCTGGTGCTCATCGACAAGGGATACATCGAGCAGGAACCGAACACCGCGCACATCCTCGAAGACGAGTGTTCAGGCTGCAAATCCTGCATCCCCCTCTGCCCGTACACGGCGATCCTCTTCGACGAGGGCCGGAAGAAGGCTTACATCAACGAGGCGTTGTGCAAGGGTTGTGGTACCTGCGTGGGATCCTGTCCGTCGGCCTCGATCGTGCAGAACCTTTTCGACGACCAGGAAATCTTCAGCGAGATCGAAGGAGTGCTGGCCTATGACTAAGGAATGGACGCCACGCATCGTGGCCTTCTTCTGCAACTGGTGTACGTACACCGCCGCGGACTTGGCGGGCGTGTCGCGGCTGAAATACGCCTCGAACGTCCGGGTCATCCGGCTCATGTGCTCCGGGCGCGTGGACCCGCAGTTCGTCCTCGAAGCACTGGCCAAGGGCGCCGACGGCGTCCTGATTGGCGGCTGCCACCCGGGCGACTGCCACTACGTCGAGGGCAACTACAAGATGCTGCGCCGCTTCGAGCTCTTGAAGCGCCTGCTGGCAGACATGGGCATCGAGGAACGGCGCGTCCGGCTCGAATGGATCTCCGCCGCCGAAGGCGAGAAGGTCAAAACCGTCATCAACGAGATGACCGAGCAGATCAAAAAGCTTGGCCCGCTCGGGATGCCGCAGAAATTCGAGACTTGGGACAAGGAGATCGAACACCTCGCCGTGGAAGTGCAAGCGCGCGACGCGGCGCAGGGCCCTTGCCCCACCCGCGCCGCCCAACTTAAACCGATGGAGGCCGTCCATGCCTAAGCCCAAAGTTGCCTTTTACTGGTGCGCCTCGTGCGGAGGCTGCGAAGAAACCGTCGTCGATCTCGCCGAGGACATTCTCGGCGTGGTCGAAAAGGTGGACATCGTCCTGTGGCCGGTGGCGATGGATTTCAAGTACAAGGACGTTGCGGCGATGCCGGACAAGTCGATCGTCGCCACGCTCCTGAACGGCGCCATCCGCACCTCCGAACAGGAGGAACTCGCCGTGTTGTTGCGCCGCAAGAGCCAGTATTTGATCGCTTACGGCGCCTGCGCGCAGTTGGGGGGCATCCCCGCGCTGGCCAACCAGTTTTCGCGCGAGCAAATCCTCAAGTTCAACTACGAGGATTGCCCGGCGTTGGTGAACGAAAAGAAGACGCGCCCCCAGATCCACTTCGAGGAAGCCGGTCGCGCGCCGCACCTGCCCGAGTTCCGCAATGTGGTTCGCACGCTCGACCAGGTGGTGGACGTGGATTTCTACATCCCCGGTTGCCCGCCGACGCCGAAGCTGACCAAGGCCGCCTTCGACGCCCTGCTCGGCGGCAAGCTCCCGCCCAAAGGTTCGGTGCTGGCGCCAGACATCGCGCTCTGCGACGAATGCGAACGCAAGGCGACCAAACCCACCAACGTCGCTTTCACCGAGTTCAAGCGTCCGCACCAGGCGCTCGCCGACCCCACCAAGTGTTTTCTCGCCCAAGGCATGGTTTGCATGGGCCCGGCTACTCGGAGCGGTTGCGGCGCGGCCTGCACCAGCGGGAACATGCCTTGCACCGGCTGCTTCGGCCCCACTTCGCGGGTGCGTGACCAGGGCGCAAAAATCCTGTCTTCGCTTTGCGCGAACGTGGAGGCGAAGGACGAGGAAGGCATCCGGAAGACCCTGGCCGGCATCCCGGATCCTGTTGGCACGTTTTACCGGTATGGACTGGCGAAGAGCATCCTCCGGCGTAAAGTCGATCTGGCCATGACGGGCAACGGACATTGAGGCGCTGACCTATGGAACCTGCAGTCAAACAAGCCTTCAATCAGGGCAACCTGCGCGCCAACGCGGCGTACCAGGCCAGCCGGCGCAACGTCACCATCGACCCCATCACCCGCCTTGAAGGCCACGGCAAGATCGACATTTACCTGGACAGCAAGGGCGACGTCGAACGCGCTTACATGCAGGTGCCCGAGTTGCGCGGCTTCGAGGTGTTCAGTCTCGGCCGGCCGGCCGAGGACATGCCGCAAATCACCAGCCGCATTTGCGGCGTCTGCCCGACCGCTCACCACATGGCTTCCACCAAGGCCTTGGACGATCTCTACAAAGTCGAGCCGACCTCGGCGGGCCGGAAGATTCGCGAACTGGTCTATAACACCTTCGTCCTCGAAGACCACGCGCTGCACGTCTTCGTGCTGGGCGGGCCGGACTTCATCGTGGGACCGGACGCGCCGCCCGCCGAGCGCAACATTGTCGGTGTGATCGGCAAGGTTGGCCTTGAGGCCGGCAAAAAGGTCATCGGCACGCGCAAACGCCTCCGCGAGCTGATCGCTTATTTCGGCGGCAAGGTCGTGCATCCCGTCCTGGGTTTGCCCGGCGGCGTCAGCAAGCCCTTGAACCCGGCCGATCTCCCGAAGTTCCAGCAGCTCGCCCAGGACGGCGTCGAGTTCGCCCTCTGGACCAACGACGTGTTCAAACAGATCGTGCTCGGCAACCCCGGTTACGTGAAGCTGATCACCTCGGACGCCTTCACCCACAAGACGTGCTACATGGGCATGGTGGATGAGCAGAACAAGGTCAATTTCTACGACGGCAAACTCCGCGTGGTGGACTGCAACGGCAAGGAAGTCTGCAAGTTCACGGCCCAGCAGTATCGCGAGTTCGTGGCCGAACACGTCGAGCCGTGGAGCTACATGAAGTTCACGTTCCTGAAGCAGCGCGGCTGGAAGGATTTCGTGGAAGGCCCCGACACGCCGATTTATGCCGTCGGCCCGCTGGCCCGCCTGAACGCCGCCGACGGCATGGCCACGCCCAAGGCCCAGGTCGCCTACGAGGAGTTCTACAAAACCCTTGGCAGCAAACCGGTCCACCACACCCTGGCCACGCATTGGGCGCGCGTCATCGAGATGATTTACGCGGCCGAGCGGATCGAGCAGTTGATCAACGATCCCGAGATCACCAGCCCGGAAGTTCGCCGCGTTCCGACGAACGGGCCCCAGGAAGGCATGGGCGTGGTCGAAGCCCCGCGCGGCACGCTGTTTCACCATTACCAGACCGACGACCGCGGCGTGATGACGATGGCAAACATGATCGTGGCCACCGGCAACAACGCGGCCCGCATCGCCATGAGTGTCGAGCGCGCCGCGAAGGGTTTGATCCAAGGCGTCAAAGACGCCGCGCAAGTGCCCGAGGGCTTGCTGAACAAGGTCGAGATGGCTTTTCGGGCTTACGATCCCTGCCTGGGCTGTGCCACTCATTCGCTGCCGGGCAGCACGCCGCTGCGCGTGAAAGTCTATGATCGCGACCGCCAGCTTCTGCGCGAGTTGGTTCAAGGCTGAAGTCTGCGGAGGCGCGGACGCGCCGGCTGTTTTTCTCCGTGAGTGTTGTTGGTTATCGAGAGTTGGGTATGCGCGAGGCGGTCATGGCGCAACCGGAAACGGTGTCGTCACGGCCGCCTTGCCATGCTGAAACGGCTCCCCCGCGAGTGCTCGTCCTGGGCCTTGGCAACGCCATCCTGTCCGATGACGCCGTCGGCCTCCACGTGGTCCGCGCGCTCCGCGGACGACTCAAGCCCGACGAAGACATCGCCGCGGTGGAAGTTGAGGAAATGGGGCTCTCGCTCCTCGATTACATCGTGGGCTGCCGCGATCTGGTGATCGTAGATTCCATCCAAACCGGGCGCGTGCCGCCGGGTTGCCTCCACGAAATCGACGGTGACGACAGCCTCACCCGCCGGGGTGGCTCACCACATTTTCTGGGGGTGGGCGATACCATCGCTTGCGGGCGCCTGCTGGGCCTGGCCATGCCCGAACGCATCCGCATCTTCGCGGTCGAGGTTGACGATCCGTTCACGCTGGGCGAATCGCTGACCCCGCCGGTGGCCGCCGTGCTCGACGACGTGACCGACCGCGTGCTCCAAGCCGCGCGCTCCCTCGCCACCGCGTAAACCGGGCAGAACCGGCGGCCGCGCGCGCAGGCCGCGAAAAGTCAGGCCAGCAACCCCACCCAACTCCACCCGCGGTTGGATCCGTTCTAGATCTGTTCTTCCTGGCGTTTCGTCTTCAGCCGCGCGGCCTGGCTGTGCTTGGTCGCCTTGCGCTTGCTGTGCCGTTTGCGGATTTGCTGTTCGATCTTCTTGAAAACGTTGTCGATCGCCAGATAAAGATCACCTTTCGTGTCCTCAGCAAACAGGTCCGGCCCGCGCACGCCCAGCCGGAGGGAACAACTGAACTGCTTCTCCGGCACCTTGGTCTTGTCGTGCACCAGAATCACCCGCGCATCCACGGCCCAGCGATTCAAGTGCTCCAATTTGTCGATCCGGTCGAGGATGTGGTCCTCGATCGCCTGGGTCAGTGTGATGTTCTGCGTGGACAGAATGAACTTCATGGCCAAAAGATGCCGTCCCGGCCAGCAAAAGCCAGTCAAAGCTGGCATGAAACGGACTCGCAAGGTTTGCGGGCCGACGACGAAAATGGATTCTCTGACTGCCCGCGTGCGCTGAGATCAGCCGGGCTTCAGTCCCTTGCTCGCGATGTCCCGGCGGAAGTGAGCGCCCTCGAATCGAATTTGTTCCACCGCCGCGTAAGCCGCGTCGCGGGCCGCGCGCAGACTCGCCGCCCAGGCGGTCACTCCCAAGACGCGCCCGCCGTTGGTGACGACTTGGCCGCCCGCGAGCGTCGTGCCGGCATGGAAGACCTTCGTGTTCGGGAGCGCGGCCGCAGCGTCCAGACCGGAGATGGGTTTGCCCTTCGCGTAGCTTCCCGGATAACCGCCCGAGGCCATCACCACGCACACGCTGGCCAGCGCGCTCCACTTGAGTTCGACCTGGGCAAGCGTTCCATTCACGCTTGCTTCGAGGAGTTCCACCAAGTCGTTCTCGAGGCGTGGCAAGTACACCTGCGTTTCCGGGTCGCCGAAACGGGCGTTGAATTCGAGCACGCGTGGGCCGTCCTTCGTGAGCATCAGACCTGGATAAAGCAAGCCACGGAAGTCGATACCCTCGGCCGCGCAGCCTTTAAGCCAGGGCTGAAGGATGTCGCGGTAGGCCATCGCCAGGTGAGCGTCGGTAAGGAACGGGGTGGGGGAGTAAGTGCCCATGCCGCCGGTGTTCGGACCGGCGTCGCCGTCGAGCGCGCGTTTGTGGTCCTGCGAGGTGGGAAAGAGCTTCGCGCTGGTGCCATCGCAAAGCGCGTGCAGCGACACCTCGGTGCCGGCGAGCAATTCCTGAATCACGACTTGCGCCCCCGCTGCGCCGAAGGCCCGCTTAACCAGGATTTCTTCGATCGCCGCATCGGCTTGGGCCATGTCGTGGCTGATGATGACGCCTTTGCCCAGCGCCAACCCGTCGGCCTTCACGGCGCAACGCCCGCCCAGCTCGGCAGCGAAGCGCGAAGCCGCCCGCGCGACGGTGAACACGCCGGCCTTCGGCGCCGGGATGCCGTGGCGTTCCATGAACTGCTGGGCGAAGACCTTGGATGACTCGAATTGCGCCGCCACCTTGTTTGGCCCCCACGCGCGCAGGCCGTGTTCATTGAACAAATCGACAATGCCCAGCGCCAGAGGATTGTCCGGGCCGACCACTGTGAGGTCGGGCTTTTGGTCTTGAGCGAAGGCGAGCAACCGGGGCAAATCCTCCGCCCCGATGGGCACGCAGGCCACCGGCGACCCGTTCCTGGCGAGACGCTCAGCCGCGATGCCCGCGTTGCCGGGCGCCGCCCACATCTGGGTCGCGTGCGGCGACTGTGCCAGTTTCCATACCAGGGCGTGCTCGCGCCCGCCGGCCCCGATGACGAAAATTCTCACAGCCGGAAAGTGAACCCGAAACCGCCGCCCCAACGCAACGGCGCAAAGGCCCAAAGGCGTCGGGGAAAGCCCGCGGATCGAGCCCGACTCCCTCCCCATAACGGCACACAATTTGTATCAATTGCGACAAAAAGTGTCACATCTCAAGGTCTGGACACACCTTGTATCTGGCGCGGCGGGTTTGGAGTCGATGCCGGCTCCACCACTATTGGGCTTGGGTCTCGGAAAGAATCAACCGCACCTTGGCCCGTGCCGTTTCGCCCGCCTGGAAATTGCGCCCGAACTGCGAGAAATAGACCGAGTAGTGACTTTCGGTTTGATGTGGCAACGCGATGGCGAAGCAGTCTGTCGCCGACGCCTTGATCACGGCCACCAAACCGAGGCCCGGCGCGCGCCGCTGTGCTTCCGCGGCCGGCCCGGCGAACTCGGCGGGGAAGGTCCACGCCACCGGGTTCGGTTCGAGTTTCCAGCGGCCGTCCTCGGCGAGTTGTCGCGCGGCCGCGTCGCGTGGATACATTTGCCAATCGCCTTTGTCGGCCGTGACCGCGGCCAGGTCTGAGGTTGCGCCGGCCTTTCCCCTCACCAGTGCGTTGGTGAAGGCCGGTGCAAAATACGACGCCAGAAACGACTCGAAGTCCCGCAACGCCGCTTGCGCCTCCACCGCCGTTTCAACTTCGATGGTGGCTGCGCCGGTCAGCCGATAGGTCGCGCGCAGGGTGAACGGCCGGCCTTCCGCCGCTGGCCAGCGGACTTCAACCTGGCCGTCTTCGAGCAATGCCGCTGTGCTGGGCCAATCCCACGCGCCGCCGCCGTACCGTTTGCCGGTGGTGAACACCCGGTAGTGGCTCAAGAGTCCGTTGCTCCGATCCAGCCGCGCGCCCGTCGGCACGTGCACGACCTCGGTCAAGCCGAGCGATTTGCCGTTTGCATGCAGACGCCCTTTGAGAACGCCGGTGTCAAAGGTGAAACCTCCCTTGCCATCGGGCCTGAAGTACAAGTTCGCCGGCACAGGCTGAGCGCCGGCCGCGAGACGCCGGTCCAGGTCGCGCGATGCCGTCATGGTTCGATGCAGGTTGTCCTCTGCTTTACCGCCGATGCCGTCGGAATCGAGTGGCTTGACCAACTTAACCTGCGTTTCGGCGTTCTGATGCCCGGCGTCCTTCGTCGCGGTTTGCATGGCGGCGAAGCGCCAAGGTGGCAGTGCAGGTGCGGCGGCACTGGCGGTGCGTATAAGAGCGAAGGCCGCGGCCAGGCAAGCCGCCAGGCAGCACAGCGAATCCAGCGCAAGGCGGGTGCGGGAAATGGGATGTTTCATGGCGCCGAAAATCGCACTCGCAGCGCGGGTTGTCAGCCTCGATTCGGAGGTGCGCTCGAAGGTCGGCGCGCCTGCCTTGTCAGCCGGCGGACCGCGCCCTACTTTGGCCATGCACTGCCCCGCTTCCGGAGAAGTTCTCCCGGAGTGCGGCCTGTTGTTTCCGGCACACACGATGAAGACCCGATCGCTCCTCGCCGCCGCCACGCTCGCGCTCTCGACGAACGGTCTTTGCGCGCCGCGCCAAATGGAAACCCTCGGCCGCGGCGTGGTGGCCGCGAAACCGGCGGACGGCAAGGTGTTCATCAGTTGGCGCCTGCTCGGCACCGACCCGGACGCCACTGCTTTCAACCTCTACCGGGCTGCGGGCGATGGCGACGCCACGCGGCTGAACGCCGAGCCGATCATGAACTCGACCTGCTTCACGGACGACTCGCCGCCGCCAGGGCAAGCCAGTGCTTACTTCGTGAAGCCCGTGTTGGCTGGCCGGGAACGCGCAGCCAGTGCGCGGTTCACCGTGGGGGCGAACGCGTCGGCTCGGCCTTATCTTTCCATCCCGTTGCGCACACCGCCCGGCTACACGCCGAACGACGCGTCCGTGGGTGACCTGGACGGCGATGGCAAGTACGAGATCGTCTATGGCGCCTGCTGCATCGACGACGGCGGTCGCGGCTTGTACTCGACCGGTCTCGGTCACGGCGATGCGCTGCACCTGTCGGATATCGATCCTGACCGGCCCGGCCTCGAAGTGTTCGACATCCACGAGAAGCCGCGTCACCCGCACGGCGCCGAATTGCACGACGCCCGCACCGGCCAGATCCTTTGGAGCCAGCCGTCGCCTGACGTGGGCCGCGGCGTGGCGATGGACATCGACCCGCGCCACCGTGGCTATGAGATGTGGGCGGCGGGCGCGGGGCTGAACGGGGTTTGGTCCGCGAAGGGTGAGCAGGTTTCCGAGCGCAAGCCGCGCTCGTGCAACTTCGGGGTTTGGTGGGATGGCGATCTGCTTCGCGAACTGCTCGATCGCACCGCGATTTCAAAGTGGAACTGGCTGGATGGCACGGAGACCCGGCTCCTTACTGCCGACGGCTGCGCCGCGAACAACGGCACCAAAGCCACGCCCGTTTTGTGCGCCGACATCCTCGGCGACTGGCGCGAAGAAGTCATCTGGCGCTCCGCCGACAACCAGGAACTGCGCCTTTACACCACGACGGTCCCAACCCAGCACCGGCTCCGCACATTGATGCACGACCCGCAATACCGCCTCAGCGTCGCTTGGCAAAACGTGGGTTACAACCAGCCGACCCAGCCGGGCTTCTACCTCGGCGAAGGCATGAACCGTCCGCCGCGCCCGTCAATCGTGACTCGGCCGACACCCCACTGATCCGCGACGTTTGTCGAGGTTGGCTGCCCGTGCTCTTCTCCTGGTCTGCCGATCCGGCCCGGTGTCGCGCCAGAGTTCAACGACGCGCTCGCCGGCGCTTTCCAGCGCTTGGCTGCGATAACGGCGTCCATCGCAGCACATGGGTACAGGAGAGGATGTGTGTGTCAGCTCAAGGGCCAACCGCCGTGGTCGGCGATGAGGGAATCAATCTGGGCCATGAGCGTGCGCGTCTCGGCCAGCGCGCTGACGGTGCGTTGGTAGTGCTCAATGTCGTCGTGCGTGAGCGCGCGGCCTTTGCGGTCCTTGAGCCACTTCTCGCAGACTTGGTAGCCGCCGATGCGAAACTGCCAGACCACGGGCAGGATGCCCTCGAAATATTGTCTGGCGTTGATATAAACCCGGCCGGTTGGGCCGGCGGGAAGCGAAGGCTGCTCGGTCGCCTCTTCTACCGATTCGTCGGACAATTCGGCTTCGCGAGCCGCGGCCTTTACCATTCGCTTGCCGACGGCACCCTTTGGCGGGACGTAAACAACGTGCTCTATCAGGTTGTCACCGGGCACGTCGAATGGGACGTCATCCGGGTCGCCAGCGGTCTTTGTGTGCAAGAGCACGAGCCGTTCGCCGCACGGACAGAGCTTGCTGAACAGCGCCACCTTGCTCGTCAACGGCAAGCGGGGGAAATCGAGCTTTAGAAACTCGGCGTAACGCTCGCGGTAACTTTGCGAGTGAAAGATGGCGTAGGCGTAGTGGAAAATGTCTTCCGGCCCGAAGGTCTTCTTGAGGTTGCCGTGCCCTTCGGGGAGGAACGTCAGTCCCAGCTTCTGCTCGAACGCCCGCACAAATGCGGCGGCGAGGTTTGGGCGGCGGTCGTTCTCGTGGGGCACGAGTTCCTGCTGCGACTCGGTTTCGCCGTTCGCGTACAGATAGAGCGGGAAGATCGTGCCGATGTCGAACAGCGAGACTACGTCCTTGTTTACCAAAGCGCCGGTTGCCAAAAACGCGCCTTCTTCGCCTCGACGAGATTGGCGAAGAGCGCAGAGCCCCACGTTCTCTCCGGCTAGAGCATTTCCATAAATGATATAGCTTGCTGGACCGCTGGCGACATGGCAGGGTTGCGGCATGAAAGCCATTCCGGTTCCGGTGCGGGAGCGCATTCTCAAACTCTACGACCAAGGCCAGAGCACCCGCGAGATCGCCGCCAGCTTCGGCTACTGTGTCGCCGCCGTGCGCCGCGTCCGCCAGCACTTCCAGACGCTCGGAACCTTGGAACCGCAAACGCACCGGTGCGGTCGCAAGACCCTCCTGACCGAATCCCGCAAGGCCCGGCTGCTCGGACTGCTCGCCCGGCAGCCGGACGCGACGCTGGCCGAACTGGGTGCACGCTTTGAGCGGCCCACCTCCACCATGGACCGGTGGCTCCGCCGGCTGGGCTGGAGCTGTAAAAAAACGCTGCCCGCCGCCCGGCTGGTATTCGTGGATGAAAGCGGGGCCCACACGCAGATGACCCGGCGCTACGGCGCAGTCCGGTCGGCCAGCGCTTGGTCTGTCCCGTGCCGCAGGGGCATTATCAGACAACCACGCAGATCGCCGCTGTGCGGCTGAAGGGGCCGCAAGCCCCGTGGCTGTTTGACGGGCCGATGGCTGGCGAACTGTTTTGGGCGTGGGTGAGACAGGGGCTGGTGCCGGTGTTACAACGGGACGACGTGGTCATCCTGGACAATCTGGCCCCGCCCCAAGTGGCGGGCGTCCGGGAGGCCCTTGAGGCCGCCGGGGCGCGGTGGGAATACCTGCCGCCCTATTCGCCGGACTTCACCCCGATTGAGAACCTATGGAGCAAGGTCAAACAGGGGGTGAAAAGCCGTGATCCGCGCACCGCACGCCAGTTGCTCAAGGCCGTGGGGGCGGCCTTCGCCACCGTCACGTCCGCAGACTGCCGCGGCTTCTTTTTACACGCCGGATACGCTACATCATTTATGGAAGCGCTCTCGCATGTGCCTCATCGCCTTGTCCGCCGGCCGGCTGGTCAATCCGATGTCGTAGTAGAGCCAGCGGAAGTCGAAAGGCCGGTAAAGACACCGTTGGATCGCTTTGGC
Organism: bacterium; assembly: GCA_021823625.1. GTDB lineage: Bacteria > Verrucomicrobiota > Verrucomicrobiia > Limisphaerales > J093 > DSVZ01. Next base: position 2,149 of record JAKANS010000037.1, on the reverse strand, counting down.
GGAGAACTTGCGCTGCCACCGTCGTGTTTCGATGGCGTAGCTGCTGGAATCTTCAACGCGGAATTTCTGGAGAAACGAGGCGGGGGCGTCTTTGGAGAAGAACATTGTCATCCGCTTTTCCAGTTCCTTCCGGTCGAAATCGAAGAAGAGTTCGTCCCGATCAGTTTTCAGCCCGTTGTTGCTGACCGGGAAGATGTCACGAATGCTCCATCCCGCGTTCCACTCTCGCTCGAATTTCGCATTGCGCGGCACGAAGCGGAAATCCGGCGCGTCGGGTTGAAAGCTGGTCCATTCGGTCGTGGTGGCGTGGTGGCTGCCCAGCCAGTCGTATTTGCTTTTCCGCAGACCCCAGAGGTCGGCGTAGTGGACAGTCGCGAGGAGCTTCTTGCCGCGGTAGGGTGTGGTGTCCTCACCGCGCCGTTTGGCGGCGGACAGAGGACTGCCCGCCCTACCTTTCGCGTCCGGTGGCAGCTTCACGAACAGCGCGATGGCCACGCCGACGGTGATGTCGAAGACGTTGTCGTCCTTGGTGCCATCCGGGCAGGCCTCCTGCTTTTTCGACGAGCCGTGGAGATTTAGCACGTAAACCTCGTCAAAAGTTTCCAGCAGGCTCTCGCGCATCCGGCGGTGCGTCAGGCCGTCGAGATAGACGTTGTTGGTGATGAAGCCGATGACACCCTGGCCGGTCGCTCGATGCGGTCATGCGCCCAGCGGAGGAATTTGATGAAGTCGTCGTCGAGGTTGAGCTTCTTTTCCTTGAGGCTGCGCTTGTAGTCGTCGAGCAGGCCGAGGATAAAGTCATTGCGGTTTTGGCGGCCGAAGTTGGAGTAAGGTGGATTGCCGAGGACGACGAGGACAGGGCGGTGCTTTTTGACGGTGCTGGCTTCGTTGGCCTCGCGGCTGATGATGGAAAGCAGGCCAAGCTGCTGGGCAACCTTCTCGATGTCTTCGAGGGTGTTGGTGAGGTAGATGTTGAGGCGCTCGTTCGGGCGGAATTGGTAGGCCCAATTCGCGCGCCAGAGTTCCGGCAGGTGCCGCACGCTGAGTTCGAGGCCGAGCTTGAAGTGTGCGACGGCGTAGGGAGCCATCAGCAATTCGAAGCCGAAAAGGCGCGGCAGCAGATGGTCGTGGACGTAGGCGGGCCAGAGACCCGCCTGGTGTTTTCTCTCAAATCGTTCGCGGATTTGTTCGACGACTTCAAAAAGGAACGTTCCGGTGCCGGTGGCGGGATCGAGGATGAGGACGCGATGTGATTCCTCCTCAATGACCTCAGCCCCTTCCTTGAGCTTGACGGCGATCTTCGTTTTGTCCGCCAAGCCGTCCTTGAGGCCGAACTTCTCTCGTAACAACCAGTCAATGCTCTCAACGATGTAGGAGACGACCGACTCCGGCGTGTAATAAACGCCGCGCAGCTCGCGCAGTTTGGGGTCGTAGGCGGAGAGAAAGGTTTCGTAAAAGTGGACGACGAGGTCGTGCCGCCGACCAGCACCAATGCCTTTACCGAAATCCTCCAGGATCGCACCCATGTCAGCGCAATCGAGCAGCGTGACCACGTCTTGGACGTAACCGACGAACGGTTCGTCGTCCAGCTTCGGGCCGGTGATGAGGTCGAAGAAATCGCGGAGGAAGGGGTTGGTCTTGGGAATGAGTTTGGCGGCTTCAGCGGGGGAGAAGCGGGTGCTGACACTCGTCAACGCGCGGGCGGAGAACAGACCGTAGGCGAGCGTCTGCGCGAACATGTCGGCGAACTCGGCTTCCTTGCCGTTTTCGGCAAGTTCGGGCAGAAGCGTCTGCGCGAAGACGGAGCGCCAGCCGGTCAGAAGTTCGGAAGCGTTCCCGGTCTGGAAGGCAGCCACGATGGCATCCCGGATGAGGTGCGTGAGCCGGGCGAGACGGCGGGCGAGTTCCTCGGCGCCTTCGATGCGCAAGGGCTCGCGGGCGAGAAATTCCTTGATGAGTTTCTCGGCGTGGCTGGCGGCGGCAGGGTTGGGGACCAGCGTACCGTTGGGCTTCGCTTCGGCTAGAGCATTTCAACAAAAGCTGTAGCCACAATGGGCAAACCAATTCATCGCGTCCCGGGCAGTGACCGCTTGCCGAGCTCGGCCAAGGGCGAGGAGGAGTTGGGCTTGGGTTCGGGCCCCGGCCCGGC